>JAUNJL010000061.1:0-3013 GCA_030533315.1 Eubacteriales bacterium
CACCCAAGGAAAGTTTTATACTTTAATAGGTTGAAATCTTCCCCAATTTGCGTTATTATAATACCATTATGTTATTCATCCCCTTCAAAAGAAGGGAAAAGAGAGCGAGGAAACAATTATGGAATACAAAATCTCCCTGATCCCCGGCGACGGGATCGGGCCGGAAATCGTTGCCGAGGCCAAAAAAGTTCTGGACAAGGTATGCGAGAAATTCGGCCACACCTTCATATATTCAGAGATTCTTTTAGGCGGCGCCTCCATCGATGCTCACGGCGTTCCACTGACCCAGGAGGCCATAGACACCGCAAAGGCTTCGGACGCCGTTCTCATGGGCTCCATCGGCGGGGACGCAAAAACATCCCCCTGGTACAAGCTGGAGCCATCCAAACGCCCGGAGGCAGGACTTCTTGGCATTCGCAAGGCATTAAATCTCTTTGCAAACCTTCGCCCAGCATATCTTTATCAGGAATTAAAGGACGCCTGTCCCCTGCGTGAGGACATCATTGGCGACGGCTTCGACATGATCATCGTCCGGGAGCTGACGGGAGGCCTTTATTTTGGGGAAAGAAAGACCATCGAAGAAAAAGGAGAGAAAAAGGCTATAGACACTCTCACATACAGCGAGAGTGAGATCCGCCGCATCGCCATAAAGGCCTTTGACATTGCCATGAAGCGGGGAAAAAAGGTGACCAGCGTGGACAAGGCAAATGTTCTGGATTCCTCCCGCCTTTGGAGAAAGGTGGTGGAGGAGGTGCACCAGGATTATCCGGAGGTGACCTTGGAGCATATGCTGGTGGACAACTGCGCCATGCAGCTTGTCCGGGATCCCGGACAGTTTGAAGTGATCCTGACAGAAAACATGTTTGGGGACATCCTCTCCGACGAGGCCAGCATGGTGACCGGCTCCATCGGGATGCTCTCCTCCGCAAGCCTGAACGAGACTTCCTTTGGACTTTACGAGCCCAGCCATGGCTCCGCCCCGGATATTGCAGGCCAAAACAAGGCAAATCCCATTGCCACCGTACTGTCCGCGGCGATGATGCTGCGCTACTCTCTGAACCTGGACAAGGAGGCAGACGCCGTGGAGGCCGCTGTCCAGAAGGTGCTCACGGAGGGCTGGCGCACCGGTGACATCATGTCCGAGGGCTGCACCCTCGTGGGTACCAGAGAGATGGGAGACAGGATCGCAGAAGCCGTTTGACACGAAATAGAAGGGGATGGGGACAGGACCATATTCCATGAGGCCCGTCCAGATCCCTTTACCATAAATCAAAAGGAAAATAGAATGGAAAGGAAGAATGACAAATGAGAAGTGACGCAGTAAAAACGGGCTCACAGCAGGCGCCTCACCGCTCCCTGTTCAATGCCCTTGGATTTACAAAGGAAGAGATGGAGCGGCCTCTGGTAGGTATCGTGAGCTCCTATAATGAGGTCGTGCCCGGTCATATGAATCTGGATAAAATCGTGAACGCCGTAAAGCAGGGAGTGGCCATGGCGGGGGGAACGCCCATCGTGTTTCCGGCCATCGCCGTCTGTGACGGCATCGCCATGGGACATCTGGGGATGAAGTATTCCCTGGTGACAAGGGATCTGATCGCAGATTCCACAGAGGCCATGGCTTTGGCTCATCAGTTTGACGCCCTGGTGATGGTGCCAAACTGTGACAAGAACGTACCGGGACTTTTGATGGCGGCAGCCAGGATCAACGTACCCACCGTCTTTGTCAGCGGCGGTCCCATGCTGGCCGGTCACATCGGCGGCCACAAGACGAGTCTTTCCAGCATGTTTGAGGCCGTGGGAGCCTATACGGCCGGAAAGCTGACAGAGGAGGGTTTGGCAGAATACGAGAACAAGGCTTGTCCCACCTGCGGTTCCTGCTCAGGAATGTATACGGCAAACAGTATGAACTGCCTGACCGAGGTGCTGGGTATGGGCCTGAAGGGCAACGGCACCATTCCCGCCGTGTATTCGGATCGTATCCGTTTGGCAAAGCACGCAGGCATGAAGGTTATGGAGATGTATGAGCGGAACATCCGTCCGAGAGACATTATGACGAAGGATGCCATCCTGAACGCACTGACCGTGGACATGGCCCTGGGCTGCTCCACAAACAGTATGCTCCATCTTCCGGCCATCGCCCATGAGATCGGATGGGATTTTGACATCAGCTTTGCAAACGAGATCAGCGCAAAGACGCCGAATCTTTGTCACCTGGCTCCGGCAGGTCCCACATATATGGAGGATCTCAACGAGGCCGGCGGCGTTTATGCGGTGATGAACGAGCTGAACAAGAAGGGACTTCTGAATACGGAGTGCATGACGGTCACGGGCAAGACCGTGGGCGAGAATATCAGGGACTGTGTGAATCTGGATCCGAAGGTGATCCGGCCTTTGGAGAATCCGTACAGCGAGACGGGAGGACTTGCCGTCCTGAAGGGCAATCTGGCTCCAGACGGAAGCGTGGTGAAGCGCTCCGCCGTGGCGCCGGAGATGATGGTCCATGAAGGTCCCGCCCGCGTGTTTGACTGTGAGGAGGACGCCATTGCCGCCATCAAGGGCGGAAAGATCTGCGAAGGGGACGTGGTGGTGATCCGCTATGAGGGGCCAAAGGGCGGCCCTGGCATGAGAGAGATGCTGAATCCCACTTCCGCCATTGCCGGTATGGGGCTTGGATCCTCCGTGGCCCTGATCACGGACGGCCGCTTCAGCGGCGCTTCCCGAGGCGCTTCCATCGGCCATGTTTCCCCGGAGGCAGCCGTGGGCGGTCCCATTGCCCTGGTGGAAGAGGGAGATATGATCTCCATAGACATTCCAGGACTGAAGCTGGAGCTGAAGGTGTCAGAGGAGGAGCTGGAGGCCAGAAGGCAGAAATGGCAGCCCAGGGAGCCAAGGGTGACCACGGGCTATCTGGCAAGATACGCGGCCATGGTGACCTCAGGAAACAGAGGCGCCGTCCTGGCAATTCCAGAAACAAAGTAAGATCAGTTGGAGTATGTTCAAAGACATCGGACAG
>JAUNJL010000061.1:3113-14284 GCA_030533315.1 Eubacteriales bacterium
ACATCGGACAGTTAGGAGGAAACAGTGCAGCTTACAGGTGCAGAGATTATAATAGAGTGTCTGCTGGAGCAGGGCGTGGATACGGTGTTCGGCTATCCGGGCGGAGCGATCTTAAACGTTTACGATGCTCTCTACAGATACAGTGACAGGATCAACCATGTGCTCACCTCCCATGAGCAGGGGGCGTCCCATGCGGCGGACGGCTACGCAAGGGCTACGGGAAATGTGGGCGTGTGCCTTGCCACGTCCGGGCCGGGAGCGACCAACCTGGTAACGGGGATCGCCACGGCGTTTATGGATTCCATTCCCATGGTGGCCATCACCTGCAACGTGGGGACCGCCCTTCTGGGAAAGGATTCCTTTCAGGAGGTGGATATCGCCGGGATCGTTATGCCGGTGACGAAGCACAGCTATATTGTAAAAGACGTGACGAAGCTTGCGGATACCATCCGCAAAGCCTTTGCCATAGCAAAAGCTGGCCGGCCGGGCCCGGTTCTGGTGGATGTTCCCAAGGACGTGACGGCCATGTCCTGCGAGTACATCCGCCACAGCATCACCCCCGTGGAGGCAAAGACCGATACCATCCGACAGGAGGATCTGGAGACGGCCGCAAGGATGATACAGGAGGCAGAGAGACCCTTCATCCTGGTGGGAGGCGGGGCCATCCTGTCAAATGCCTCCAGGGAGGTACGCCAGCTTGCTCACAGGATACAGGCCCCGGTCTGCGACAGCCTGATGGGAAAGGGCGCTTTTTCCGGGGAGGACGAGCTTTACACAGGACTTGCGGGAATGCACGGCACGAAGGCATCCAATTACGCCATGTGCGAGTGTGACCTTTTGATCGCCTTGGGCTGCAGGTTCAGCGACCGGGTGACGGGGGATACCAAGAACTTTGCCGCAGACGCCAGGATCCTGCAGATCGACGTGGATGCGGCGGAGATCAACAAAAACGTGACGGTGGACGCTTCCGTGATCGGGGACCTGAAGGTGGTTCTCCAGAAGCTTCTTTCCCTGGTTCCAGAGAAGGAGCATCGGGAGTGGGCGGAGCACGTGGAGCAGATGAAGGATCGATACCCTCTGGAATATGACCGAAGCCGGCTGACCGGCCCCTATGTGATCCAGAAGCTTTATGAGCTGACAAAGGGGGACGCCATCATCTCCACGGACGTGGGCCAGCATCAGATGTGGGCGGCCCAATATTTCAAGTTCCAGGAGCCAAGGAGGTTCTTGACCTCCGGCGGACTGGGGACCATGGGCTACGGCCTGGGTGCGGCCATCGGGGCAAAGATGGGATGCCCAGACAAGACCGTGGTCAACATCGCTGGGGACGGCTGCTTCCGCATGAACATGAACGAGGTGGCGACGGCGGTGCGCTGCGGCAAGCCTTTGGTGCAGATCATACTGAACAATCATGTTTTGGGAATGGTGCGCCAGTGGCAGACCCTGTTTTATGGAAAACGCTATTCCCACACGGTTTTAGAGGACAGCGTGGATTTCGTGAAGGTGTCCCAGGCCATGGGCGCCCGGGCGATGCGGGTCACAAGGCCGGAGGAGGTGGAGCCTGCCTTAAAGGAGGCTCTCAGCGCTGACGGGCCGGTGGTACTGGACTGCTGGATCGATCGGGACCTTTCCGTTTATCCCATGGTTCCCGCAGGCGCAAGCCTGAAAGAGGTGTTTGATGAGGAGGATATGAAAAAAAATGAGCAGAGTGTATAACTTTTCCGCAGGACCGGCCGTGCTCCCGGAGTGCGTGCTGAAGGAAGCGGCAGAAGAGATGATGGATTACAAGGGAACCGGGATGTCCGTGATGGAGATGAGCCATAGAAGCAAGGCCTTCCAGGAGATCATCGACCAGGCGGAAAAGGATCTGAGGGATCTGATGAACATCCCGGACAACTACAAGGTGCTGTTTCTCCAGGGAGGAGCCTCCCAGCAGTTTGCCATGATCCCCATGAACCTGATGAAAAACGGGGTGGCGGATTACATTGTCACAGGACAGTGGGCGAAGAAAGCATACCAGGAGGCCCAGAAGTACGGAAAGGTCAATAAGATCGCTTCCTCGGAGGACAAGACCTTTTCCTACATCCCGGATCTGACGGATCTTCCCATCAGTCCTGATGGAGATTATGTTTATATTTGTGAAAACAACACCATTTACGGCACAAAATATAAGGAGCTGCCGGACACAAAGGGCAAGCCCTTGGTGGCGGACGTGTCCTCCTGCTTTTTGTCCGAGCCGGTGGACGTGTCCAGGTACGGCGTGATCTACGGCGGCGTTCAGAAGAATATCGGCCCTGCGGGCATGGTCATCGTCATCATACGGGAGGATCTGATCACCCAGGACGTGCTTCCAGGTACGCCCACCATGCTGACGTACAAGACACATGCGGACGCAGGAAGCCTGTACAATACCCCCAACGCCTACTGCATTTATGTGTGCGGGAAGGTGTTCCAGTGGCTGAAATCCATGGGCGGACTGGAGGAAATGAAGAGACGCAACGAGGAGAAGGCAAAGCTTTTGTACGATTTCCTGGATTCCAGCCGTCTGTTCCGAGGCACCGTGGAGCCGAAGGACCGTTCTCTGATGAATGTTCCTTTCGTGACCGGCGACAAGGAGATGGATGCGAAGTTTGTAAAAGAGGCGGAGGCAGCAGGCCTGGTGAACCTGAAGGGCCACAGAAGCGTGGGCGGTATGCGCGCCAGCATTTACAACGCCATGCCCAAGGAGGGCGTGGAGGCTCTTGTCGCCTTTATGAAAAAGTTTGAGGAGGAAAATGCGTAATGTATCAGTATCATTGCCTAAACCCCATCGCAGATAAGGGGCTGGCATTTTTTGACGATAATTACCGGCGGTCGGAGACGCTGGAGGAATGTGATGCGATCCTTGTCCGCAGTGCAAAGATGCACGAGATGAGGCTGCCCACAACGGTGGCAGCCATCGCCCGGGCGGGTGCCGGGGTCAACAACATTCCCGTGAAGGAGTGCGCGGAAAAGGGCATCGTGGTCTTTAACACGCCGGGAGCAAACGCAAACGGTGTCAAGGAGCTCGTTCTGGCAGGAATGCTTCTGGCCTCCAGGGACATCGTGGGCGGTATCGAGTGGGTACAGCAGGAGAAGGATCAGAAGGACATTGACAAGCTGGTGGAGAAGACGAAAAAGAAGTTTGCCGGGTGTGAGATCATGGGAAAAAGCCTGGGTATCATCGGTCTTGGGGCCATAGGAAGCATGGTGGCAAATGCGGCGGCTGGCCTTGGAATGGACGTTTACGGCTATGACCCCTACATCTCCATTGACGCAGCCTGGAACCTTTCCCGCACCATCCGCCACAGCAAGAGCCTGGACGAGATCTACAGCAAGTGCGACTACATTACCATCCATGTGCCCCTTCTGGAGGAGACCAGGAAAATGATCAACAGAGAGGCTCTGGAAAAGATGAAGGACGGCGTGGTGATCCTGAACTTTGCAAGAGATCTGCTGGTGGACGAGGATGCCCTGGTGGAGGCTCTGGAGAGCGGTAAGGTCAAGAAATACGTGACGGATTTTGCAAACCCGGTGGTTGCGGGACGAGAGGGAATCCTGGTGACGCCCCACCTGGGAGCCTCCACGGAGGAGTCCGAGGAGAACTGTGCCGTGATGGCCGTGAAGGAGATCCGGGATTTCCTGGAAAACGGAAATATCAAAAACTCCGTCAATTTCCCCAACTGTGACATGGGCACCTGTGTGGCCGTGGGGCGTATTGCCGTCACCCACAAAAACGTACCCAACATGATCAGCCAGGTTACCAACATCCTGGGAAGTGAGGGCCTGAACATCGCGGACATGACCAACAAGAGTAAGGGCGAATATGCCTATACCCTGATCGATCTGGAAAGCGCAGCCTCCCAGCAGGCGTTGGAAGCCCTTGCCTCCATCGAAGGGGTATCCAGAGTGAGAGTCGTAAAATAAATATACAAAAAAGAGGCGTTCCCTTGAGATCCGGGGCTTTCAGCGGCGGACTCTCCTGTGGGATGTCTCTTTTTCCATGACGGCGGCGGCCAGGATCCGAAGCTCCGGGCGGCTTTTGGGGCGTCAATGTCCAGGCTGTATGGCCCTGCTGTCCGCTTGTTTTGGCATTTTTTCAAAGCCATCTTAGCTAAATGCAGATGGACGGGCCGGAGGGGATCGTCCTCAAAAAAGAAGCGATTTACATTCTGACCATCTAGTGCTATATTATACAAGGACAAAGAGCGAAGAGAACAGTGTATCTGAGCGATTGACAACTGAGATCTTGATGTCTGATCCCCCCGCTGCTGACAGTGGGGGATTTTCTGGGCGGAGGCCAGTCATTTTTAGAGGTGCGGACGCCTGGGGAGCTCCGTGTGAAGAGGGAGGAAGAGGTATGGGAGTATGGATTGACCGGAAAAGACTTTTGGATTTGTTTATGTCTTTGACGTCCATCGACAGCGTGAGCCTTGGGGAGAGGCAAATGGCAGACCGGCTGAGAGAGGAGCTTCTTTCCCTGGGCTTTTCGGTGGAGGAGGACATGGCGGGGGAGACCTGCCAGGGGAATGCGGGCAATCTTTACGGCTATCTTCCCGGTGCGCTTCCGGGAGATCCCTTGCTGTTCTGTGCCCATATGGATACGGTGGAGCCGGGACTTCAAAAGGAAGCCTTCCTTGGAGAGGACGGCCGGATCGTCTCCCGGGGGGATACCGTTTTGGGAGCGGACGATGTGTGCGGGCTGGCGGAGATTTTGGAGGCGGTTCGGGCCCTGCGGGAGCAGGGGATTCCTCACCGCTCCCTGGAGGTGCTGTTTCCCATGGGGGAGGAGCTTTTTTTGAAGGGGACAAACGTCTTTGATTTTTCCAGGATTCGTTCCAGGGAAGCCTATGTGCTGGATTTAAGCGGCCCGGTGGGGGCGGCGGCCATCAAGGCTCCTTCCCTGATCTCCTTCACCTTTTCCGTAAAGGGCAAGGCCTCCCATGCCGGCTTTGCGCCGGAAGAGGGGATACACGCCATCGCCTGCATGAGCCGGGCTGTCAGC
The DNA here is from genome assembly GCA_030533315.1 of Eubacteriales bacterium. Next base: position 8,137 of record JAUNJL010000061.1, read on the forward strand.
CGCCTTCCCATGGGGAGGATCGGGGAGGACACGACCCTGAACGTGGGCTTCATCCAGGGGGGAGGCATGGTAAACATCGTGCCTCAGTCCTGTGTCTGCAAGGGAGAGATACGCAGCTACAGCCATGAGAGGGCCTGTGAGGTGCTGCGGGAGACGGAGGAGGTCTTCCGGGAGGCTCTGGAGGGAACTGGAGCCTCCTACACCCTGGAGCACAGCGTGGATCTGCAGGCTTATGAGATACCAAGGGATGCGCCGGTGGTGGAGCGCTTTCTCAGGGTGTGCCGGGACATGGGAAGGGAGCCTTCCCTGACCAGCACCTACGGGGGAAGTGACAACCACAATTTCTTCCGGAACCATATTTCCGGGATCGTTTTATCCTGCGGGATGTACCAGTGCCACGGCACGGGAGAGTACACTACCCTGGAGGATCTGGAGGCCGGGGCGGCTCTGGTCGCCGGCCTTCTCACCTGCTGATTGGCAGGTTTGCCCCAGGGGACGGAGGCTTCGGCCTGAAAAAATCCCCGCAGTGAGAAAAGAGGGCTTTGCCGGGGAAAGCTGCGGAGATCGGGAAAGGGTCCCTGCGGCGGGCGGGAATCCGTGCAGGTGTGCCGCCTGGGGAAGAAAGAGGCATCCTCCGTGAACAATGGGGGATCCAAGCCTTGGAAGAGGAGGGAATCTGACAAATGAAAAATCCGCTGCACTATCAGCAGACAGAATACGATTGTGGGCCAACCACCATGATGAATGCCATCAGTTATCTTTTTGACAGGGAAGAGATCCCGCCGGAGATTATCCGAAATATCATGCTTTACTGCCTGGATTGCTACGGGGAGGAGGGAGAGCCGGGAAAAAGCGGCACCTCCCGCATGGCCATGCTTTTTTTATCCAACTGGCTGAATCAGTTCGGCAAGGTGGATCATCTGTCCATCCGCTCAAAATATCTTTCCGGAGAATGTGTTTTTCTGGGAGATGAAAGCTACATCAACGACGCCCTGATGAGAGGGGGCGCCGTGGTGCTGCGGCTGATCTACGAGGTGGAGCACTATGTCCTTCTCACAAAGGTGAAGGACGGGCTGGTGTATCTTTTTGACCCTTACTATGAGGAGGATCCCTACGAGGAGGAGGATATCCTGATGGATTGGGATCATCCCTTTGCCTTTAACAGGGTGGTCCCGGAGAAATACTTCAACTGTGAGGGAACCACCACCTATGCTCTGGGACCCAAGGAGGACAGGGAGGCGGTCCTTTTGTTCCACAAGGAGGAAACCCTGACGGCAGAGCAGACCATCGAATATTTTATTTAGCCAGGCCCATGGCTGTAAAATAAAAAGAAAAAGGAACCCGGACCTTCGTTTTTTGGTCTGGGTTCCTTTTTTTAGCCGCCTCTGGAAAAAGCCAGACGCCGCCCTTAACGGCGGGAGGCGATAAAATCAAGAACCTCCTGCCTCTGAGGCATCACCCGCAGGGCGCCCTTTCTGGTGGTGATGAGGGATGCGGCCGCATTGGCAAAGGTGAGCAGCTCCTCCAGGTTTTCTTTTGAGAGGCCTGTCAGGCCGTGCTCCAGGATGTAATTGATGGCGCTGGCACAGAAGGTGTCTCCGGCCCCCGTGGTCTCAATGGTGCGCTCCTGCAGGAAGGAGGCTGCCTCGGCCCTCATGCCCTGATAATAGGCGCGGCTGCCCTCCTTTCCCATGGTGATCAGCACCAGGGGAATGTGGAACTGTTCTTCGATCATGGCAGCTCCCTTGTCGTAGTCCGTGGTGCCAAACAAAAACTCCACCTCGTTGTCGGAGATTTTCAGCATATCGCAGAGGGACATTCCATACAGCATCTCCTCCCTTGCGTCCTCCAGGGATTTCCAGAGGGGAGGCCGGAGATTGGGGTCAAAGGTGATGATGCAGCCGGACTCTTTGGCCAGCTTCAGGGCGTGGCGGGTGGCCTCCCTGACTCCTGGGTGGGTGGAAGAAAGGGTGCCGAAATGGAAGACGGAAGAGTTTTTGATCAGATCCTGGGAAACCTCCTCTTTTTTCAGCATCATGTCCGCTCCCGGATCACGGTAGAAGGAAAAGTCCCGGTCCCCGTCGGGATAGGTGTGGACGAAGGCAAGGGTGGTGTGGACCTTGTCGTCCATGAGGAGCCCCTCGGTGGAAATGCCCACCTCCTCCACCGCCTCCTTAAGCTGTCGGCCAAACATGTCATTGCCCACCTTTCCGATAAAGGCGGTCTTTTTCCCAAGCCGGCCCAGCATGGCAAGAACATTACAGGGCGCACCGCCGGGATTGGCCTCCAAAAGGGGGTTGCCCTGGCCGCTGACGCCGTTTTCCGTAAAATCGATCAGCAGTTCCCCAAGCGCTGTCACATCATATCGTCTGTTATCCATCACAAACTCCTCCTTATCACTACAATCAATGAATGGTCCCTTTCCCAGCAGGCAGTGGGGAAGGGCCCGCTTTGCAGCCTAGGCTGCTGGAATGCAAAGAACGATCGATATACCTTTCTCATCGGTACCTGTTTCGATCCTAACAACAATTTAACCCAGGGAAGGAGGTTTGTCAAACAAATTCCTTTCACAAATTCAATTAGGCTGCAAAAACCCCGCTTACCGGGCTTACAAGCCCATTACCTTTCGGTGATGAGTAGTTGACTTTCGGGAAAATGATGATAGAATAGAAAAAAAGGTAGGGAGAAGACTCCTTACATATGGCATCCTGATATCTGCCGAAAGGCTGAGCACCCTTTTGCACCGCAGCTTTGTGGAGAAATGGAGAGAGTATTATGAATGAAAAAGTGTATGGTTATATGGACTGGCCCAGGATCGAAGCCGTAGTTTACGGCGAGGAGGCGTCGCCCAAGGACGTGATGGCTCCCCGCCTGACACCTGACGGCGTTCTGATCCAGGGCTTTTTTCCGGAGGCATGGGAGGCAAGCGTCCTTGTGGGAGAGGAGAGCTACCCCATGGAGCGGGAAGACGATGCAGGCTATTTTGGGGCCATGATCCCTGGAAGGAAGCTGCCAGCCTATCGGTTTCAGGTAAAAAAAGGGGAAGAGGTTCAGGAGTTTTACGATCCCTATGCTTTTCCAGGTTTTTTCACGGAAGAGGATGAAAAGGCGTTCCTGGGAGGAGTTTCCTACGAGATCTACGAGAAGCTGGGGGCGCATCCTGCGGTGGTCAGCGGCGTGGAGGGCACCTGCTTCGCGGTGTGGGCCCCCAATGCCCTGCGGGTCAGCGTTGTGGGAGATTTCAATGACTGGGACGGTCGCCGGATGCCCATGCAGCGGATGCCCATGTCCGGGATCTACGAGCTGTTCGTACCCGGCGCAAAGCCAGGGGATGCCTACAAGTATGAGATCAAGGTAAAGGGAGGAGATCTCCTTCTAAAGGCGGATCCCTATGGCTTCGGCGTCCAGGCGCCTCCCTCCTGCGCCTCCGTCGTTGCCGACACCAGGTCTTTTGCCTGGAATGACGGGGCATGGATGAAGGAGAGGGCGAAATATGCGGACCGCAGGCAGCCCATGTCCATCTATGAGACCAGCCTGACACAGTGGGAGAGCGGCCAGGCCCTTCTGGATTTTGTGGCCGGTCTGGGGTACACCCATGTGGAGCTGCATCCGGTGATGGAATACCTGGATGAGGGATCTGGCGGCTATGCGACCACGGCTTACTTTGCGCCTACCACAAGATATGGGAGTCCCGAGGATTTCCAGAAGACGGTGGATCTTTTGCATCAGGGAGGAATCGGCGTGATTCTGGACTGGACCCCGGCCCATTTCCCAAGGTTCGAGGGCGGTCTGGAGCTTTTTGACGGAACGCCGCTGTACGAGGTCAAGGATCCATCCTACGCCCTGCATCCCATGTGGGGAACCATGCTTTACAATTATGAGAGTCCCATGGTGGTGGACTTCCTGATCTCCAACGCCTGCTTCTGGCTGGAGGTGTATCATGCGGACGGACTTCGCCTGGACGACGTGGACGCCATGCTGTATCTGGATTACGGCAGGAGTCCGGGAGAGTGGAAGGCAAACATCTATGGCACCAATGAAAACCTGGCTGCCGTGGAGTTTTTGAAGCACCTCAATTCCATCCTGGCCAAGAGAAGCCCAGGGGCAATCCTGATCGCCCAGGAGGATGGTCTGTGGCCGGAGCTGACGGAAGCGGTGGAAAAGGATCATATCGGTTTTGGCTATAAATGGAGCGGAGGCTGGACAAAGGACTTTTTGTCCTATCTGAAGACAGATCCCATTCTGAGAAAGAATGTTCACGACCAGCTGACCCTTTCCATGGTGTATGCTTATTCTGAGCATTACGTCCTGACACTGGGAACCAGGGACGTGGGAGATCTGTCCTCCTTCATGGAGCTTCTTCCCGGGGATGAGACCATGAAGGAGGCTCAGGTGAGGGAGGTCTATGGATATCAGATGCTCCATCCCGGCTGTAAGATGACGGCGCCGGACGCCTCCTGCAGCCCGGGCCTGAAGGCCTGCATCCAGGATCTTCACAAGATGTACAAGGCTCATCCTGCCCTTTATGCCATGGATCATTCCTATGATGGCTTTGAGTGGGTACAGCTGATGAAGTACGAGGAAAACGTGGTGGCCTTTCTCCGAAAGACGGACAAGCCGGAGGAGAGTCTTCTGGCGGTCTGCAATTTTGCGGCCATCCCCTACGAAAGTTATCAGGTGGGCGTGCCCTTCCATGGAAAATACAAGGAGATCTTTAACAGCGACGCAAAGCAGTATGGCGGCGAGGGGCGTACCAACCCCCGGGTAAAGACGTCAAAGAAGGAGGAATGTGACGAGAGAGAGTATTCCATCCGTCTGACGCTTCCCGCCCTGGGAGTGACGGTGTTTACCTGTACGCCTGCAGAGGAGAAGGCTGCCTCTCCCAAGGAGAAGAGCGCTGTAAGAAGTGCGGCAAAGAAGACAGCCGCCCCAAAAAGAAAGAAGGCGGAGGATGGACTGGAGAAAAAAACGGTGACCTCCAGGGCCAGAAAAAAAGCAGAAGCAGCGGCGGAAGAAGGCTCCGGGAAAAAGACCGCAGCCCCAGGTGGAAGAAAAAAGACGGGGGCAGCAGAAAAAGTGAAAGAGAGCTCCGGGAAAAAGACTGCGGCCTCCAGGGGAAGGAAAAATGCGGGGGCAGCAGTAAAAAAAGCGGAAGAGAGTTCCGGGAAAGTGACTGCGTCTCCAGAGGAGAATAAAAGGGCAGAGACGGCCCCTGAGAAGTAGATTCCTGCTTTTGCGGATCAAAAAGCTGCAGGTTCTCTCCTGACATCAGAGACAGCTTTCATGCGCTGGAGGCGCCACCGGCGATATGTGAGGGGGCTGCATGGCGCTTGTTGTGGACAGAGGGTGCTTAGGCATTTGACCGAAGGTGAAAAAGGGTATCAGAGCAAGGATCTGGTACCCTTTCCCTGTGGGGAGCAAAAAGGGGAACCAGCCCTTGCGGGAAGCCGGGACCGTTTGAACTTTGAAGAAGGATTTCTTGGAAATATTTCTCGGTTCAGAGAGGTTTCGGAGAAAGCCGGATCAGACAGAGAGACAGTGGGGGAGCAGCCATTGAGATGCTCCTGGACAGAAGGGGAAACAGAGATTACCATACATGGGAGAGGAAAGGATGGGAAAGGACATTTACCGCAGGATAGCCGCATATGTGGGCGCTGCCGCCGCAGTCTTGCTGGGAACCGTGTTTCTTTACACATACATCCTTGTGAGTGCGGTGATACCCTCGGAGTCCATGGAAAACACCATGATGACGGGGGACCGCATCATTGGCAGCAGGCTTGCATATAAGCTGGGAAAAGACCCTGAGAGGCTGGATATCGTGATCTTTTATGCGCCGGATCTGGAAAAAACTCCTTACATCAAAAGGATCATCGGGCTTCCCGGAGATTGTGTGGAAATCAAGGGAGGAAAGGTGTACGTGAACGGAGAGGAGCTGGAGGAGCCCTACATTCGGGAAGAAATGGACGAAGAAGAGGACATGGAATTTCACGTACCGGAGGGGCAGTATTTCATGCTGGGAGACAACCGCAACGTATCCCTGGATTCCAGGTATTGGGAGGACCCGTTTGTGGAAAAGGAGGAGATCATCGCCAAGGCGATCTTTAAATATTGGAAGGGAATTTCAAAACTATGATCCCAAGATCTTAGT
>JAUNJL010000157.1 GCA_030533315.1 Eubacteriales bacterium
TGGTGATGACGACCTGGCCGATGGCGTCGTCCTTGGGGATCTCGTACATGATGTCCAGCATGTATTCCTCCAGGATGGCCCGCAGGGCCCTGGCTCCTGTCTTTTTTTCCATCGCTTTTTCGGCGATGGCGTGAAGGGCGCCGTCGTCAAACTCCAGACGGACCTCGTCCAGGGCCAGAAGCTTCTGGTACTGCTTCAGGATGGCGTTTTTCGGCTCCTTTAGTATTTTTACCAGAGCCTCCTCCGTCAATCCCTCCAGGGTGAAGATCACCGGCAGACGGCCGATAAACTCGGGGATCATGCCGAAGGCCCGAATGTCGTCCACCGTCACCTTTTCCAAAAGATGAGGATCGTTGTCGTATTTGTCCTTCAGGTCGGCGTAAAAGCCGATAGACGCCTGCTTGTTCAGCCTCTCCTTGATGATGTTCTCCAGCTCCGGGAACGCGCCTCCGCAGATAAAGAGGATGTTCCGGGTGTTCACCGTCACCAGGGGAACCATGGCGTTTTTGCTGTTGGCCCCTACGGGGACCTCCACCTCGCTGCCCTCCAGCAGCTTCAAAAGCCCCTGCTGTACTGCCTCCCCGCTGACGTCTCTCTGGTTGGTGTTTTTCTTTTTTGCCAGCTTGTCGATCTCGTCAATGAAGATAATGCCGTGCTCTGCCTTTTCCACGTCGTTGTCCGCAGCGGCCAGAAGCTTCGATACCACACTCTCAATATCGTCTCCGATATATCCCGCCTCCGTCAGGGAGGTAGCGTCCGCGATGGCGAGAGGTACGTCCAGAAGGCGGGCCAGGGTCTTGACCAGGTAGGTCTTTCCACAGCCGGTAGGCCCGATCATCAGCATATTGGATTTTTCGATCTCAATGTCGTCCATGGCGTCCGCGGACACTCTCTTATAGTGGTTGTACACAGCCACGGACATGACCTTTTTCGCCTTTTCCTGACCGATCACGTAATCGTCCAGGGTGGCCTTGATCTTATGGGGCGCGGGTACCGACGCCATATCGATAGCCGGGGCCTTTTCTTTCTTTTTCTTCTTCGGCTTTTTCTGGGCGGCAGGCTGCTCCCCAAGACTGCTAAGGTCGATCATGCTGATCCCCGGCATATTGGCCAGGTCGGAGAAGCGGAGCCTTCCGCTGGAAAACTGCTGGTTCATGGTGTCAAAGCTTTTCTGCATACAGTCGGTGCAGATATGTATGTGATTGGGCAGGTCGATCAGCTTCCCGGCCTGCTCCTCGGACCGGCGGCATAAAAAGCAGAAGCGGCCGGAGCTGTCCTCGTCATCCCGGCGCTCCTCCTTTTCCCTGCCCTTTGTGTCTACCTCTGTAAAATCCTGATGATCGTCATAATGGTCTGCCATAGCGAATCCTTTCTGCTGCGTCTTCTTCGTCTGTCACAGTCCAGCCGCGCCATCCGGCATCAGGCTGTGCTGTTATATGTGCTATTATAGCACACTCCTCTGGTGTGGCAAATAAAGTTTTTATAAACTTGAAAATGGGATGCCAGCTCTGACATCCCATCTGTTCTGTGATTTTAAGGTTCGGGGCGGGAGCCCAGGGTGACGGTGAGGGTCTGTTCCTTATACCTTCCGTTGTCTGCCCGGGCGATGACCACGTCCACGCTTTCTCCTGCCGTATAATACTGAAGCTTGTCGATGAGATCCATCTTGCCGCTGACTCTCTGGCCGTCCAGCTTGATGATGATGTCGTTCCTCTGGATCCCCGTCTCATCTGCCGCCTTGCCCTTGGTCACCTCGATCACGAAGGCCCCGGCGGGCATGTTGTACATCTGGACTGCCTCTGCCGACAGATCCGCCACCTGGACGCCCAGGTAACCGGCCTGGGATTCGTCCTCCACCTTATCCCGCGTCTTGCGGTTCATCAGCTCCTCCAGGATGGGCTGGGCCTTGGAGATGGGGATGGCGTACCCGGTGCCCTCCACGGTGCTGCCTGTATATTTGGCGCAGTTGATGCCGATCAGCTCCCCGTACATATTTAAAAGGGCACCGCCGCTGTTTCCGGGATTGATGGCCGCGTCTGTCTGGATCAGGTCGGAGGCGCTGCCGTTTTCCAGCGTAACGGTGCGGTCCAGGGCGCTGACCCAGCCGGAGGTCACGGTCTGCCCATAGCCCAGGGCGTTGCCGATAGCTACCACCTGCTCTCCCACCACCAGGCTGTCAGAGCTGCCTAGCTGGGCGATCTTGATCTGGCCCAGGGTATCCTGGGGAATGTCCGCCTTCTTCACCGCGATCACCGCAAGGTCGTTGTCCTCGTCCGAGCCCTTCAGCTTCGCCTTCACGGCGTCCTTGATATTCAGATCCCCGTCCCCGCTTAAGAAGCTCTGGGTCTCCTGCTCGGCGGAAACCACGTCGTCCCCGATGAAGCACACGTTCAGGGTGGTGGCTCCCTCCACCACATGATTGTTTGTGGCGATGAGCAGCTCATCCTCATTTTCCCCGACGATGATGCCGGAGCCGCTGCCGGTGCTGGGATATTCCATGCCGTAGCCGAAAAAGCTCTGGATCTCCTGGATGCTGACGGAGGTGAT
>JAUNJL010000158.1 GCA_030533315.1 Eubacteriales bacterium
TGCTGAAAATGGACTTTCTGGGACTTCGGACCCTGACTGTGATCCAGAACGCCGTCCGTATGACGGAGGAGACCACAGGGATCCATTTGGACATGGATCACATCGACTACGACGACAAAAAGGTGTTAGCTTCCCTGGGAACGGGCCGCACCGACGGGGTGTTCCAGTTGGAAAGCGCAGGGATGAAAAGCTTTATGAAGGAGCTGAAGCCTCAGAGCCTGGAGGATGTGATCGCCGGGATCTCCCTGTACCGTCCCGGCCCCATGGACTTCATCCCCCAGTACATCCGGGGAAAAAACAGGCCGGACACCATCCGCTACGACACGCCCCTGCTGGAGCCCATCCTAAAGCCTACCTACGGCTGTATCGTCTATCAGGAGCAGGTGATGCAGATCGTTCGCAGCCTGGCGGGCTACACCCTTGGGCGGAGCGATCTGGTGCGAAGGGCTATGTCCAAGAAAAAAGCGGCGGTGATGGAGAAGGAGCGTCAGAATTTTGTCTACGGAAATGAGGAGGAGGGGGTGCCTGGCTGCACCTCCCGGGGAATCCCGGAAAAGACGGCAAATAAGATTTATGACGATATGATCGACTTCGCCAAGTACGCCTTTAATAAATCCCATGCCGCCGCCTACGCCATCGTGGCATACCAGACGGCATATTTGAAATACTATCACCCGGTGGAGTTTATGGCGGCCTTGATGACCTCCGTGATCGAAATGCCCGCGAAGGTGGCGGAGTATATCCAGGTGTGCCGCCAGATGGGGATCCCCATCCTGCCTCCGGACATTAACCGGGGAACCTACAGCTTTTCTGTGGACCAGGGGGCCATCCGCTATGCCTTATCCGCCATCAAAAGCATTGGCCGCCCGGTGATCCAGGCCATTGTGGAGGAGCGGCAGGAGCGGGGAGAATACCGTTCCCTCAACGATTTTGTGGAGCGGAACAGCGCCCAGATCAACAAGCGGGTGGTGGAAAACCTGATCAAGTCCGGCGCCCTGGACAGCCTTCCCGGCAACCGCAGGCAGAAGGTGCAGATATATCCTCAGGTGATGGACTCGGTGAACCAGAACAAAAAATACACCATGGCCGGGCAGATGAGCCTCTTTGACCTTGTGGGGGAGGAGGAAAAAAAGGATTTTGAGATCCGTATGCCGGAGGTGGAGGAGTTTGAGAAGGAGACGGTGCTGGCCTTTGAGAAGGAGGTGCTGGGGATCTACCTAAGCGGCCATCCCTTAGAGCCTTACCGCTCCATGCTGGAAAAGACGGTCACCGCCAAGACCACGGATTTTCAGCCCGACGAGGATACAGGGATCCAGAAGGTCACAGACAACAAAAAAGTGATCGTTGGCGGGATGATCGTGGATAAAACCATCAAATATACAAAACATAATACGGTGATGGCCTTCCTCACCCTGGAGGACCTGGTGGGAACGGTGGAGGTGGTGGTTTTTCCCCGTGATTATGAGAAATGGCAGACCATGCTGGAGGAGGAGGCCAAGGTGCTGATCCAGGGCCGGGTCAGCGGGGAGGACGACAAGGCCAGCAAGCTGATCCTGGAGCGGGTGCGCCTCTTCAGTCAGATCCCCAGGGAGCTGTGGATCCAGTTTGAAAACCGGGAGGACTACGGCCAAAAGGAGGCAGAGCTTTTAGAGGAGCTTCGCCAGTCACCGGGGACAGACTCGGTGGTGATCTACCTAAAGGACGTAAAAGCCATCAAGAAAATGCCGGCGGCGTACCAGGTGGAGCTGCAGGCCCCCTGGCTGGAGAGAATGGGTAAAAAATATGGCGCTCCCAATGTTAAAGTTGTGGAAAGAGTATTGAAAAACTTATAGAAATGCTATAAACTAAAGCCTGAATATAGGATCCACAGTTTCAGAAGATGGAGGAGAATAATTATGGCAGAAAAGAAGATCAAGACCATTGGCGTCCTTACCAGCGGCGGCGACGCCCCGGGAATGAATGCCGCTATCCGGGCGGTAGTCAGAAGGGGTCTTAGCAGCGGCTTAAACGTAAAAGGAATCTATAAAGGGTATAATGGACTTCTGAACGAGGAGATCGTAGATATGTCGGCCCAGGATGTGTCCGATACCATCGAGCGGGGCGGTACCATCCTTTACACCGCCCGGTGCGCGGAGTTCCGCACGCCGGAGGGACAGCAGCAGGGCGCTGAGGTTTGCAGGAAGCACGGGATCGAGGGCCTGGTGGTCATCGGCGGAGACGGTTCCTTCGCGGGAGCCCAGAAGCTGGCAAACCTGGGGATCAACACCATCGGCGTTCCGGGAACCATCGACCTGGACATCGCCTGTACCGAGTACACCATCGGCTTCGACACTGCCGTAAATACTGCGATGGAGGCCATCGACAAGGTGCGTGATACCTCCACCTCCCATGAGAGATGCAGCATCATCGAGGTAATGGGCCGGGGCGCAGGGTATCTGGCTCTGTGGTGCGGCATCGCCAACGGCGCGGAGGACGTGCTGATCCCGGAGAAGTATGATTATGACGAGCAGAAGCTGATCAACAACATCATCGAGAGCCGGAAGC
>JAUNJL010000159.1 GCA_030533315.1 Eubacteriales bacterium
AACCCGTGAACTGTAACTTCTCATTTTCGTACCGGTTTGAGCAATCGCAGAATCGTTGACTTCTGCAAAATGCCAAGCTATAATGAAAGGAAAACGGGGGCAGCATACTTGGCAATTGGAAATGGTTGGATACCAACCTTTGAGCAAAGCACATTTAAGCTGCAGCATAAAGAGGATGAAGGAAATAACTGAAGTAGGAAATTTTTTAGAATTTATTTTTCAGAAAGTGGCAAACTCGGGAGCAAAAGTGTGAAAAGTAGGAGCATCATAAGACTTGAAGCCCGTTTCCTTCCGCCTCTTTTCTGAGGGACCGGTAGCTTTGCTGTTTGAATTTCTGGCGGATAGACGAACTTTTTTACTATGGAACAGGAGGTGGTTGATTGTGCAAGATACACAAAAAAAACAGTCTGGATATAGATACCAGCCAGAGGGCTCAGGCTTTATCCTGCACAGCGAGTTTGCCCCTACCGGTGACCAGCCGCAGGCCATAGAAACTCTTGTAAATGGCTTTCAGGAGGGCAATCAGTTTGAGACCTTGCTGGGGGTTACGGGTTCTGGTAAGACCTTTACCATGGCCAATGTGATCGCTCAGCTGAACAAGCCCACCCTTGTGCTGGCCCACAATAAAACCCTTGCGGCCCAGCTTTACGGGGAGTTTAAAGAGTTTTTCCCGGAGAATGCGGTGGAGTATTTTGTTTCTTATTATGATTATTACCAGCCGGAAGCTTATGTGCCTTCCTCAGACACCTACATTGCCAAGGATTCTGCCATCAATGACGAGATCGACAAGCTGCGCCTGTCGGCTACGGCGGCGATGTCGGAGAGGCGGGACGTGATCATCGTGGCGTCGGTTTCCTGTATTTATGGCCTGGGATCACCCCAGGAGTTCCAGGACATGATGATCTCCCTTCGCCCAGGCATGACGAAGGATCGGGATGAGGTGATCCGAGAGCTGATCGACATACAGTACACGAGAAATGAGATGGATTTTCACCGCAGTACCTTCCGGGTGAGGGGAGACACGGTAGAGATCTTTCCGGCCAATTATACGGACAGTGCGATCCGGGTGGAATTTTTTGGAGATGAGATCGACCGGCTCACGGAGATCGACATCCTTACCGGACAGGTGAAGTGCCAGCTGTCCCATGTGGGTATCTTTCCGGCTTCTCATTATGTGGTGCCTATGGAGCAGATCCTGAAGGCGGCCGCAGCCATCGAGGAGGAACTAAAGGAGCGGGTGGAGTACTTCAAAAGCGAGGACAAGCTTATCGAAGCCCAAAGGATCGCAGAGAGGACGAATTTTGACGTGGAGATGATGAAGGAGACGGGATTTTGCTCCGGGATCGAAAATTATTCCCGTCATCTTTCCGGCCTGGAGCCGGGGCAGCCTCCCTATACCCTCCTGGATTACTTCGGGGATGATTTCCTTCTGATTATTGACGAGTCCCATAAGACGGTTCCCCAGGTGGGAGCCATGTATGCGGGGGACCAGAGCCGGAAGCAGACGCTGGTGGATTATGGTTTCCGACTGCCCTCGGCGAAGGACAACCGGCCCCTGAGCTTTACGGAGTTTGAGGAAAAGCTGGATCAGGTGCTTTTTGTCTCGGCCACGCCCGGAGAATACGAGCTGGAGCATGAGCTGTTTCGGGCAGAGCAGATCATCCGTCCCACCGGCCTTCTGGATCCGAAGGTGGAGGTCAGGCCCGTGGAGGGACAGATCGATGACCTGATCGGGGAGGTCAACAAGGAGGTGGAAAAGAAAAATAAGATCCTGATCACCACCCTGACCAAGCGCATGGCGGAGGATCTCACGGCTTACATGAAGGATGTGGGGATCCGCGTCCGTTATCTTCACTCAGATATCGATACCCTGGAACGGGCGGAGATCATCCGGGATATGCGCCTGGACGTGTTTGACGTTCTTGTGGGGATCAATCTGCTGAGGGAGGGTCTGGATATCCCGGAGATCACCCTGGTGGCGATCCTGGATGCGGACAAGGAGGGCTTCCTCCGGTCAGAGACCTCCCTGATCCAGACCATTGGGCGGGCCGCCCGGAACAGCGAGGGGCATGTGATCATGTATGCGGACGGCATGACGGATTCCATGCGGGTCGCCATCCAGGAGACGGAGCGCCGCCGGGCCATCCAGGAGGAATACAACAAGGCGCATGGCATCACTCCGACGACCATCAAAAAGGCCGTCCGGGATCTGATAGCGGTGTCCAAGGCCGTTGCGGAGACAGAACAGAAGCTTGCCAAGGATCCAGAATCCATGAGCAAAAAGGAGCTGACAGGTCTGATCGCCCAGGTGGAGAAGCAGATGCGGGCCGCTGCGGCGGATCTGAATTTCGAGGAGGCCGCATCGCTCCGGGACAAAATGCTGGAGCTGAAGCGGAGCCTGGCGGAGCTGGAAAAATAGGGGGAGATCAAACGAAAATCAAAAGGAGAATGAGGATTGTCCAAAATGGTGGGAGCTGGGAGCGCTCCCATCATTTTTTGTGGCCGTCGGAGCCAGCACCCGGTTTTG
>JAUNJL010000160.1 GCA_030533315.1 Eubacteriales bacterium
TTTTCATTTTTACTCGTTTGCCAGAGTAAAAATGTCTTTGCAGAGATTTCCTCTGTCCTTTACGCGGTTATACTGGAGGATACTGTACTGGTTCATCAGCTCCTGGTATTCTGGGGGAAGCTGGTCTAAGGCATACCACACCCCCTGGCTGTCGCAGACCGCCCCGTTTCCAATGATCGGAAGGGTCTTTTTCAGCTCCAAAAGGAAGTTGTCATAGGGAGACAGGCGAAGGCCCGCCTGCTGCATGATATAGCTTCCCAGGTAATTGGCGCTCATGGTCTCCCCTGCGTCCTCTATCTCGCCAATGTCATAATTCGTCCAGATGATGTAGGGGGTCTGATACCGGATCTGCCGCTGCTCCAGGGTCATGTCATCCACATGGGTTCCCAGAAGCTGCTGATAAAACTCCTCCTCCACGGAGGGGTAATGGTCCCCGAACAGGACGATCATGGTGGGCTCCTTTACCTTCTCAAAATGCTGGATCAGCCCCTGGAGAGCCCGGTCGGACTCCTTCATCAGAGTCAGATAAGTCTCCGCCATGGGATATTCCTTATCATAGTTCAGGGTCACCGTGGACTCAAAGCCGGTGCCGTCGTCGCTGTAGCCCCCGTGGTTCTGCATGGTCACAAGGAAGGTAAACAGCTTTTCTCCCTTCTCTTTCTCCTCTGTGAGCTGGATCACCTTCCGGTAGGTATCCTCATCGGAATCCCCCTTCCGGTACATCTCCATCTCCCCCCACTCATCCTTGCTGATGAACTGGTCAAAATCCATGAACCGGTACACGCTGAGCCGGTTCCAGTTCCCCTTTCTGTGGGGATGGAGGGCAACGGCCCGGTACCCCTGGTCCTTCAGCTTCTGGGCCATCCCATACTCCGGATCGGCGCTGTAAAACTCATAGGCCACCGTGGCCGCGGGCAAAAAGATCTTGCTGTTGCCCGTCAGAGCCTCGTACTCGGAATCCGCCGTTCCCCCGCCGAAAACCGGGACCTGGAGAAGTCCCTTCACCGCAGTTTTCTTCAGGCTGTGAAGGAAGGGCATCAGCTCCGTATCCGTCTTCAGATCGCCTGCCTCCTCCATGTCGGACAAGCTCTCATTCATGATCAGGATCAGGTTTTCCGGCGTCACCGCCCTCTCCTTCTCCTGGCTTACCTGCGCCGCCGCAATGCTCTCTGCCTTTTCCGGCCCATATCCCTCCGGCTTTTCCACATGAATGTACTGGCACTCCATCAGGAGGGTATACATGGTCCCATTGGCATTATAGTTGTCCTTCGGCATCCACAGGTCCATCCTTTCCAGGTTCAGCCTGTTTACCAGACCCAGCTTCAGGCTGACCCCGGCTCCAACCACAGCCCCCGCCACAAGAAGCATCCGCGCGGCAAAAAGGATCCTGTTTTTGGGAAGCCGCATACCCTGATGGTAAAACAGCGCTGTCAGCACCCCGAAGAGACACAGAAGCCAAAGGCCCTGCTCCAGAGCCATGGCATAGCTGTAGCCTCCCGCCACATCCATGGCGGTCCGGACGCTCATAAGGTCAAAGATCATAAAGGGCCGTCCCCGGAATAACAGCACATAATACTGCACCAGCCCCAGAAGGGCAAGGGTCACGGAATAGGCCATCCCCGCCGTTTTCTGGCTGGAAAAGGCCATGGAAAAAAGGAAGTACAACATGTACAGCATCACCAGGTTTTTCACCAGGTAGAGGGGCTGGATGGTTCCCCAGTTCCCTGCCAGAGCCTCCATGACCACAAACATCACCACAGGAACAGCCGCCCACAAAATCCACTGCAGGGCCGCCGTCCGCCATGTTTTTTTCCTGCCTTTCCCTGCCCTCCAATGGTTCAGAAGGACAAAACCGATCAGCAGCAGATCTCCCACCACCATCTTCCAAAAGGGAAGGATGGTGTAATCCCTGTAGGAATAGAGGACGTCGATGTTCCCCTCCAGCGGTTCCCCGTTCATGGTACACCGGATGCTCTCCTCCACCTTCTCCTGGCTGATGAGGCAGCTTGTGGAAACCGGCTCTCCGTTGATCACGGGAATGTCCGTCACGGGCCTTAGCTCCAGACGGTAGGTCTCCTGGGTGTTCACCTCCCGGGCCACCTTAATGGTATAATATCTGTGCTGGACCGCCCCAAGGCTGAAGATCTGCTCCAGGACCAGCTCGTCCTTTTCGTCATAAAGCCTGGCCGCAAACCGGATCCCGTTCCGTTCTTCCTCCCGGTTCGTCAGATAAAGACGCACCCGGATCCGCTTCATATAGTCCATTTTCGGCTTAAAATACTGCACCAGCACATCCGACTGCTGCCGGAACACCTGGGTGTATTCCTTCGCCTTCTCGGAAAGGTGCGGGGTCCCGGAGACCCGCTCCACCTCTGTCCCGGCCTGCCCCTGAAAGGCCAGCACATTGACCACCAGCAGCAGGGCCGCTAATATTCCCAAAAATATCCGTTCTCTCTTCTTTTCCTTCGTACCCATCAAAGCTCCTCTTATCCTTCTTACCCCGGCCCTCCCGG
>JAUNJL010000011.1 GCA_030533315.1 Eubacteriales bacterium
GGCGGCTGTGAACCAGGAGGATCTCATAGGAGAGGATACCTGCACCGTTACGGTGGCAGGCGGCACCGAAGTTCAAGCCGGAACTCATAGGGCCACGGCAGCCTCCCTCAGCAGTCAGAATTACGCATTGCCGGAGGAGAATACCTGCCAGTACATCATCGCCCCCAAGGTGGTCACCCTGACCTGGAGTGGGAACGAGACCCGCACCTATGATGGGGAGCCCTCCAATGTGACGGCGGCTGTGAACCAGGAGGATCTGGTAGGAGAAGACACCTGTACTGTGGAGGTGGCCGGCGGCAGCGAAATCAATGCCGGGACTTATGAGGCAGAGGCAGCCTCCCTCAGCAATGAGAACTACGCATTGCCAGGGGAGAAGACCTGCCAGTACGTCATCGAGCCCAAGGAGGTGACCTTGACCTGGAGCGGGAACGAGACCCGCACCTATGACAAGAAGAAGTCGTCCGTGACGGCGAAGGCCGAGGGTCTGGTGAAGGAAGATGTCTGCAACGTGACGGTAACAGGAGGGGAGGCGGTGAACGCCGGAACCCATACAGCCACAGCAGAATCTCTGGACAATGACAACTATGTATTGCCGGCGGAGAAGACCTGTGCGTACACCATCCAGAAGAAGGAGGTCACTCTGATCTGGAGCGGAGATACCGCCCGTATCTATGATGGAACGCCTTCAGCTGTGACGGCGAAAACCGATGGGATCGAAGAGGGAGATTTGTGTGAGGTTTCCTCTGTGACTGGAGGAACGGAGGTCAAGGCCGGCACCCATGAGGCCCAGGCAGAAGGGCTGCAGGGAACGGACAGCGGCAACTATCGTCTGCCGGAGAACGCCTCCCACAAGTACACCATCGAGCCCAAGGAAGTAACCCTGAAATGGTCAGGTACAGAGGATCGCATCTACAATGGCCAGAAGTCCCAGGTGGAAGCGGCCTTGGAGGGCCTGGTGGGTGACGATATCTGTACGGTGGCCTCCGTGACGGGAAGTGATGAAATCCATGCCGGGGCTCATACGGCCAGGGTGGAAAGCCTGGAGGGAGCTGACAGCGGCAACTATCGCCTGCCGGAGGATCCCACCTGTACCTACAACATCCTGCCCAAGGAAATCACCGTAAGCTGGAGCGGGAACGCAGACAGGATCTACGACGGAACAGCCTCCATGGTGGCAGCGTCCCCAGTTGGCCTGGTGGCGGGAGATGCCTGCGCCGTGACGGTGACCGGAGGAAACGGAGTGAATGCGGGAACCCATACGGCGACGGCGGCAGCTCTTGATAATGGAGATTACGCACTGTCGGGAGAAGTCACCTGTGCCTATACCATCCGGCCCAAGGAGATCACCGTAAGCTGGAGTGGGAATGCAGACAGGATCTACGACGGAACAGCCTCCGCCGTGGCGGCGTCCCCGGTTGGCCTGGTGGCAGGAGACGCCTGCACCGTGGCGGTGACCGGAGGAAACGGAGTGAATGCGGGAACCCACACGGCGACGACAGCGGGATTGGATAATGGAAACTATGTTCTGGCAGCCCAGGCGTCCTGTACCTACACCATCCAGCCGAGGGAAGCAGTTCTCAGCTGGAGCGGAAACGGGGAGAGGATCTATGATGGCGCAGCTTCCAACGTGGCGGCTACCGTGGCCAATCTGGCAGCGGGAGACATCTGCGGCGTGACGGTAACCGGAGGAAACGAAGTGAATGCGGGAACCCACACGGCGACGGCAGTGGGGCTGGATAATGGAAACTACATCCTGCCTGCCCAGGCATCCTGTGCTTATACCATCGGGAAAGCAGAGCAAAGCCTGACCGTAGCCAAGACTTCCTATACACAGGCTGTGAAGAAGGCCTTTATGCTGGGTGTTTCTGCATCCGGTGAAGTGACCTACACCAGCAGCAACAGCAAGATCGCAAAGGTTGACGCTTCCGGAAAGGTTACCCCGCTGCGAAGCGGTAAGGCCGTAATCACCGTAGAAGCCAAGGAAACAGAGAATTACAAGGGGGCAGCCAGGGAGATCGAGATTTATGTAAGGCCGGCAAACGTGGCGTCCTTCAAGGCAAAAGCTGGGAAGAGGAAAATTACTCTGAAATGGAAGAAGCAGGCAGGCGTCAGCGGCTACCAGATTCAGTATTCCACCAGCAAGAAGTTTACGAAGAAGACCACAAAGACGGTGAACGTGAAGGCTTCTGCAAAGAAATATACCTTGAAGAAGCTGGCCTCCAAAAAGAGGTATTACGTGAGGATCCGGGCTTACAAGACCATCAACAGGGTGAAGTATTACAGCCCCAAATTCAGAACCAAAAAGGTGAAGGTCAAATAAGGGACAGATGTCCGAAAAAGGGCCAAAAATAACAGAGGGTATCCCAAAAGTCAGAAATGACTGGAGGGATACCCTCTGTTCTTATCGAAAAAATAGGAGGAAGAAGGATACAAGCGGGACCCTATAGGATCACCACCGGCTGCCGATATTCATGGCAGAAGGCCTGCCCGGTCTTTTGGGAGAGGAGGCTCTGGTAGAGGTTGGAGGCGAAGGCGGTCTCCTCGAAGAGAGGGAGGGCGTCTTCTGAAAGGATTCGCCTGGCATTGGCAGGCTTTGTGAGGAGGGGGATCGTCCCCCTTTTTTTGATCTCCTTCAGAAGGGGGGCGCTGCTTTTCCGAAAGCCCAGGATGCGGGCGTAGGGGACGGAGGAGGGAGCGGACTGGATCCCCAGGAGAAGGTGGATGAGGGCTCTTTGTATCCGGGTCTGTGTCAGCTCCTTTGTTTTCAGCAGTTGGGTGAAGTGGGAAAAGTTTCCGAATGAGAAACGGTTTGCAAATATGCGGCGGGCCAGCTCCGGGGAAACGTCCAGGTACCGGCAGAGGGTTTCCGGGGTTTCTTTTAGGAGAGCGTACACAAAGAGAGGCTCCAGCTCCCGGGTGGTCAGGAAGGCCCCCGAAAGGACGGCCTTTTGGAAGAGAGGCGTGATCCGGGAAGGAAGCTGTCCCTGAAGGAGGGAGAGGGCCTTTTGGGGAGCCTCGGCGGAGAGGATCCTTCGGATGGCGGTGGCGGAGGAGGGGGCCTCCGATGAGAGCTGGCGGTCGTGATAGCCGCCTCCCCTGCGGCGCAGGGTGACGGGATGGATGCTGCTTTTTTGGCGGAGGATGGCCTTGCAGTATTCCAGGCCCAGGATGTTGTTGGGGGAGGAGAGAAGGCGGCAGAGAGCGTCCTGCCCCTTGGGGAGGGCAGATAAGGCCTCCTTTTCCAGGCAGGGGGAGTCCAGGCAGGAAAGAAGGGCTCTGCATCGGGCGGCGGGATAGGTCATCCCGCTTTTTAGGGCCTCCGAAAGAGAGGTGGAAAAGTCCCCTGGCTCCTCCAGGAGGACCTTGGCCAGCCCATTCAGAATGGCCACATCCCCACACTCACTGCCGAAGCAAAGCGCATCCACCACTCCAAGGCCGTCCAGAAGGGAGACGCCTCCCATGGCAAAGGCTTCCGCACTGGCCGTGGCAGAGGCGATGGGGAGCTCCAGCACCAGGTCCGCTCCCTGGAGCAGGGCCATCCTGGCCCTCACATGCTTGGGAAAAAGGGCGGGAGCCCCTCTCTGGACAAAGTCCCCGCTCATGGCCACCACGATGTGATCGCCCTGAAGCTCTTTTCGGATATGCTCCAGCTGGAGGGCGTGGCCATTGTGGAAGGGGTTGTATTCGGCGATGACGCCTACGGTTTTGATGCCTTTGATTTTCATAAAGCTGCACCTGCCTGAATCGTGATACAAAAAAATCAGAATACCAGATATTCTACCATGGAAAAGCTTGAAATACAAGGGAGGGAGGGGTATAATGGATTCGGTTAGTAACAGTTCAGGCATCCGAACTGCTGCATCATTGACATCATTTGTGTGATGGAAGATCAGGCGATAACAATACGAAAGGAGCCATTGAATCATGGGATTTATTGATGTAATCAAAGAGAGGGCAAAATCAAACGTCAAGACGATCGTGCTGCCGGAGACCGAGGACATGAGGACCTTGGAGGCGGCCGACAGGATCTTGAAGGAAGGCCTTGCGAAGCTGGTACTGGTGGGAAATGAGGAGACGGTGAAAAAGAGCGCCGCTGAGGGCGGCTTTGACATCTCCGGCGCTGAGATCGTGGACCCGGCTGTTTCCCAGAAGACCCAGGGATACATAGAGAAGCTGGTGGAGCTGAGACAGAAGAAGGGAATGACGCCGGAGCAGGCGAAGGAGATCCTTCTGAACCAGTATCTGTATTACGGGGTGATGATGGTGAAGATGGGCGATGCAGACGGTATGGTTTCCGGTGCCTGCCATTCCACCGCCGATACCTTAAGGCCCTGTCTCCAGATCCTAAAGACGAAGCCCGGCACCAAGCTGGTGTCCGCATTCTTCCTGATGATCGTTCCAGACTGTGAGTTTGGTGCGGACGGCGCTTTCGTATTTGGGGACTGCGGCCTGAACCAGAACCCGGATCCAGAGGAGCTGGCCGCCATTGCCGCATCCTCCGCAGAGTCCTTTAAGCTTCTGGTAGGGGAGGAGCCGGTGGTGGCCATGCTCTCCCACTCCACGAAGGGCAGTGCGAAGCATGGGGACGTGGACAAGGTGACGGAGGCCGTCAGGATCGCCAAGGAGCAGAATCCGGATCTGGTGCTGGACGGAGAGTTCCAGCTTGACGCAGCCATCGTTCCAAGCGTGGGCGCGTCCAAGGCTCCCGGAAGTCCGGTGGCGGGAAAGGCGAATGTTTTGATCTTCCCGGATCTGGACGCAGGAAACATCGGCTACAAGCTGGTACAGCGCCTGGCAAAAGCGGAAGCCTACGGGCCCGTCACCCAGGGTATCGCAAAGCCGGTCAACGACCTGTCCAGAGGCTGCTCCTCCGAGGATATCGTGGGCGTGGTGGCCATCACTGCCGTACAGTGCCAGGCCGAGGAGTAATGTCCGGGCTTTCTCCGTTCAGAAGGCATCGCCGGGCCCAGGGCCCTGAAAGCATCACAAATGACATAGATTATAGATTGAGGAGTGTGTAAATCATGAATGTATTGGTTATTAACTGCGGAAGCTCTTCCCTGAAGTATCAGCTCATCAACTCCGACTCTGAGGAGGTTCTTGCAAAGGGCCTCTGCGAGCGGATCGGCCTTGACGGAAGGCTGGTATACCAGAAGGAGGGCTGTGACAAGGAGATTACGGAGGCTCCCATGCCCACCCATAAGGAGGCGATCCAGATGGTGCTGGACGCCCTGGTAAATGAGAAAACGGGCGCCATCGGAAGTCTTCAGGAGGTAAATGCCATTGGACACCGTATCGTGCACGGCGGCGAGAAGTTCGCATCCTCCGCAGTGATCACGGACGAGATGATCCAGGCTGTGGAGGAGTGCAACGACCTCGCTCCTCTCCACAATCCGGCGAACCTGATCGGCATCCGGGTGTGTGGGGAGCTGATGCCTGGCGTTCCCCAGGTAGGGGTGTTTGACACCGCTTTCCATCAGACCATGCCCAAAAAGGCTTATTTGTACGGCCTGCCCCTGAATTATTACACGGATTACAAGGTTCGGAGGTATGGCTTCCACGGAACCTCCCACAGCTTCGTCTCCAAGCGTGCCGTTGACTTCCTGGGCCTGGACAAGGATCACTCCAAGGTGATCGTGTGCCATCTGGGAAACGGTTCTTCCATCAGCGCCGTGGTGAATGGCAAGTGCGTGGATACCACCATGGGCCTGACCCCGCTGGAGGGTGTGGTGATGGGTACCCGCTGCGGCAGCATCGACCCGGCTATTGTGGAATATATCGCAAAGAAGGAGAACCTGGACATTGGCGGAGTGATGAACATCCTCAACAAAAAGTCTGGTCTTATGGGGCTTTCCGGCGGTGTTTCCAGCGACCTGAGGGATCTGGGTAATGCCGCTGACAGCGGAAACCAGGACGCCATCAACGCCCTGGACGTGCTCTGCTATGGCATCGCCAAATATGTGGGCGGCTATGTGGCTGCCATGAACGGCGTGGATGCGGTGGTGTTTACCGCAGGCATTGGAGAGAATGACAACGTTGTCCGGGAGAAGGTTGTCAGCTATCTGGGATATCTGGGAGTGACCCTGGATGCAGAGGCAAACAAGAAGAGGGGCGAGGAGTTTTTGATCTCCACGCCGGACTCCAAGGTGAAGGTTGCCGTGATCCCCACAAATGAGGAGCTGGCCATCTGCCGGGAGACGGTTGCTCTCGTATCATAATATGCTCATATGTGATCTCGGGATCAAAGCGGGATCAGCCAGATGAGAATCTGTGGCCGCCGGGGCAGAAGTGCCCCGGCGGCCTTGGGGAGGGTGTACTGAGAAAAGGCACACCCTCTCTTTTTTCGGGATCCGGGCGGTGAGGGGGCTTCTGTGGGAAAAGGCTGGTATCCTTCTCAGAGGGGGATCGGCACATGGGAAAAAACAGGCAATTTGTCATTGACAAACAGGAGAACACTATGTATAATTGACTAGGTGTGATAGGAGATCGTTATGCGGATTCATTTATCAGAGATCGTGTCAAGCGAGGGAATGACCGTGGAGAGATCTGTCCCCCTGGGGATGGAGACCATTGTCTTTCGGTCTGGCACGTTTCCGGTTCTGGCGAAGGAGCCGGTGGAGCTTACCATTACGAATACCGGCGATAAGGTTCTGGAGCTTGTGGGAAGGGGCGAGGTCACCGTGGCCATTCCCTGCGACAGGTGTCTGGAGGAGGTGCCGGTGGTCATGCTTCTGGATTTTCAGAGGAAGCTGGACATGAAGCTTACCCAGGAGGATCGGGTAGAGGGTCTGGACGAAGAAAGCTATCTCACGGGTATGGACCTGGATGTGGACCGGTTGGTCTATCTTGAGGTGCTGATGGGCTGGCCTTTGAAGGTTTTGTGTAAGGAAGACTGCAAAGGGATCTGCAGCCAATGTGGGAAAAACCTCAATGACGGTCCCTGCGGATGTGCGAAGGAGCCAAAGGATCCCCGCATGGCAGCTATCAGCGATATATTTAGTAAGTTTAAGGAGGTGTAACATATGTCCATCTGTCCAAAGAATAAATCTTCCAAGTCAAGAAGGGATAAGAGAAGAGCGAACTGGAAAATGAGCGCTCCGAACCTGGTGAAATGCAGCAAGTGCGGCGCATTGATGATGCCTCACAGGGTTTGCAAGGCTTGCGGAAGCTACAACAAAAAAGAGATCATTAAGGTAGAGGATTAATGACGGCCGTTCCGGCAGTCCTGCACATTTGCTGCACTGGCTGCAGGGACGCGGCAGAGATGTGCCAGAATCCCGGGGATCCAGGTGGTTCCCATGGATTTTTGCATGTGGCGGTTCAGGTGTCTGGGCTGCTGCGCTGAGTGAGAACATAGGACAGACGCTGCAGGTGCGGCGTCTGTTTCTTTGTCCCAAAAAGAACAAAATCGGGCCGGCCCGTGAAAAACAAGCTATGCCAGCAGGTTCGTCTGTCAAAGGGAGGATGACATGGAGCAAAAAACAGAAAAAGGGGGAAACCAGATCATCGAGGGGGTGATCTGGAAACAGCTTTTGCTTTTTTTCTTTCCCATCGTTTTTGGAACTTTTTTTCAGCAGATCTACAATATGGCGGACACGCTGGTGGTGGGCCGTTTCGTGGGAAAGGAGGCCCTGGCCGCCGTGGGAGGCTCCGCCAGCCAGATCGTCAATCTGATCGTGGGCTTTTTCGTGGGGCTTTGTTCTGGTGCGACGGTGATCATCTCCCAGTTTTATGGCGCAAAGGATGAAAAAAATCTGAGGCTGACCCTCCATACCGCCTTCGCCTTTGCCATTTTGGCCAGCCTGGGCATCGCCCTTTTCGGGATCTGCTTCTCCCGGAGAATGCTTCTTTTGATGAACACGCCGGAGGAGGTGGTGGAGGATTCGGCGGTGTATCTCCACATCTATTTCGGGGGAATGCTGTTTAACCTGCTGTACAACATGGGGGCGGGCATCCTGCGGGCGGTGGGGGATTCCAGGCGTCCCCTCTACGTGTTGATCGTCACCTGTGTCCTGAACATTGTCCTGGATCTGGTGACCGTGGTGGGATTTGGCCTGGGCGTGCGGGGAGTGGCCATTTCCACGGTGGCCGCCCAGGGGGTCAGCGCAGGGATGGTGGTGTGGATGCTTTTGAAGACCCAGGAGCTCTACCGCCTGAGGGCGAGGGAGATCCGCATCCACGGCCGCCATCTGTCCTCCATCCTCGGCATTGGCGTGCCGGTGGGAATGGAGTCGGTGATGTACGGGATCTCCAACGTCCTGATCCAGGTTTTCGTCAATGACCTGGGAACGGATACGGTGGCCGCCTGGGGAACCCTGTCCAAGGTCGACGCCTTTTTCTGGATGGTCATCAATGCCTTTGGCATCGCCATCACCACCTTTGTGGGGCAAAATTATGGGGCGGGGAAATTCGATCGTATGAGGAAAAGCGTCCACGTCTGCATGGGGATGTCCATGGTCAGCGCCGTGGCCATCAGCGGGGTCTGCGTGGCCTTTGGCAGGAGCATTTACGGTATTTTTACCACGGATCCCTCCGTGGTGAGCATCGGCACCCACATGATCAACCGCATGATGCCGGCCTACTCCATCTTTGTGGTCATCAGCACCCTCTCAGGGGCTCTCAGGGGAGCGGGGAAGGTGCTGGTTCCCATGGTGCTTACCTGCGGCGGCGTGTGTACCCTGAGGATCGTCTGGCTCCTTGCCATGGTCCCCAGGTTTCCAGGGATCGACACCATCATGCTCAGCTACCCCATTTCCTGGAGCATTACCTCCCTTTTGTTTATCCTGTACTACCTGAAACGTTTTCCAAAAAACCACGAAAATATCCGGGCCTATTAGGACCCGGATTTTTTTTGCAAATTTGAGGGGGCGGGATTTCCCAGCCGTTTTTGTGCGGCGTTCCATTTCTGGAGAAGGAGGGGGTGCATCTTTATTTCCCTCCTGTCATAGGTGAGGACGCCGTTGACCTCCTCCTCGATGTCGGAAAGCTGGGTGTACACCGTGGCGGAGACACCTGCCTGGATGGAGGGAAGGATAGTCTCCTTCATAAGCTGTCCTACGGCTCCTGTGAGAGCCTCCCTGGACCGGCAGGTGCGGTAGCCGTAGGTGGACGGACGGGTGCAGTGTCCCGGGAGCCGCAGGGAATATCCTCCGTATTCTGAGATGGCCAGCGCCCGCTTTTCCTTTTTGGGGAGACGGAGGGTGAAAAAGTAGTAGTGAAGGCTTTTCAGATCTCCGCAGCCCTGGTCAAACCAGCCGCTGGCCGCATCGACGAGCCGGGAGGGATCCAGCCGCCGGATCAGCTCCGCCACCTTCCAGGTGGAAAACTGGCCCCAGCCCTCGTTGAAGGGGACCCAGCATACGATGGAAGGATGGTTGTGCAGGGTGCGGATGGTGGCCCTCACCTCATCGATGAACTCCTGGCGTCCATGAGGCTCTCTTCGGGAGAGGTGGCGGGAGCAGGTATCCTTTACCGTCAGGTTGAAGGAATTGAACAGGATGGCAAAATAGGTGACGAACCAATGGCGGTAGCTTTCGCCTCCGTTTACCATGTCCTGCCAGAGCAGCATCCCCATCCGGTCGCAGTGGAAATACCACCGGTCGGCCTCCACCTTCCCGTGCATCCGGATCATGTTGAAGCCCAGGTCCTTGATGGTGCGGATGTCGTAGATCCAGGCTTCATCCGAGGGTGGGGTGTACAGCCCGTCAGGCCAGTAGCCCTGATTCAGGATCCCCGCCTGGAAGTAGGGGGCCCCGTTGAGGTACAGACGAGGATGGCCGTCGGGGGAGTCTTTGACCTGGCAGGAGCGAAGGGCCGCGTAGGTGTAAACCTCATCCTCCCCCCAGCGCAGGCGGATGGGATAGAGGAGAGGCCTCTCCGGCGTCCAGAGGGAATGGGGAGCGGGCAGGGTCAGGATCCCCAGCTGTCCGGCTTTTATGGTGCCTCTGCTTTGGAGGCGCAGGCAGTGGCGGGGAAGGACGCCCTCCGGGCCGAGGTAGGTGGGGGCAAAGACCTCCCACCGGATAGGCTCCACCCTTCGGGAGCCTCCCTCCGTCAAAACCCGGAGGGAAAAGATGCCCTTCTGGGGATCCGGCCTGAGACGGAGGCTTTTGATGTGCTCTCTGGGAACGGACTCCAGCCAGACAGTCTGCCAGATGCCGCTTTGGGCGGTGTAAAACATTCCTCCCCTTTTCAGCTTCTGTTTCCCGCGGGCGTGGTAGGAGGTGTCACTGTAGTCCCGGACGCTGACCAGGATGGAAAGCCGGTCCGTCTCGGACAGGAAGGGGGAGATATCTAGGGTAAAGGGGAGATAGCCCCCTTTGTGGTAGCCTGCGTGGCGTCCGTTGACGTAGACGGTGCAGATCTGGTCGACGGCGCCGAAATGGAGCAGAAGCCGGTTTTTCTCCGGCAGGAAGAAGTCCTGGGAAAGGATCAGGCTGCGGGAATACCACAGCACCTCCTCCGGCTTCAGCTGGCGCTTTACACCGGAAAGAGGGGCCTCCGGCGAAAAGGGCACCCGGATGGTGCCGTCGAAGGGAAAGGGCTCCTCCTGGTAAAACTGGAAGGGCTGGATGCGGCGGTCCGTGATCCGGTAATTCCAAACGCCGTTCAGATTGATCCAGCTTCTCCGGACCATCATGGGCCTGGGATAAGAGGCGTGGGGAACCTGGCAGACTGCCTGTTTTGTCCATGGGGTTGTGAATGGATTCATATGTATATACCTCCTGGGGTGAAGAGTGGGGTACCGAAACTGCAATGATACCACCATTATACATAAAAAGGGAAGGGAAAGCTATGGTAAATTCCGCCGGACTGTGGTATTATAGCAAAAATAAAGGATTACGGTCAGCCGTGATGTGTGGAGGTGGATCCCATCCCTGTTTTCAGAGATGGGGTTTCTTTGTGGTGGATCGAAAACGGGTAAGGGATATGGATGAGAGACTGAGGGAATGCTATCGAAAAATTCCAAAGGTGGATCTTCTGATGGAGACGGAGGGGGCAAGGGCCCTGAGAGAGATTTGGGGATACCGGCCCGTCCTCTGGGCTGCCCAGAGGGCGGAGGAGGAGATCCGCAGACGGCTGGGAGAGGGACAGAGAGAGGAGGCCATGAGGCTTTTGGAGGATATCTGCGGGGAAATGGAAGGGCTTCTGAAAGAGGAAAAAAGAAGGAAGGTGGGGAGGGTCGTCAACGGGACGGGAGTGGCCCTTCACACCAATCTTGGCAGGGCTCCCCTGGGAGAGCGGGTGAGCCGGGCCGTCTGCAGGGCGGCGGAGGGATATTCCAGCCTGGAGATGGATCTGCGGACAGGGGAGAGAGGAGACCGCTGCGAGGCCTTTTCCAGGAAGCTGTGCCGCCTGACGGGGGCGGAAGCGGCCCTGGCGGTGAACAACAATGCGGCGGCTGTCCTTCTCATGCTGTCGGCTCTGTGCAGGGGAAGGGAGGTTCCGGTTTCCAGAGGAGAGCTGGTGGAGATCGGAGGGAAGTTCCGGGTTCCCATGGTGATGGAGGAGAGCGGCGCCCTTCTCGTGGAGGTGGGAACCACCAACCGGACCTACCTGGAGGATTATGAGGCGGCCCTGGGGGAGAACACGGGAGCCCTCCTGAAGGTGCATACCAGCAATTACCGGATCCTGGGCTTTACCCACCAGGCCTCCGTCAGAGAGCTTTCCCAGCTGGGGAAGAGCCGGGGGATTCCTCTTTTGGTGGATTTGGGGAGCGGCGCTTTTTTGAATTTTTCCCAAAAAGGCCTCCCAGGGGAGCCTTCGGTGGGGGATATCCTGGGACAGGGAGCGGATCTTGTGGCCTTTAGTGGGGACAAGCTCATGGGAGGTCCCCAGGCGGGCATCCTGGCGGGCGATGGAGAACTGATCCAAAGGATCGGCCGCCATCCCCTTATGCGGGCCCTGCGCATAGATAAGTGCACGGCGGCAGCCCTGGAGGAGACCATGGACATCTATCTGGAGGGGAGGGAGTGGGAGGAGCTTCCGGCTCTCTCCTGCCTGGCAAGGGGAAAGGAGGAGCTTTTCCAGATGGCCCAGGGGCTGAAGGAGAAGCTGGAGAGGAAGAAAGAGAACTGGAAAAGGGAGGCGGTTTTGACTGTTACGGCCGCCAGGAGCACGCCGGGAGGAGGGGCCATGCCCCTGGCGGAGATGGACGGCGCCGGCCTTTTGGTGACCCTCCCGGGCGTGGCTTCGGAGGAGCTGTCCCGCCTTCTGCGGGCCGGGGATCCCCCTGTGGTGGGGCGGATTTTTGGGGAAGGGGTCCTTCTGGATATGCGGACCGTTCTTCCTCAGGATTTTCAGCCTCTTTTGAAGGTGCTGGAGGGCATCCTGGAAGGGAGGGCCTGACATGCTTGGGGAAGGAAAGGAGACGGAAGATGGAAAGGAGCCTTGGGATCGTTGGCACGGCGGGCCATGTGGATCACGGAAAGACCAGCCTGGTAAAGGCGCTGACCGGCATGGACACGGACCGGCTTGCGGAGGAAAAAAAGAGAGGGCTGACCATTGAGACCGGCTTTGCCCGCCTGGATTTTGGGGACGGAAGCTTTTGCGGGATCGTCGACGTGCCGGGGCATGAGCGATTCCTGGGAAACATGCTGGCCTGTGCGGGAGGGATCCAGGTGGCCCTTCTGGTTGTGGACTGTCTGGAGGGAGTGATGCCCCAGACAAGGGAGCATTTGGAAATTCTCTCTTACCTGGGGGTGAAGGAGGGCGTGGTGGCCCTCACCAAGGCGGATCTGGCCCTGGGGGAGGAGACGAAGAGAGCGGGGGCCCAGGTGGAGGAGCTTCTGGCAGGGACCTTTTTGGAGGGGGCGCAGGTGATGCCTGTGAGCGCATGGTCGGGGGAGGGCGTGGAAGAGCTGCGAAGGGCCCTCCTTCATCTTCTGAAAAAAAGGACTCCGGTGGGACGGCGGCTTCCCTTTTATCTGCCGGTGGACCGGTGCTTTTCCAGAAAGGGCTTTGGGACCATCGTCACGGGGACGCTTTCCCAGGGAACCGTGGAAAGAGGGGCGGAGGTCATGCTCTATCCCCAGGAAAAGCGTTTCAGGGTCCGTTCCATCCAGGTGCATCAAAGGGATCGGGAAAGGGCCTTTGGGGGAGAGCGGACGGCCTTGAACCTTTCGGGGCTCTCCAAGGATGAGGTCCGCCGGGGGGACGTGCTGGCTCCGCCGGGAACGCTGAGAAGAACCTTCCTTGCGGATGTCCGCCTGGAATTGGGAATACATGGGGAACAGCCCCTGAAAAATGGGAGCCGGGTGCATTTGTACCACGGGGCGAGGGCGCTGGTGTGCCGGGTGGTCCTTTTTGGGAAAAAGGAGCTACTGCCGGGGGAGACCTGCATGGCCCAGCTGCGCATGGAGGAGGAGACCACCACAAAGGCGGGCGAGCGGTTTGTCATACGCTCCTACTCTCCCGTCAGGACCATAGGCGGCGGCGTGATCCTGGATCCGGCGCCGCCCCGCCATAACCGGCCAGAGCAAAGGAGGGAGACAGGCCGGGAAAAGGACGGCAGGAGGGGGCAGCAGGAGAAGCTGCGGGCGCTTTTGGAGGAGCTGTACCGGGGAGCGGGCCCTTGCCCTCCGCTCACCAGGGAGGTGAAGGAGACCTGGAAAAAGGAGGAGGGCTTTTCCCAGGTCTTTTTTTCCATGACGAGGGAGGGGACGCTGCGTAGGCTGGACGGGGAGCGCTACATCCACAGGGAAGCGTGGGAGAAGGCGAAGGAGGCCCTTTTTTCCCTGGAGGCTCAGGGGAAGGCTTTGACACCGGCCAATTTCCGGGACGCCCTGGGCATTTCCCGAAAGCAGTCCATCGCCCTTTTGGAGGCCTTTGACCGGGAGCGGGTCACCTGCAGGGAGGGGGAAGTCAGAAGGCTTTTGGAGGCCTGGTGAGGGCTTTTGGGGGTGAGGATGGCCTCGGAGGAAGCTGGATGGAACCCCTTCCACCGAGGCGCCGATGGACAAAAAACACATTTCTACTTGATTATTTTAGTAGAAAAGGCTATCATAAGAGCGGACGGGAAAAGGAGGGGCGGAGGGAGATATGACTTTACAGCAGATGAGGTATGTTCTGTATACGGCGAGGTACGGCTCTATTTCAGCCGCCGCCCAGGAGCTGTTTGTAAGCCAGCCGACCGTCTCCGGGGAGATCCGGAAGCTGGAGCAGGAGATGGATATCCAGATCTTCGAGAGGAGCAAGTCCGGGATCATCGTCACCGATGAGGGGAAGGAGTTTATCCACAGCATCCGTTCCATCATCGAGCAGGCGGATTATGTGGACAGCCGGTACAAGACGAAGGAGCACAGAAGACAGAATTTTTCCGTGGCCGGACATCACAGCGCCTTCATCTCGGAAGCGTTTTTGAGACTGGTGAAGAGACATCAGGAGGATTCCTACCGTTTCCAGGTGCTGGAGGTGAGGACCAAGGAGATCCTGGATCTGGTGTCGAATGGCCAGTGCGATATGGGAGTCATTTTGAAGGACCGGAAAAACCGGATCCTGGACAACGAGCTGAAGGGGAGGAGCCTGGAGAGGGAGGTTCTTGCGGTGCTGCAGCCCCACGTTTATCTGAACCGGGATCATCCCCTGGCGGGAAGGGAGAGTCTGAGGCCGGAGGAGCTTTTGGCCTACCCCTTTATGTATTATTATCAGGGGGAGGACAGCTGGGAGTATTATTCCGAGGAGATCCTGGGAGGGATCCAGAATAAAAAGATTCTGGTCCTGACGGACAGGCGGACGGAGATCAGCCTTTCCCTGCGGACCAACGCCTATACCATAGGCAGCGGGATCATGGATCAGAACCTGCCTCTCTCGGACACGGTGTCGGTTCCCCTGGAAACCAGGGAGGAGATCGAGCTTTTGTGGATCAAGAGAGCCGACAAGAAGAGGACGGAGCTGATGGAGGAATATCTGGGCTACCTCAGGGAGGAGCTGGAGCCTTAGGCAGCTTCGGATGATGGATTTTATGAACGGAGATTGCAACGAAGGGGTTGTATTTTAAGGAAAATACAGCCTCTTTTTGTATATGGCAGGCCATGGGCGAAAGCCTGGGGCCGGTGGGAGGACGCCGTCTTGAGACGGGGATCCTCCAAAAAACAAAAGAAAGGAAAGATGGATTTATGCAGAAAATCGTGGAAGAAGCCAGAGAAATGCAGGAGGAGCTGGTGCAGATGCGCCGCTATCTCCACAGGAATCCGGAGGTGGGACTGGAGCTTCCTGTCACAAAGGCCTTTGTGATGGAGCAGCTGAGGCGCATGGGGATCACCCCTGTGGAGGTGGGGACATCCGGCGTCAGCGCTCTTTTGGGACAGGGAAACAAGACCATTTTGCTGCGGGCGGATATGGACGCCCTTCCGGCGAGGGAGGCGGGCTCCTGCTCCTTTTCCGCAGACAATGGCAACGGCCATCTGTGCGGCCACGACCTTCACGCCGCCTGCCTTTTGGGAGCCGCAAAGATCCTGAAAAGACATGAGGGAGAGCTGAAGGGCTGCGTCAAGCTGATGTTCCAGCCGGCGGAGGAGACCGGCAAGGGGGCTCAGGAGATGATCCAGGCGGGCATCATGGAGAATCCGCCGGTGGACGCCGCCATCGCGCTCCACGTGAATCCGGAGATCCCGGTGGGAAGAGCCGGCTATCGGAAAGGCTTTATGAGCTCTTCCCTGGACGCTTTCCTCATCCACATCCAGGGGAAGGGAGGGCACGGCTCCACTCCGGAGATGACGGTCAGCCCCATCGCCATCGCTTCCCACATGGAGCTGATGCTGGAATCCCTGGTACAGCGGGAGATCGGGGCCTTTGAGCCGGTGGTCCTCACCACGGGCAAGCTGGGAGGCGGAAACCTGGCCAACGTCATACCGGACACCGCCGTGGTGGAAATGACCTCCCGGTGCTACAATTCCAACATCCGGGAGTTTATCGATCAAAGGGTTCACGAGATCGCGGAGCATGTGTGTGCCGCCCTGCGGGGAAGCTGCACCATCCAGCACACGGGCTGCCCCTCTGTTTTCGTGGCGGAGAGCGTGATGGATACGGTGAAGGTGGTGCTGGACGCCGTGCTGGGTGAGGAGTGCGTGGAGGAGATCCCCCATCCCTTCACCGGCTCCGAGGATTTTTCCTATATCTCCGAGCAGGTTCCCAGCGCCTTCTTCTGGATGGGAGCGGGGGACGGCCAGACCACCTATCCTCTCCACAATCCCAACGTGGTCTTTCACGAGGGGGTTCTTTGGAGAGGAGCGGCGATCATGGCCAGCAGCGCCATGGCATGGCTGAACGAGGAGTTCAGGAAACAGTGAGAAAAAGGAGAATACGCTTACGAAAAAGGAGAATATGTTTATGAACAAGAAGAAAAAAGCCTTTCAGCTGCCCCACGTTTACATTATCCTCATGCTGGTCATGTTCCTGGTGGTGGTGATGTCCTGGCTGATCCCCTCGGGAGAGTTTGCCAAGCTGGAGGGAGGGGCGGAGTTTGATCCCTCCGGCTTCTCTTTCCTGGAGGAGAAGCCGGTCATCGGCTTCATGGATTTTTTTAACGCCATTCCCTCCGGTATCGCCGAGAGCGCATCTGTTATCGTGTCCGTGCTGATGGTGACGGGGGCCCTTGCCATCTATGAGAGCACCGGAGCCATCAAGGCCGGGGTGGACAAGATCCTGGAGATCTCCAAGGGCAGGGAAAGCCTGGTGGTGATGATCCTGACCCTGATCTTTGCCATCCTTGGGACCATCGGCTTTGGGGAAGGGGGACTTCCCTTCATTCCCCTGGCGGTGACGGTGGTCATGGCCCTGGGCTATGACCGCATGGCCGGTATGGCCACCGCCCAGCTGGGCTTTGCCGTGGGCTTTACCTCCGGCATCTTCAATCTTTTTACCACCGGGATCAGCCAGTCCCTGGCGGGTCTTCCCATGTTTTCCGCCTGGTGGTACAGGACGGTGATCTTTGTGGCCTGCTACATTGTCACCATCGTTTATCTGTTGAATTACTGCAAAAGGATCAAGGAGGACCCCAGCCGCAGCTTCTTTCGGGAGGAGTACATGAAAGCGGTGAAGGAGGGTGAGGAAGAGGCGAATAAGGTGGAGTTTACCTTTCGGAGAAAGCTTACCCTGGCTGTTCTGGGCTTTGCCTTTCTTTTCCAGGCCTTCGGCGCCCTGAAGCTGGGCTGGAGCCTGATTGAGATCGGAGGCTTCTACGTCATCGTCGCCATCGTGGGAGTGATCATCAACGGGATCGACATGAACCAGGCCTGCGTGACCTTTGCCATGGGCTCCTCCAAGCTTCTTCCCGCCTGCCTGACCATCGGTCTTGCCAGAGGAGTTTACGTGCTGATGGCCCAGGCGAAGATCGTGGATACCCTGGTGTATTATCTGTCCCAGCTTTTGGAGGGCAAGGGTACGGTGGCCATTATCTTCCTGGTTTATGTATCCGTGATCTGCTTTAACTTTTTCGTGGTTTCCGGAAGCGGCAAGGCCATGATCCTCATGCCCATCCTAAGCCCTCTGGCAAAGCTTACCGGCATTAGCCAGCAGGCCATGGTCATCGTCTACCAGCTGGGGGACGGGTTTACCAACTACATCTTCCCCACCTCCGGGGGGCTGGTGGCGGGTCTTGCCATGTGTGACGTGAGCTGGGACAAGTGGTTCCGCTTTGCCTGGAAGATCATCGGCCTTCTGATCCTCATGGGCTTTGGGTTTGCCGCACTGGCGCAGATTTTGGGAATATAGACATAAAAAAGAGCAGCCGAACCGGCTGCGTTAGAAAAAGTTTTTTGGCGGGAGCATGTGGGAATCGAACCCACCCGGGACGTACCCTACGCCCCACACAGGTTTTGAAGACCAGGAGACACACCAGCGCCCATCTGCTCCCAAGGAAAGTATACAGAAAAAACAGGCGCTTTTCAAGTGCCAGATCAAGGAGGATCCTATGAAAGAGGAACGAAGCCCTATGACCACCCACTGTTACATCGAGAGAGGGGACTCTTACCTGATGCTTCACCGGGTATCCAAGAAGAACGATGTGAACAAGGATAAATGGATCGGCATCGGGGGACATTTCGAGGAGGGAGAAAGCCCGGAGGACTGTCTTTTGCGGGAAGCGAAGGAGGAGACGGGGCTGACCCTCACCTCCTGGCGGTTCCGGGGGATCGTCACCTTTACCCAGGAGGGCTACGGCACCATTTACATGTGTATGTACACGGCGGACGGCTATGAGGGCACTCTGAGGGAGTGCGACGAGGGCACCCTGGAATGGATAAAAAAAGAGGACATTCCCAAGCTGAACCTTTGGACGGGGGATCTGATCTTTCTGAAGCTTCTTCGGGAGGAAGCTCCCTTTTTCTCCCTAAAATTGGAATACAAGGGGGATGAGCTCGTCAGCGCAGTGCTGGACGGAGAAGAGATCACACTTCCGCTGGATGCATCCTTTTACGCATAAAAGGAGATTTTCGGTATGCCTGGAAAGGCTATTTTTGTGTAAGGGGGAGTTTCTTTTCATCCCCCAGCGCCTCCCCTTGGCAAAAACCTCAGACGGAAAGTCCCCGCCACCTTTTTTTTCCAGCCTATTGACTTCGGAGGGATATTTTTAGTAAGATAGAGAATTGGAAAAACAGCCAAAAGTGCAGAGCAGGAGGAGAATATGGCAGATACAGTGAGAGTCGTGGTAGACGGGATGGGAGGCGATTATGCTCCCCAGGAACCGGTGAAGGCGGCCGTGGAGGCCGTAACGGAAAGAGAGGACATCCAGGTGATCCTCACGGGGGACGAGACAGTCATCCGAAAAGAACTGGAGAAATATCAGACCTACCCCAAGGAAAGAATCCAGGTGGTGCACACCACAGAGGTGATCGAGACGGCGGAGCCGCCGGTGATGGCCATTCGCAAGAAAAAGGATTCTTCCATTGTGGTAGGCCTGAACATGGTAAAACGACAGGAGGCAGATGCGTTTATTTCCTCCGGCAGCACCGGGGCCATTCTGGTGGGCGGACAGGTGCTGGTGGGCAGGAGCAAGGGGGTGGAGCGCCCTCCTCTTGCTCCCCTCATTCCCACGGAGAACGGGGTGTCCCTCCTCATTGACTGCGGCGCAAACGTGGACGCCCGCCCCTCCCACCTGGTGCAGTTTGCCAGGATGGGATCCATCTACATGGAAAACGTGGTGGGGATCCAGAATCCCCGGGTGGCCATCGTCAGCAACGGTGCGGAGGAGGAGAAGGGAAACGCTCTGGTGAAGGAGACCTTTCCCCTTCTGAAGGAATGCCAGGACATCAATTTTATCGGCAGCATCGAGGCCAGGGACATTCCTGCAGGCTATGCGGACGTGGTGGTGTGCGAGGCCTTTGTGGGAAACGTGATCCTGAAGCTTTACGAGGGCGTGGGAGCCGTTCTCATCAAGAAGGTGAAGGCCGGGATGATGACCAGCCTTCGCAGCAAGCTGGGGGCCCTTCTGGTGAAGCCGGCCCTGAAGGCCACCCTGAAAACCTTTGACGCCAGCGACCACGGCGGCGCCCCTCTTTTGGGCCTGAAGGGGCTGGTGGTAAAGACCCACGGAAGCGCCAAGGCCGTGGAGATCAAAAACGGCATCTTCCAGTGCGTACAGTTTAAACAGCAGAGGATTAATGAAAAAATTGCCGCCCGCATCAATCCCCAGGAGGCGTAAGGGCCTTTTGGGAGCGATGGCAGACATCCAGTGACGGGGGAGGTACCCCGGGATGAGGGCGATGGACGGAGGAGAATCAATTGGACAAAAAATTTGAAGCGTTGGAGGAGAGGATCGGTTATCGTTTCCAAAACCGCCGCCTTTTGGAGCAGGCGCTGACACACAGCTCCTATGCAAACGAAAAAAAGCTGGGAAAGGCGGGAAGCAACGAGCGCCTGGAATTTTTGGGAGATGCGGTGCTGGAGCTTGTCAGCAGCGACTTCCTTTATCAGAAGTATCCGAAGCTTCCGGAGGGAGAGCTGACCAAAAAACGGGCAAGCCTGGTGTGCGAGCCCAGCCTGGCCTTTTGCGCCAGGGGCTTTGAGCTGCCAAAAAGCCTTCTTCTGGGGAAGGGGGAGGAGCTGACGGGAGGCCGGAGCCGGGATTCCATTGTCTCGGACGCCACCGAAGCCCTTTTAGGTGCCATCTATCTGGACGGAGGCTTTGACAGGGCCAGGGAGTTTGTGCTGAACTTCATCTTAAACGATATCGAACACAAGCAGCTTTTTTATGACAGCAAGACCATACTTCAGGAGATCGTTCAGGAAAACCTGGGGCATTTTGTGGAGTACCGTCTGGTGAAGGAGGAAGGGCCGGATCACAACAAAAGCTTTACCCTGGAGGTTCTTGTCAACGGGGAGGTCATGGGCACGGGCACGGGTCACACCAAAAAGGCGGCCGAGCAGGCTGCCGCCTACCAGGCCATCCAGAAGATGAACCGGTAAGGGAAGCCAGAAGGATCGTAAGGTATGTATCTGAAAAATATAGAGGTGCAGGGGTTCAAGTCCTTTGCGCAGAAGATCAATTTTGAGTTCCACAATGGCATTACGGGCATTGTGGGACCCAACGGCAGCGGGAAGAGCAACGTGGGGGATGCGGTCCGCTGGGTGCTGGGTGAGCAGAGCGCAAAGCAGCTTCGGGGAGGAAGTATGCAGGACGTGATCTTTTCCGGCACGGAGACGAGAAAGCCCCTGAGCTTTGCCTCTGTGGCCATCACCCTGGACAACGGGGATCACAAGCTTCCCGTGGACTTTAACGAGGTGACGGTGACAAGGCGCCTTTACCGTTCCGGGGAGAGCGAGTACCTGATCAATGGCAGCGCCTGCCGGTTAAAGGACATCAACGAGATGTTCTACGACACCGGGATCGGGAAGGAAGGCTATTCCATCATCGGCCAGGGACAGATTGACAAGATCCTCAGCGGCAAGCCGGAGGACCGCCGGGAGCTTTT
Organism: Eubacteriales bacterium; assembly: GCA_030533315.1. Next base: position 20,910 of record JAUNJL010000011.1, read on the forward strand.
TGACGAGGCTGCCGGCATTGTCAAGTTTAAGAGAAGGAAGAACACCACCATCAAGAAGCTGGAGGAGGAGCAGCAGAACCTGGTCCGTGTCACGGACATCCTAAGCGAGCTCACGAGACAGCTGGAGCCTTTGCGGAAGCAGTCGGAGACGGCGAGGCTTTATCTTGCCAGAAGGGACAGCCTGAAGGAGGCGGAGGTGAACATGTTCCTGCTGGAGAGCCAGGATTCAGAGAAGCGCCTGGAGGAACTGAAGGAGAAAAGCGGGATCGGGGAGAGCCAGCTTTCGGAGGCCAGAGGCGCCTATGACCGGACGAAGGTGGAATATGACCGCCTGGAGAAGGAGCTGGAGGAGCTGAGCGGCAGGATGGATCTGCTGCGGGAGGAAAACCAGCGAAGAGCCCTTCGGAACCAGCAGCTGGAGGGCCAGGTGAATGTTCTGAAGGAGCAGATTGCCTCCGGGGAGCAGAGTCAGGAGCATTATGAGGGTCGGCTGTCGGCCATTACCCAGGAGATGGAGAAGCGCAGGCACCAGAGGGAGAGCCTGGAGGAGGAAAAGTCCGTTCTCCAAAAAAGCCGCCAGGACGCAGGGAGGCAGCTGAGGGAGATGGAGGAGAAGCTGACCGCCATCCAGGAGGAGCTGGAGAAATGCCAGGACTCCGTGGAGGAGGGAAAGAACGAGATCATCGAGCTGCTGAATCAGAGGGCCACCACCAAGGGAAAGGCCCAGCGCTACGACGCCCTGATGGAGCAGATCGAAATCCGCAAGGCGGAGATCAGCCAAAGGATCCTCCATCTGAAAAACGAGGAGCTCCAGCTGCAAAGGGAGGGGGAGAAGGCCCAGGCACAGTATAAGGCCGTCACCACCCTCATCGATGACATGAACCGGGAGTGCAGCCGTCTGGACGAGCAGGTCCATGCCCTGACCGGACAGCTGAAAAAGCAGAACGAGCAGATGGAGATGGGCCAGAGAGCTTACCACAGGGAGGAGTCCAGGCTGGAATCTCTGAAAAACCTGACGGAGCGTTACGACGGTTATGGAAACAGCATCCGGCGCGTGATGGAGCAAAAGAGCCGGGTGCCCGGCATCCGGGGAGTGGTGGCGGATCTCATCCAGGTGAACAAGGAGTACGAGATCGCCATTGAGACGGCCCTGGGGGGAAGCATCCAGAACATTGTGACGGACAACGAGCAGACGGCGAAGGAGATGATCGGCTTCCTAAAGAAAAACCGTTTTGGCCGGGCCACCTTCCTTCCTCTCAGCACCATCAACAGCCGGGCGGAGTTTCCAGCGAGGGAGGCAAAAAAGGAGCCGGGAGTGGTGGGGGTGGCCAGCGACCTGGTGACCTCCGGGAAGGAGTACGCTGGGCTTTGCCGTTACCTTTTGGGAAGGGTGCTGGTGGTGGATCACATCGATCATGCCATTGCCATCGCGAGAAAATACCGCCACAGCTTCCGCATGGTGACGGTGGAGGGGGAGTCCCTGAACCCTGGCGGCTCCATGACGGGAGGCGCCTTTAAGAACAACAGCAACCTTCTGGGGCGCCGCCGGGAGATCGAGGAGCTCTCGGACAGTGTCAAGGCCCTGAAAAAGGACATGGAGGCCATGCAAAGGTCCATTGACGAAAACCGCAGCCGGCGGAACGTCATCCGGGATACCATTGCGGACTTCCAGGAAAAGCTACGCCAGCAGTACGTGGCCCAGAACACGGCGAAGATGAGCATTTCCCAGCTGGAGGAAAAGGAAAGAGAGCAAAAGGAGACCTATGGCCAGATCAGGCGGGAGCAGGAGGAGCTGCGCCGCCAGGTGAAGGAGGCCAAGGAGGATCACAGCCACACCCTGGAGGAGCTTGCTCTTTCCCAGCAGGATGAAAAGGAACTGGAAACCTTCATCGAGACGAGGCAAAAGGAGCTGGAGGACTGGAAGCAGGAGGAGGCCCTGGTGCAGAAGACCCTGGAGGAGCTACGCCTGAATGCCTCCGCCGCCCAGCAGAAGGAAAGTTTTGCAGGGGAAAACCTTCGCCGCCTGATCCAGGAGACGGAGGACCTTTCCCGCGAGGAGGAGGAGCTTCATCAGATCCTGGAGAAGGGAAAAGAGGAGATCCAGAAAAAAGGCCAGGCCATCATCGGCCTTGAGGAGGAGATCCAAAGGGGCAGGACAAAGGAGGATGAGGCCAGAGTCCTCATGGAGGAATGGCAGAGGGAGAAGGATGGCAAGAATGAGAGCCACCGGTCCATTTTTCAGCGGCGGGACGAGCTCTCCGGCCAGATCTCCCTTCTGGACAAGGAGTGCTTCCGCCTGAGAAGCCAGATCGAGAAGCTGGAGGAAAGCCGGGAGGCCCAGATCGCTTATCTTTGGGAGGAATACGAGATCACCCCCAACAGCGCCCTGGAATACCAAAAGGAGGGTCCCCTGGATCTGAAGGAGCTGAAGAGGCAGGCCGCCCAGCTGAAGGAAGAGATCAAGAAGCTGGGGCCGGTGAACGTCAACGCCATCCAGGATTACAAGAGCCTGGTGGAGCGCCACACCTTCCTCTCCGGCCAGTACCAGGACCTGAAGACGGCCCAGGAGCAGCTGGAGCAGATCATCCAGGAGCTGGACGAGGGGATGCGCCGGCAGTTTGGGGAGAAATTCCAGGACATCCAGAGAGAGTTTGACAAGGCCTTCAAGGAGCTGTTTGGCGGAGGGAAGGGAACCCTCCAGCTGGAGGAGGAGATGGACATCCTGGAGGCGGGGATCCGGATCATCTCCCAGCCGCCGGGAAAGAAGCTGCAGAACATGATGCAGCTTTCCGGCGGGGAGAAGGCGCTGACGGCCATCGCCCTGCTTTTTGCCATCCAGAACCTAAAGCCTTCCCCCTTCTGTCTTTTGGACGAGATCGAGGCCGCCCTGGATGATTCCAACGTGGGAAGATTTGCGGGCTATTTACAGAAGTTGACGAAGAACACACAATTTATTATAATAACCCATAGGAGAGGCACCATGAATGCGGCGGACCGCCTTTATGGCATCACCATGCAGGAAAAGGGAGTTTCAACGCTGGTTTCCGTGGACCTGGTGGAAAGTCAGCTGACACAATAATAGGAGGGAGCATGTATGGCGGAAGAAAAGAAGGGTTTCTTTAAAAGACTGGTAAGCGGTCTTGCGAAAACCAGGGATAATATCGTAAAGGGCTTTGATTCCCTTTTCAGCGGATATTCCAGCATTGATGAGGATTTTTACGAGGAGCTGGAGGAGATCCTCATCATGGGCGACATTGGGATCAACGCCACCACGGCCATTTTGGAGAAGCTGAAGGAGCAGGTGGCGGAAAAGAACATCAAGGAGCCCATGGAATGCAAGCAGCTCCTCATAGACACCATCAAGGAGCAGATGTACGTGGACAGCACGGAGTATGCCTTTGAGGAGAAGAAATCCGTCCTTCTGATCATCGGCGTCAATGGCGTGGGAAAGACCACCTCCGTGGGCAAGCTGGCAGGCAAGCTGAAGGAGCAGGGGAAAAAGGTGATCCTGGCCGCCGCGGATACCTTCCGGGCGGCGGCAGGTGAGCAGCTGACCCAGTGGGCGGAGCGGGCCGGGGTGGAGATCATCGGAGGCCAGTCCGGGGCCGATCCGGCTTCCGTGGTTTACGATGCGGTGGCGGCGGCCAAGGCCAGGAATGCGGATGTTCTCATCTGCGACACGGCGGGCCGTCTCCACAACAAGAAGAACCTGATGGAGGAGCTTCGGAAGATCTACCGGATCCTGGAGCGGGAATACCCGGAGGCGTACCTGGAGACCCTGGTGGTCCTGGACGGCACCACGGGCCAGAACGCCCTGGCCCAGGCGAAGCAGTTTGCCCAGGTGGCCAATGTCAACGGCATCATCCTCACCAAGCTGGACGGCACCGCCAAGGGAGGCATTGCCGTGGCCATCCAGTCTGAGTTGGATATCCCCGTAAAATACATTGGCGTGGGGGAGACCATCGACGATCTGCAGAAGTTTGATGCAGGCCAGTTTGTGGACGCATTGTTTGACATTGATGAGAAATCCCTGTGGAAACAGGAAGGATGAGGAACCGTTTGACTGGGTCTGCGCAGAGGCTGTGCCGGCCCTGAAATAACGATGAAGGATACAAGGGTCCCGGAAGAGCTTTGCGGATCCTTGTCTGTGGCGGCCCGGGGATCCGGGCGGTCACGAGAATAAGCTGCGGCCAGGCTGCAGAGGAGGGAATGACTATGCTGACATTAGAGAGATTTGAGGAAGCCTCAGAAATCGTAAAAAGGGTGACCCAGGAGACAAAGCTGATCAGGAGCAGCTATTTTACAGAGCTGACGGGCAACAAGGTTTTTTTTAAGCCGGAAAACATGCAGCGCACAGGCGCATATAAGGTGAGGGGGGCTTATTATAAGATCAGCACCCTCAGCGACGAGGAGAGAGGGAAGGGGCTGATCACGGCCTCCGCAGGGAACCATGCCCAGGGCGTGGCCTATGCGGCCCACAGATACGGGGTAAAGGCCGTGATCGTCATGCCCACCACCACGCCTCTGATCAAGGTGGAGCGCACCAAGGGCTACGGCGCCCAGGTGATCCTGCACGGGGACGTGTACGACGAGGCCTGCGCCTTCGCCCTGGAGCTGGCGGAAAAGGAGGGCTATACCTTTATCCATCCCTTTGACGATCCGGCGGTTGCCACCGGGCAGGGCACCATCGCCATGGAGATTATCCAGGAGCTGCCCCTGGTGGACTACATCCTGGTGCCCATCGGCGGAGGCGGTCTCGCCACCGGCGTCTCCACCCTTGCAAAGCTTTTGAATCCCCACATCAAGGTGATCGGGGTGGAGCCCTCCGGTGCGGCCTGCATGAAGGCCTCCCTGGAGAAGGGGGAGGTGGTGGGCCTTCCCCACGTGAACACCATCGCCGACGGCACGGCGGTGCAGAGGCCGGGAGAGGTGATCTTCCCCTACATCCAGGAAAATCTGGACGGGATCATCACCGTGGATGACGACGAGCTGATCGTGGCCTTTCTGGACATGGTGGAAAATCATAAGATGATCGTGGAAAATTCTGGTCTTCTCACGGTGGCCGCCCTCCGCCATCTGGATTTCAGGAATAAAAAGGTGGTTTCCATCCTGAGCGGCGGAAACATGGACGTGATTACCATGTCCTCGGTGGTGCAGCACGGGCTGATCCAGAGGGACCGCATCTTCACCGTATCCGTGCTGATCCCGGACAAGCCGGGAGAGCTGGTGCGGGTGGCCACCCTTATTGCGGAGAACCAGGGAAATGTGATCAAGCTGGATCACAACCAGTTTGTCAGCACCAACCGAAACGCCGCCGTGGAGCTGAAGATCACGTTGGAGGCCTTTGGAACGGAGCACAAGAACCAGATCGTAAAGGCTCTGGAGGAGGAGGGGTGCAAGCCCAAGGTCATCCGGCCCAGCCTGTGATGGCCAGGATCTGAACAAAAAAGCAGGGAGCCTGCTCCGAAGCGGAGAAGGGCTCCCTGTCTTTTCGTGGATTATTTTACCTGGATCAGCTCGTATTCATCGGTGCCCAGGCCGATCTTTTTGGCGTGGGCGATGCAGCTCTTCCAGTTGGTGGAGGGGGAGACGGCGCCAAAGTGGTCGTGTCCCTCATGGTCGGACTCATCCAGAAGGGTTCCGGGGATGATGGGCTGGGCGTTCACCGCATCGGCGCAGGCCACATCCAACGCCACCGGATCAAAGGAGGCAAAGAAGCCCACGTCCGGGACGATGGCCGCATCGTTCTCCGAATGGCAGTCGCAGTAGGGGGAGACGTCGATGACAAGGCAGATGTGGAAGCTGGGCCTTCCGTCGACGACGGCCTTGGAATACTCGGCGATTTTGCAGTTCAGGATATCGTTGGACTCATCGGAGGCGGCGAGGACGGCGTCCTTGGGACATACGCCGATGCACCGCCCGCAGCCCACGCATTTGTCGTGATTGATGTAGGCCTTGCCGGTGGTAAACTCCGGCGCATCGTGGGCGCAGATCTTGGCGCAGCGCTTACAGGAGATGCAGAGCTCCTCATCCACATGAGGTTTTCCGGCGCTGTGCATTTCCATCTTGCCGGCCCGGGAGCCGCAGCCCATACCGATGTTCTTCAGGGCGCCTCCAAAGCCGGTGGCCTCATGGCCCTTAAAGTGGCTCAGGGAAATGAAGATGTCTGCATCCATGACGGCCCGGCCGATCTTGGCCTCCTTCACGTACTGGCCGCCCTTTACAGGAACGTATTCCTCGTCCGTGCCCTTCAGGCCGTCGGCGATGATCACGTGACAGCCGGTGGAAAAGGGGGAAAAGCCGTTGGCGTAGGCCGCATCCATGTGATCCAGGGCATTTTTCCGGCCGCCCACGTACAGGGTGTTGCAGTCGGTGAGGAAGGGCTTGCCGCCCAGCTCCTTTACAAGGTCGGCCACCACCCTGGCATAATTGGGGCGGAGGAAGGCCAGGTTCCCCGGCTCACCGAAATGGATCTTGATGGCGGTGTATTTGTCCTGAAAATCAATTTCTTCCATGCCGGCCTTTTTGAGGAGACGTTTCAGCTTGACCAAAAGGCCATCGTTTATCCCGGTACGGAGATTGGTGTAATAAACCTTTGCTTTTTCCATGAGTATACCTCCTGATGTAGTCAGCGGCGCTGTGCCTCTGTTTCTGTGATCATGATATCCCATTTGGGTGAAAATGGCAAGGTCAATAATTTTTAGGGAGCTCCCCGGCTTTTGGCCGGGGCTTGGGCCGTTTGCGGGAGCCTGCGGATGTTTGCGTGCGGCCGTTCAGGCGCCGGAGGGGCGGTGGGTTTTTGTATGTGACAGCTTGAAAAATCTGACGAAAGAAAAGAGGGAGAAGAATATGCTGGATCAAAAGAAAGAAATGCTCAGGAATCTGTTTATGGAGTATGGCAGGGAGGATGTGTGCGTCGCCTTTTCCGGCGGGGTGGATTCCAGCCTGGTGCTGATCCTGGCCTGCGAGGCGGCAAAAAGGACGGGAAAAAGGGTGTACGCCGTGACCATGGACACCGTCCTCCACCCCATGGAGGATCTGGAGGCGGCGAAGATGGTTTTGAAGGGGACCGGGGCCATACACAAGGTCATCACCCTGGATGAGCTGGCCGTGCCGAAGCTGGCGGACAATCCCCCGGATCGCTGCTATCTTTGCAAAAAGGCCCTGTTCGGGAGGATGCTGGATTTTGCCAGGCAGGAGGGCTGCGCCCACCTTCTGGAGGGAAGCAATGAGGACGATCTTCACGTGTACCGGCCAGGCCTTTTGGCGGTGAAGGAGCTGGGGGTAAAAAGTCCTCTGGCCAGGTGCCGCATCACGAAGGAGGAGGTGCGCGCCCTGGCGGCGGAGCTGGGGATCCCCACCGCCGCCCGCCCGTCCGCTCCCTGCCTGGCCACCCGCCTTCCCTACGGGGCCCGGCTGGATCTTGCCCTTTTGAAGCGGATCGAAAAGGGGGAGGAGTATCTCAAGGGCCTGGGGCTTGGGAACGTGCGCATCCGCGTCCACGGGGACATCCTTCGCCTGGAGACGGACCTGGAGGGGACGGGCCTGATCCTGGAAAAAAGGGAGGAGGTCCTGGAGCGCTTAAGAGAGGTGGGCTGCACCTACTTTACCCTGGATCTGGAAGGCTTCCGAAGCGGCAGCATGGATCTCACTCTGGAAAAGGAGTGAAATTTTGCAGCCACATATCTTTGTCAAGAAAAAATACTTGACAGCTAAAAAAAAATAAGATATGATGTAACAGTTCGATTGGCCGAAGGCCAGGATAGGATCGTCAGGTGGTTGTAAATGGAAAGGTTTGTGGAACGGGCGCTGCTCTATGATTTTTATGGCGAGCTTTTGACCAGCCGCCAGAGACAGGTCTACGAAAACGTGGTGCTGGAGGATTTTTCCTTGAGTGAGGCGGCCCAGGAGCTGGGGATCTCCAGGCAGGGCGTTCACGACATGATCCGCCGCTGCGACAAGGCATTGGAGGGATATGAGGAGAAGCTCCATCTCGTGGAGAAGTTCCTGAACATCCGCAGCCAGGTCAAGAGGATCCGCCAGCTGGCTGAGAGCTCGGGGGCCCAGGAGATCGCGGCGATCTCCAGCGTGATATTAGAGGAGTTGTGACATGGCATTTGAAAGCCTTACAGATAAACTGCAAAACGTATTTAAAAAGCTGAGGAGCAAGGGCAGGCTGACGGAGGAAGACGTCAAGATCGCCTTGAAAGAGGTGAAGATGGCCCTTCTTGAGGCCGACGTGAATTTCAAGGTGGTGAAGCAGTTCACCAAGTCCGTGCAGGAGAGGGCCGTCGGGCAGGATGTGATGAATGGCCTGAATCCTGGACAGATGGTGATCAAGATCGTGAACGATGAGCTGGTTTCCCTGATGGGAAGCGAGACGGCGGAGCTGCCTGTGCGGCCCGGCAATGAGATGACGGTCCTGATGATGGCCGGCCTTCAGGGCGCCGGCAAGACCACTACGGCGGCCAAGCTTGCCGGAAAGCTGAAGTCGAAGGGGAAGCGTCCCCTTCTGGTGGCCTGCGACGTTTACCGTCCCGCAGCCATCACCCAGCTTCAGGTAAACGGAGAGAAGCAGGGAGTGGAGGTCTTCTCCATGGGCGACAGGAACAGCCCGGTGGATATTGCGAAGGCTTCTCTGGAACACGCCAGGACTCACCAGCAGAACGTGGTCATCATTGATACCGCCGGCCGTCTTCACATTGACGAGAGCATGATGAAGGAGCTGGAGGAGATCAAGGCGAACGTGGCAGTGGATGCAACGGTTCTGGTGGTGGACGCCATGACCGGCCAGGATGCGGTGAACGTGGCGAAGAATTTTACCGACCAGGTGGGGATCGACGGCGTGATCCTCACAAAGCTGGATGGAGATACCCGAGGCGGTGCGGCCCTTTCCATCAAGGCCGTCACCGGAAAGCCCATCTTCTACGTGGGTATGGGGGAGAAGCTTTCGGATCTGGAGCAGTTTTATCCAGAGCGCATGGCCTCCCGGATCCTTGGCATGGGGGACGTGATGAGCCTCATCGAGAAGGTGGAGGCCTCCGTGGACCAGGAAAAGGCCCAGGAGATGTCCAAGAAGCTGAAAAAGATGGATTTCGATTTCAACGATTACCTTACCAGTCTGGATCAGATGAACAGCATGGGCGGTATCGGCAGCATCCTGAAGATGCTCCCCGGAGTGGGAGGGAAGATGAAGGAGCTGGAGGATATGATCGATGAGAAGGCCATGGACAGGACGAAGTCCATCATCCTTTCCATGACTCCCCAGGAGCGGAGCAATCCGGGCATCCTGAACGTTTCCCGGAAGAACCGGATCGCAAAGGGAGCAGGCGTGGACGTGGCCGAGGTCAACCGCCTTGTGAAGCAGTTTGAGCAGAGTAAGAAGATGATGAAACAGATGCCCGGTATGATGGGCGGCAAAATGGGTGGTAAAAGAGGCGGCTTCAGGCTTCCCTTTTGACATAAATGAAAACACAACCAAAAAATATAAGAAAAATCGGAGGAAAAACAGACATGGCAGTAAAGATCAGATTGAGAAGAATGGGACAGAAGAAGGCACCTTTTTACAGGATCGTCGTTGCAGATTCCCGCTGCAAGAGAGACGGAAGATGCATCGAGGAGATCGGAACCTACGATCCCAACCAGGAGCCCAGCGTGTATAAGGTGGACGAGGAAGCAGCCAGGAAGTGGCTGGCAGCAGGCGCCCAGCCCACAGAGGTTGTTGCGAAGATCCTGAAGATTGCCGGAATCGAGAAATAAGAGATACCCAGGCAGATGTTTCTGGGAAGTCCTTATGGGGAACAAGTCAGGGAGGTATATAATGAAGGGATTAGTGGAAGTAATTGCGAAATCTCTTGTTGAGAATCCGGATGAGGTGGTCGTTACAGAGACCGAGAAGGAGGATTCCATTGTGATCGAGCTGAAGGTTGGCCCGGCCGATATGGGAAAGGTCATCGGACGCCAGGGACGCATCGCAAAGGCTATCCGAACGGTGGTGAAGGCGGCTTCTTCAAAAAGCAGCAAAAAGGTGATCGTGGATATCCTGCAATGAAATACCGCAGGCGAAAGCCGATATATGACAGGGGCTGTGTAAGACATGGCTCCTGTTTGCTGTCATAAGGTCTCCGTCTGACGGCATCTTGTAAACGGTCATGGGGGAGGGCGGTATATGGGAGGAAAATAAGCCCTTCTTCCGAAAAAAAGGAGTGAAAAATGGAGGATCTATTGAAAATAGGCGTCATCACCACCACCCACGGGATCCGGGGAGAGGTGAAGGTGTATCCCACCACGGATGCGGAGCGCTTTACCCAGCTGGAGTACCTGCTTCTGGACACAGGCAGGGAGATGCTTCGGATGGAGGTGAAGGGCGTCCGTTTTTTTAAGAATCTGGTGATCCTGAAGTTTCAGGGGATCGACAACATCAACCAGATCGAAATGTACAAAGGAAAAGAACTCTGGATCCCCAGGGAGGAGGCCCAGGAGCTGGGCCAGGATGAGTATTACATCGGGGATCTGATGGGGATGGAGGTCCGGCTGGAGGATGGTCAGAGGTTCGGCGTCTTGAAGGACGTGCTGGAGACCGGTGCCAACGATGTGTACGTGGTGGAGACGCCGGAGGGCCGGGAGGTGCTCCTTCCCGCCATCCGGGAATGTATCCTGGAGGTGGACGTGGAAAAGAACGTCATGACCATACATCTGATGAAAGGACTTGTCTGAATGAATTTTCATGTATTGACCTTATTTCCCGAGATGATCCAGGGGGGAATGAACACCAGCATCACAGGGCGGGCCATAAGCAGCGGCATTCTTTCCATGGAGGCGGTGAACATCCGGGATTTTGCCTTCAACAAGCACCAAAAGGTGGATGATTACACCTACGGGGGCGGCGCCGGGATGCTGATGCAGGCGGAGCCCGTGTACCTTGCCTACGAATCCATTGAGAAGAAGCTGGGAAAAAAGCCCAGGGTGGTTTACGCAACGCCCCAGGGGGAGGTTTTCCACCAGGGGATGGCAAGGGAGCTGGCAAGGGAGGAGGATCTGGTCTTTCTCTGCGGCCACTATGAAGGGATCGACGAGCGGGTTTTGGAGGAGATCGTCACGGATTACGTATCCATCGGGGATTATGTCCTCACAGGGGGGGAGCTGGCGGCCATGGTGATGATGGACGCCATTTCCCGTATGGTTCCCGGCGTCCTGAGCAACCAGGAGTCGGGGGAAACGGAGTCCTTTGCAGGGAATCTTCTGGAATATCCTCAGTACAGCCGTCCGGAGGTCTGGCATGACAAGGCCGTGCCCCCGGTACTCATGAGCGGCCACCATGCCAACATCGAGAAGTGGCGTCGGGAGCAGTCCATCCTCCGCACGGCAAGGCGAAGGCCGGATCTGCTGAAAAAGGCGGACCTCACAAACAAGGAGTGGAATGTGGTACGTCAGCTGCGGAAGCAGTGGAAGGAGGAGGCTCTTGCGGCAGAGGAGGCCTCTCAAAAAGGAGATATGGACAGCCTATGAAAACATCAGATTTTTATTATGAACTTCCCCAGGAGCTGATCGCCCAGGATCCCCTGGAGGACAGGAGCTCATCCCGCCTGATGCACCTCTCCCTGAAGGACGGGGGCATCACCCACCGCCGTTTCACGGACGTGGTGGAGTATCTGGATCCGGGGGACTGCCTGGTGCTCAACGACACCAAGGTGATACCGGCCAGGCTTTACGGCCAGAAGGAGGAGACGGGAGGGCTTGTGGAGATCCTTCTTCTGAAAAGGCGGGAGAAGGACATCTGGGAATGCCTGGTAAAGCCGGGAAAAAAGGCCCGCCCCGGCGCAAGGCTCCTCTTTGGAGACGGGGTCCTGAAGGGGGAGATCCTGGACATTGTGGAGGAGGGGAACCGCCTCATCCAGTTTCAGTACCAGGGCATCTTTGAGGAGATCTTGGATCGGCTGGGGGAAATGCCCCTGCCCCCCTATATCACCCACAAGCTGAAGGACAAAAACCGTTACCAGACCGTGTACGCAAAGCACGAGGGCTCTGCGGCGGCCCCCACGGCGGGCCTGCACTTTACGGAGGAGCTTCTGGAAAAGGTGAAGGAAAAGGGCGTTTCCATCGCCCATGTGACCCTCCATGTGGGCCTTGGCACCTTCCGTCCGGTCAAGGTGGAGGATGTGGAGACCCATCACATGCATTCGGAGTTTTATGTGGTGGAGGAGGATCAGGCCCGTCTCATCAACGAGACGAAGAGGCGGGGAGGCCGGATCATCTCCGTGGGGACCACCAGCTGCCGCACCCTGGAGTCGGCAGCTGGTGAGGACGGCCGCATCAAGGCCGGAAGCGGCTGGACGGATATTTTCATCTATCCCGGCTACCAGTTCCGCATCATCGACGGCCTCATCACCAACTTTCATCTCCCCGAGTCCACCCTTCTCATGCTGGTCTCCGCACTGGCCGGAAAGGAGAACATCCTCCGGGCCTATGAGGAGGCGGTGAAGGAGAGATACCGTTTTTTTTCTTTTGGGGATGCCATGGTAATCATCTGACACCCTCGCCAGACAGAAAAAAAGATCCGGCCCGCCGCCCTGGCATGGGCGGAGGATCCTGCTTTTGGGATCCTTTTTGCGGGCGGGATCTTTTGTTGTATGGGGGCTTTGCCTGGTATCAGGCGGGCGGATCGGAGATTTGGGCTGGGGAGATCCAGGAACTTCTCTCCTCAATTTTGGAGAGGATGCGGGCTTTTTCCTCATCCTGGGCGGGAGTGGGCTGATAGTTGTTGTAGCCGCAGGCGGAGGAGATGGAGCAGGGGATGATGGTAACATCCTCGCAGGGCTCTGCGCCGCCGGCCGTGACGGTGAAGGTCTGCTGGAAGATCATGGTGTCGCTGTCGCTGGGGGCGCTGTTGCCGCCGAAACAGAAATTTCCCAGGCTGTAGACGATTCGTCTTCCCTTGTAGGATTCTATTCCCTGAAGGACGTGGGGATGGTGGCCGCAGACAAGGTGGGCGCCCTGGTCAATGGCCAGGCGGCCCAGGGTCGTCTGGTTGATGTCCGGCACGGTCTCCTTTTCGTTGCCCCAGTGGAAGATCACGATGATCAGCTGGGCTCCCTGAGCCTTTACGGAGGCGATGTTGTCCTTCAGCTGCTGCTGGCGGCCCAGGTGGTCGTTCAGCTCGTAGATCCCTACAAGGCCCACCTTGACGCCCTTGATCTCCATGATGGCCGTTTCATCGTAGCCAAAATGGACGACGCCCTCCTCCTCAAGGGCTGCCATGGTGTCGGCAAAGCTTTGCTCTCCGTAGTCGTGGCTGTGGTTGTTGGCGGTGCTGACGGCCTCCACGCCGCCGCTGGACAGGATTTTGGCGTAGGAGGGAGGGGCCTTGAAGGCGAAGGTTTTTTCTTCCCGGGCAGTGGACCAGGTCAGCGTTCCTTCCATATTGGCGATGGTGAGGTCGTCCGCCTCAAAGATACTTTTTACATTGGTGAAAAAATACTCCGGCCCATAGCTGTCGTAGTAAGCGTTCAGGCTGGCGCCGTAGTCGAAGGACTCGTCGGTTCCCAGGGTGCAGTCCCCCACCACGCTCACCGTGAGGGTCACGGGGGCCGTCTCCGGCGCGGAGGCGGGCTGTGGCTCGGAGCTTTCCTGGGGAACCGGGTTCTCCCTTTTTGGAGGGCTTGGGGACTGTCCGGCGGATTTTCTCTGGTCCTGGGAGACGGCTCCCTTGGCTGCGGCGGGAACCGGCTTTTTGCCCCAGACCTGGAAGAGCAGCGCAGCCGTCAAAAGAAGAAAGGCTGCTCCGGCACAGCCCAGCATCTGGAGGAGCCTTCGCCTTCGCCGGCCATATTTGGATTTTTGATAGACCGCTTTTCGTCTCTTCCTGAGATCTAAGGGGGAAGGCCTCCCCGCGGATGGCCTGGCGGATTGGCGCCCTTCCTTTTGGGGGGTCTTTTTTTGTCTTTGGTCACTCATGCTGAAATCCTTTCGCTGCCGTTCACGCCTGCCATGTCTGCCCTGTTCAATAGGCGGGCCATAGATGAGGACTGCCGGGGCCCTGGGGGAAAGGATCCCTTCCGGGCCTTTGTCTGCAGGTTATCTGTGGACGGGAATCTTCATTGCGTTTTCTGATAGAGGGCAGGCCCTATACACAGTATAAGGAACTTTTGATCCTGCGTCAACTGGGAACTGGGCGGGACCACCCTTCTTCGGGAGGGGACAGAGGCGCTGCAGTCTCAAAGGGATGGGATCATGCCTTGGCCGGGGCGGCGGGAGACGGGGGCTTTCCGGGAAGGGCGCCAAGGGGCAGCCTGGGGGATCAGGAAAAGGCTTCCAGCGAAAGAAGCAAGCAAAATACAGACAACGGTTCAGATGGCTGAGCCGCTGCAGATAAAGAAAGGAACAAAAGAAATGTTGTATATAGGGAATCACACCAGCTCCTCTAAGGGCTATGCGGCCATGGGGCGGCAGATGGTAAAAAATGGGGGAAACACCTTCGCCTTTTTCACCAGAAATCCCAGAGGGGGGAGGGCAAAGGAGATGAATCTATCAGATGTGGAACGTTTTTTGGAAATTGCCAGGGAGCATGGGTTTGGAAAACTGGTGGCACATGCCCCTTACACGGTAAATCCCTGTGCCGCAAAGGAGGAGCTCCGGACTTTTGCCAGGGAAACCTTCGCAGACGACCTTCAGCGCATGGAGGCCACGCCTGGAAACTATTATAATTTTCACCCGGGAAGTCACGTGGGCCAGGGGGCAAAGATCGGTACGGCAAAGATCGCCCAGATCCTAAACCAGGTTTTGAGGGAGGATCAGTCCACCACCGTCCTTCTGGAGACCATGTCTGGGAAGGGATCTGAGGTGGGAGGCGTCTTTGAGGAGCTTCGAGCGGTTTTGGATCAGGTGACCCTCCAGGATAAAATGGGCGTCTGCCTGGACACCTGCCATGTGTGGGACGCCGGTTACGACATCGTGGGGGACCTGGACGGGGTGCTGACCCAGTTCGACAGGATCATCGGCCTTTCCAGGCTGAAGGCCATCCACCTGAATGACAGTACGAATGGCCTTGGAAGCCACAAGGACCGCCATGCCAGGATCGGAGAAGGAGAGATCGGGCTGGACGCCCTTGTGCGGGTCGTCTGCCACCCGGCCCTGGAGGGGCTGCCCTTTATCCTGGAGACGCCCAACGACGATCAGGGCTGGTCCAGGGAGATCGCCCTTCTCCGGGAAAGGTATGAAGGCGTGAAGGACTCCAGGGGGATTTAGGAAAGGACCTGGTTTTTCAGCTCCTTGCCACTGAGGAAGGCGAAGGCGTTGTCCAGGGTCGTCTCGGCGATGTTGGTCAGCGCCTCCTGGGTAAAGAAGCCCTGGTGGGAGGTCATGGTCACGTTGGGGAAGGACAGGAGACGCTGGATCAAGGAGGTCTGCATGATTCTCTCCGACATATCCTCGTATACATAGTCTGTCTCTTCCTCGTAAACGTCCAGTCCGACGGCAAAGAATTTGTGATCCCGTATGCCGGAGATCAGATCCTCGGTCTTGATGAGGCCGCCCCGGGAGGTGTTGACCAGAATGACTCCGTCCTTCATTTTCTGGATGGTATCCTCGTTGATGATGTGCTTCGTCTCATCTGTCAGAGGGCAGTGGAGGCTGATGAGATCGCTTTCTGCGAGAAGCTGGTCCAGGGATACATATTCCAGGAAGTCCAGGCTCTTGTTGGGGTAAAGGTCGTAGGCCAGCACCTTCATGCCGAAGCCCTGGCAGATTCGGGCCATGGCCTGGCCAATCTTTCCGGTGCCGATGATACCGGCTGTTTTCTGGTACAGGTTGACGCCCATGAGTCCGTTCAAGGCGAAATTGTTTTCCCGGCACTTGATGTAGGCCTTGTGGGTGTGGCGGTTTGCGGTGAGGACGAGGGCCATGGCGTGCTCTGCGACCGCCTGGGGAGAGTAGCCTGGTACCCGCAGCACCTTTATGTCATGCTCCTGGGCTGTTTTTAGGTCCACGTTGTTGTAGCCGGCGCAGCGCATCAGGATCAGCCGGACACCTTGCCTGGCCAGCTCCTGGATGACCGGTGTGCCCAGATCTGCGTTGACGAAGGCGCAGATGGCGTCGTAGCCCTTTGCCAGGGAGGCGGTATCCTCATGGATGTTTGCCTCGATAAATTTGATCTCAATCCCCGGATATTGGGGAAGAAGTCTGACAAAGAACTGCTCATCGTAGTTTTTGGTGCCATAGAATAATATTTTCATAAGGGAAACCTCCTAAAAGTAAAAGCGATGTCGATGGTTAGTATTAACTACTTCCTTTTGATTATACATCGAAACAGATGAGAAAAAAAGGCATGATCGGAAATTTCTGGGGATTTCTGGGGATTTTTGCGGGGAGGAGCGGCTGTGGGCGGACTCTCAGGGGGCAGCGGCCCTGCTGCCGGGGCTTCGGGGAGAGCCGAAAAAAGCCTGCCCCGGCTTAGGCCGGGGACAGGCGGTAAAGGTCTTCGTAGAAGCCAGGGTAGGAGATCCTGACGCAATCTCCGTCCTGGATGGTGAGAGGGCCGTCACATGCGGCGCCTGCAATGGCGAAGGACATGGCGATGCGGTGATCCAGATGGGGATCGATCCGGGCGCCGGAAAGGGGATGGCCTCCCTGTATGATCATGCCGTCCTCCGTGGCCTGGATATGAGCTCCCATGCGGGAAAGATTTTCCGTCATGACCTGGATGCGGTCGGATTCCTTGACTCTTAGTTCCTGTGCGTCCCGGATCACGGTGGTTCCCGAGGCGAAGGCGGCCATCACGGCGATCATGGGAAGCTCGTCGATGAGGGTGGGAATGATCTCCCCCTGGATGGTGACTCCGTGAAGGCTGCTGGAGCGCACCAGAAGGTCCGCCGTGGGCTCTCCTTCACGGTTCTCGTTGAGGAGGGTGATGTCCCCGCCCATGGCCTGGGCGACCCGGAGGAAGCCGTCCCTTGTGGGGTTGATGCCTACGTTTTGCAGGAGGATCTCACTGCCCGGGATCAGAAGCCCGGCGGCAATGAAATAGGCTGCGGAGGAGATGTCTCCTGGTACCCGTATCTCCCGTCCCTCCAGACGGGGCTGGGGCAAAATGGCGGCGGTGGTTCCCTGGGAGGTCACATGGGCGCCAAAGGAGCGGAGCATCAGCTCCGTGTGATTTCTGGAAAGGACCGGCTCCGTCACGGAGGTGGGACCGTCGGCGTACATTCCGGCCAGGAGGACGCAGGACTTGACCTGTGCGGACGCCACCGGGGATGTGTAGTGGATGGCCTTCAAGGGCTTTCCGGTGATGGCCAGGGGGGCGCAGCCATTGTCCCTGACGCTGCGGATGCTGGCCCCCATCATGGAAAGGGGGGTCATGATCCGCTTCATGGGGCGGGACTGGATGGAGGCGTCCCCTGTCAGCTGGCTGGAAAAGGACTGACCGGCCAAAATGCCGGAGATCAGGCGGGTGGTGGTGCCGCTGTTTCCCACATCCAGGGGGGCTTTGGGGGCCGAAAGGCCATGGAGCCCCTTTCCGGTCACCAGGATCTCGCCCTGGTCCTTCTGGATGTAGATCCCCATCTGGCGGAAGCAGGCGATGGTGGAGAGGCAGTCCGCCCCCTCCAGAAAATGGCTGATCCTTGTGACGCCCTCCGCCAGGGCGCCGAACATGACGGCTCTGTGGGAGATGGATTTGTCCCCGGGGATCTCTAGCTCCCCTCTCAGATTTCTTAATTTTTTGATTTCCATAAGCAATCGGTTCCTTTTTTGATCTGTTGTGTAAATCTATGGTGCTGGAAAAGACCGCCGTCAGTGGGCGTCTTTTTCCCAAAATATCCTACCTTTCGTAAACGATGTAATTTCGCTTTTTCAGCAGAGCCGCACCCTTCTTCTGGGCCTCCTCCTCGTAAAACTCGATTTTCAGGACGCCCTCCTCAAATTCCCGGTTGTGGATGATGCCGATGTTCTTGATGCTGATGTTTTCCATGGCCAGGATGGTGGCGCTGGTGGCGATGGCGCCGGCCTCGTCGGCAATGTCCAGGTACAGAACATGGGACTTCTTGATCAGGCCGTTGTCCGACACGTCGATGGAATCCCGGTAATCCCTGGAGCTGGCAAACATCTGGTTGATGTAGCCGCCCTGCCCCTGGTCGATGGCGCAGCGGATCTGGATCAGCATTCGGATGTAGTCATCCAGCACGTTGGAGATGTTCTTCTGGTTCTCCATGCAGATCTGTTCCCACATCACGGGGGAGGAGGAGGCAATGCGGGTAATGTCCCGGAAGCCTCCCGCGGCGATGGTCTTCATGTACTGGGCGTCGTTGTCCAGGGTCTTTACCAGATTGACCAGGGCGGAGGCGATGATGTGAGGCAGATGGGAAACGCCTGCCGTGATAAAGTCGTGCTCCTCGGAGGTGATGACCATGGGGATGGCTCCCAGGGCTCCAATGAGCTCCGTAAGCTCCGTCAGCCTGTCCAGGGGGACTTCGCCTCCCGGGGTGAGGATATAGTAAGCGTTTTCGATCAGCCGGTCGCTGGCATAGGCGTAACCGGATCTCTCGGAGCCAGCCATGGGGTGTCCGCCGATGAAGCAGCCTCCCAGTCCCAGATCCTCCGCCGCCTGGTGGATATTGCCCTTGACGCTGCCCACGTCCGTGATGATGCAGCCTGGCTGGCGGACCTCCTTCAAAAACTTCAGATATTCCAGATTGTATTCCACGGGAGCGCACAAAAACACGTAATCACAGCTCCCGAAGCGGGGATCCCTTTCTGTGCAGGCCTCATGGATGGTGCCGTCTTCCAGGGCGGCGGACAAGGTCTTTTCGCTGGGAGCGTAGGCCAAAAGGCGGATCTCCGGGCGAAATTTGCGGATCGCCTTTGCGATGGAGCCTCCGATCAGGCCAAGACCGATAAAACCGATGGTTTTCATGATAGGTTACATCCTTTCCGGTTACATTTTATTGAGATACCAGAGGGAAGGCATCCTTCCCATTTTGGTATGGATATCCGATCCTCGGTTCATTGTAGAATATAAGAAGAAAAATGTCAATTCCTGTTGGAAAGGTTGGCTGCCGTTTCGGGCCGGTCCTGCACGGGCCCAGGCGGTCAGGCCCTGCTGCGGCGGCCGCCGGAAATGAGGGGAACGGCAAAAAAGCCTTGCTCAGGGGATCCCGGAGGCTCCTTGGCGGCGGCCCTTGGAGGACTGGGGCTGCCCTGTTTCCGAAAAATTACATTGTCAAAAATATATAAAATACTTGAAAGTTAATTGAAAATTTAGTAGAATATGGACATATCAGACAAACAGGGAGGTATTACATATGGACGTTTTTAGAACTGACCTAATCAGGAATGTAGTCCTGTTGGGGCATGGCGGGGCTGGAAAGACGACTTTGGCAGAGGCAATGGCATATCTGGCAGGTATGACGAGCCGCTTGGGCAGAGTGGAAGACGGAAATACTGTCAGTGATTACGATAAAGAAGAGATCAAGAGGCATTTTTCCATCAGCACATCCGTGATTCCGGTTCCGTGGCTGAGGGAGAAGATCAACGTGCTGGACACGCCTGGATACTTTGACTTCGTAGGCGAGGTAGAGGAGGCTGTCAGTGCTGCCGATGGTGCCATCATCGTTGTGTCCGGTAAGGCCGGCGTTCAGGTAGGGACCCAGAAGGCCTGGGATCTTTGCGAGAAATATAAGCTTCCCCGCATGATCTTTGTGACCGGTATGGACGTGGATGAGGTCAGCTACCGCAAGGTTGTGGAGCAGCTTACCGAGCTGTACGGCAAGAAGATCGCCCCCATTCATTTCCCCATCCGGGAGGACGGAAAGTTTGTGGGCTATGTCAACGTGGTAAAGCAGGCCGGCAGAAGATATATCGAGAAGGACAAGAAAGAAGAGTGCCCCATCCCAGAGTATCTGGATGAGTACCTGGAGAAGTATCATGAGATCCTGATGGAGTCCGTGGCTGAGACCAGCGAGGAGTTCATGGATCGTTACTTTGAGGGAGACGAGTTCTCCGTGACAGAGGTTTCCGCAGCCCTGGCTACCAACATTCAGGAGGCCAGCATTGTGCCGGTGTGCATGGGCTCTCCCGTCAATCTTCAGGGCGTGTCCAATCTTCTGGATGACATCTGCGGTTACTTCCCCAGCCCGGACAAGCGTCCCTGCAATGGTATCGAGCAGAAGACAAACGAGATTTTTGAGGCCAACTATGATTTTGCAAAGGCGAAATCTGCTTATGTATGGAAGTCCATCGTGGATCCCTTCCTTGGAAAATATTCCCTGATCAAGGTTTGCTCCGGCGTGATCAAGTCCGATGACACCCTTCTCAACGTGGAGAGCGGCACGGAGGAGCGTCTGAACAAGCTGTACGTGCTGGAGGGCTCTAAGCCCATCGAGGTTCCCGAGCTTCACGCAGGGGACATCGGGGCCATCGCCAAGCTGGTAAGCGTGCAGACCGGGGACAGCCTTGCCACGAAGGCTCATCCCATCCTTTACCCGAAGGCAGTCCTTTCCACGCCTTACACCTACAAGCGCTATAAGGCGGTCAACAAGGGGGACGAGGACAAGATCTCCCAGGCTCTCTCCAAGCTCATGAGTGAGGATAAGACCTTAAAGGCAGTGAACGACGGGGCCAACCGTCAGAGCCTTCTCTACGGTATGGGAGACCAGCATCTGGATATCGTGGTCAGTATGCTGAAGGAGCGCTACAGGGTGGATGTGGAGCTTTGTAAGCCCAAGGTTCCATTCCGGGAGACCATTCGGAAAAATTCCGACGTGGAAGGAAAGCACAAGAAGCAGTCCGGCGGACATGGCCAGTACGGTCACGTGAAGATGCGCTTCGAGCCCTCCGGAGATCTGGAGACGCCTTATGTGTTCGAGCAGGTGGTGGTAGGCGGAGCCGTTCCGAAGAACTACTTCCCGGCAGTGGAGAAGGGGCTTCAGGAATGTGTCCAGAAGGGACCTCTCGCCGCATATCCCGTTGTGGGCGTGAAGGCCACCTTGTATGACGGTTCCTACCATCCGGTGGATTCCTCCGAGATGGCCTTTAAGATGGCGACGATCCTGGCCTTCAAGAAGGGCTTTATGGAGGCGTCCCCCGTTCTTCTGGAGCCCATCGTTTCCATGAAGGTGACGGTTCCCGACAAGTACACCGGCGACGCCATGGGCGATCTGAACAAGAGACGGGGCCGTGTCCTGGGTATGAATCCAGATCACAACGGCAATACCGTCATTGAGGCTGACGTGCCTCTTTTGGAGATCTACGGATACTCCACGGATCTTCGCTCCATGACAGGGGGAAGCGGAGAGTTCTCCTACCAGTTTGCCCGTTACGAGCAGGCCCCCAGTGACATCCAGCAGAAGGAGATCGAAGCCAGGGCAAACAACCTGGACGGCGATGACAACTAAGAGCCGCATTCTGTATACTGATTAAAATTTGCGCAGGCCGGAGCTTCCATGGGAGGCTCCGGCCTTTGTGCGGGCCGCTGCGGCGAAAGGGCGGTCCACATGGCCCTTTTCCCAATTTCCCCTTGACAAAATGAACGGCCATCGTTAGAATAAAACTCAGTTCTTTGTTTATCAGCCTTTCGCCTCTAAAAGCAGGGGCGGAAGGCTTTTTCAATTTTTATACACTTTCAGGAGGAATCAATCATGGCTGTACCTTATAACCATAAGGCAATCGAAGCGAAATGGCGTACCAAATGGGAAGAAAAGCCTGTGAACGTCAACGATGGAAAAAAACCAAAATACTACTGCCTGGATATGTTCCCATATCCCTCCGGGAACGGCCTCCACGTGGGCCACTGGAGAGGGTATGTGATCTCAGACGTGTGGAGCCGCTACAAGATGCTCCAGGGTTACTATCTCATTCATCCCATGGGATGGGACGCCTTTGGCCTTCCGGCGGAAAACTATGCCATCAAGATGGGGATCCATCCGTCCGTGTCCACCGCAGAAAATGTTAAGAATATTAAGAAGCAGATCAATGACATTGCCGCCATCTACGACTGGGATATGGAGGTCAATACCACGGATCCCGCTTTCTACAAATGGACCCAGTGGATTTTTGTGCAGATGTTCAAAAACGGGCTGGCCTATGAAAAGGAGTTTCCCATCAACTGGTGTCCTTCCTGTAAGACCGGACTGGCGAATGAGGAAGTGGTCAACGGCTGCTGTGAGCGCTGCGGCGCCACGGTGACAAAGAAAAACCTGCGCCAGTGGATGCTTCGGATCACCAAGTACGCCGACCGTCTCCTGGAGGATCTGGACAAGCTGGACTGGCCGGAGAAGGTCAAGAAGATGCAGACTGATTGGATCGGAAAGTCCTACGGCGCAGAGGTGGATTTCCCCATCCAGGGACGGGAGGAAAAGATCACGGTTTACACCACGAGGCCGGATACCCTTCACGGGGCTACCTTTATGGTGTTGGCGCCGGAGCATTCCCTTGCCGCCTCCCTGGCCACGGACGAGACGAGAGAGGCCGTGGAGAAATACATCTTTGACGCATCCATGAAGTCCAATGTGGACCGTATGCAGGACAAGGAGAAGACCGGCGTGTTTACCGGTACCTATGCCGTCAACCCGTTAAATGGCAAGCCAGTGCCTATCTGGCTGTCTGACTATGTATTGGCGGACTACGGGACCGGCGCCATCATGTGCGTGCCGGCACACGATGACCGTGACTTTGAGTTTGCCAGGAAGTTTGACCTTCCCATCGTTCAGGTTATCGCCAAGGACGGCAAGGAGATCGAAAACATGACGGAGGCCTACACGGAGGCCTCTGGAATCGTGATCAATTCCGGGGAGTGGAACGGCATGGAGTCTGCCGTCCTGAAGAAGGAAGCGCCCCAGATGATCGAGGAGAGGGGACTTGGGCGTAAGACCGTCAATTATAAGCTTCGGGATTGGGTATTCTCCCGCCAGCGCTATTGGGGAGAGCCCATTCCCATCGTTCACTGTCCCAAATGTGGGGCCGTGCCCGTGCCGGAGGATCAGCTTCCCCTGACCCTTCCAGAGGTGGAGAGCTATCAGCCCACAGGCACCGGGGAGTCGCCCCTGGCCGCCATCCATGAATGGGTGAACACCACCTGTCCCTGCTGCGGGGCTCCCGCAAAGAGGGAGACCAACACCATGCCTCAGTGGGCCGGTTCCTCCTGGTACTTCCTCCGCTACGTGGACAACAAAAACGATCAGGAACTGGTTTCCAAGGAAAAGGCGGACAAGTACCTGCCGGTGGATATGTACATCGGCGGCGTGGAACATGCGGTGCTTCACCTTCTGTACTCCCGTTTTTACACGAAGTTCCTGTATGACATCGGCGTGGTTGACTTTGACGAGCCCTTTAAGAAGCTGTTCAACCAGGGCATGATCAACGGCAAAAACGGCATCAAGATGAGCAAGTCCAAGGGGAACGTGGTTTCGCCAGATGATCTGGTGCAGGATTATGGCTGTGATTCCCTGAGGATGTACGAGCTTTTTGTCGGTCCGCCGGAGCTGGACGCAGAGTGGGACGACCGGGGGATTGACGGGGTTTTCCGTTTCCTCAAAAGGTTCTGGAACCTGGCTCTCACCAGCATGGAGAAGGACGTTCCCGAGACGAAGGAGCTGGTGAAGCTCCGCCATAGGATGGTTTTCGACATCACGCAGAGACTGGAGGCCTTCAGCCTGAATACCGTGATCTCCGGCTTTATGGAGTACACGAACAAGCTCATGGAGGCCGGCAAGAGGACGGAGGGAGCCGTGGACAGGGAGACCATTCGGACGGCTACCATTTTGCTTGCCCCCTTTGCCCCCCATATTGCGGAGGAACTGTGGGAGAGGCTGGGAGAGAAGGATTCTGTTTTCCATGCGCAGTGGCCGGAGCATGACGAGGAGGCCATGAAGGACGACCAGGTCCAGGTCCCGGTGCAGGTCAACGGAAAAACCAGGGTGGTCATCAGTATTCCCGCCGACTGCTCCAAGGAGGAGGCCATCGCCAAGGGCAAGGAGGCTCTGGCGGACAAGCTGACTGGAAATGTGGTAAAGGAGATCTATGTTCCCAAGAAGATCATCAATCTGGTGGTGAAGTAAAGGGCCTGGTTTTTGGCATTTTATCGAATGGTAAAAAAAATAATCTTGTAAAAAAAGATACTTGCCATCCGCAGGTATGGGTAGTACAATGGGGATGGAGGCAAAGGCGCCGGAGACATGGTTCTTCGGCGCCGTTTTGTTTTTTGCCCAGGCGTCCTTCTTGGATTTTGACGTGTGGAGGCGGGGCTGGCCGGATGGGGAGTGCGCCTCGTTGTCAGAAAAAAAATCAAAAAAATGGAGGGTTTTGCTTGATTAAAGCAGAAAAGAGTGCTATAATTTCAACAATGTGTGAGAGGCAAAGACACTTGTCTCCATGTAATGAACACAAGGAGGAGATCAATTATGAAAAAAAAGATTTTATCTGTCCTGATGACCGCAGCCGTGGCTGCAGCGACCGTGGCAAGCAGCGTTGTTCCTGCTTTTGCGGCAGATACCGTGAAGATCGGCGTGTATGAGCCGGCCTCCGGAGACAATGGCGCCGGCGGCAAGCAGGAGACTCTTGGCATCCAGTATGCAAACAGCCTTACGCCCACCGTTGAGATCGGCGGCACCGAGTATCAGGTGGAGCTGGACATCGTTGACAACGAGTCCTCCAATGACAAGGGACCATCCGCTGCCTCCACTCTGGTGAGCGACGGTGTTTCCATCGTGCTGGGCTCCTATGGCTCCGGCGTGTCCATTGCGGCTTCCGACATCTTCAAGGACGGCGGCGTTCCGGCTATGGGCGTTACCTGTACGAATCCTCAGGTGACCCAGGGAAATACCCATTACTTCCGCATCTGCTTCCTGGATCCCTTCCAGGGTACCGTCCTTGCCAACTTTGCACAGGACAAATTTGAGGCGAAGAAGGCATACATCCTTACGAAGCTGGGAGACGATTACAGCGCAGGTCTGGGCCATTACTTCAAGAAAGCCTTTGAGGAGCTGGGAGGAGAGGTGATCGAGGAGACCTTCCCAGATGGAAACAGTGACTTTACCTCCTACATCACGTCCGCAAAGAACGCAGGGGCAGAGGTGTTCTTCGCACCTACCTCCACAGAGGCCGCTGCCCTGATCATCGAGCAGGCCTCCGCACAGGGTATGGAGATCCCGCTTCTGGCAGGCGATACCTGGGATTCCAACGTGATCCTGAATGCGGCGAAGGATAAGGATGTGAAGATTTATGTTACCACCTTCTATCAGGAGGGCGGCAATGAAGAGTTCGATACTGGCATGAAGGAGTACATCAACTCCGATTCCAAGATCAAGGCGAACAACGGCGGTGACGACACCATCGCGGCAGTGTCAGCCATGGGCTTTGACGCCTACTATGTGGCTCTTGAGGCATTGAAGGCAGCAGGCTCTCCGGATCCGGCGGCCGTGAACGAGGCCCTTTGGGACGTGACCTATCAGGGCGTCTGCGGGAAGGTTGAGTTTGATGACGAGAATGGTGACGCAGTGAGAGACACGGCGTACGTGAAGACTGCCAACACGGAGACAGGAGCATGGGACTTCGTAGGTGAGCAGGGTATCAGCTGATCTCTGTGCAGAGGATCATCAAGCTGAAAAACAAACATAAAAAAGGGGGCGGGCCGTTTTGTCCCGCCTTCTCATTTTGGGAGGATTCCTATGGAATGGTTCAGTAGAAATCTGCCGTATTTGCTGGCAGGTATCTCCGTAGGCGGACAGTACGCCCTGATCGCCATCGGATATACCATGGTATACGGTATCTTACGTTTGATAAACTTCGCCCATGGCGATATTTTTATGGTTGCGGGCCTGATCATGGTTTATACGTCCGCATCCGTGCCTATGTATATTTCCATCCCCATTGTTTTGGTGGTAACGGTGGTGATTGGTTTTCTGATAGAGCGTGTAGCCTATAAGCCTCTTCGGCAGGCGCCCAGGATGTCTATCATGATCTCCGCCATCGGTGTGTCTTATCTTCTTCAGAATCTGGCCCTTTACATCACCGGTGGACTGGCTCAGCAGTACCCGGCGATCCCCTGGATCAGCGATACGATCCAGGTCTTTGGTGCGACCACAAAGCGTGTAACAGTGATCACGCCTGTTCTGACCGTGCTTCTCGTGATCGCCCTAGTGGTGCTCATCAAGCACACCAAGATCGGTATGGCCATGCGTGCGGCCTCCAAGGATTTTGAGACCTCCCAGCTGATGGGGATCAGGATCAATTCTGTGATCAGCACCACCTTTATCATCGGCTCCTTCCTGGCCGCGGTGGCCAGTCTTTTATACTTTTCTAACTATACGGGAGTCGTGCCCATATCGGGGGCCATGCCTGGCCTGAAGGCCTTTGTGGCGGCGGTGTTCGGCGGCATCGGTTCCATTCCAGGGGCCGTGCTTGGCGCTTTTATCATCGGTATCTGCGAAAACCTGATCAAGGGTATGGGCCTGACCACCTTCTCCGACGCCTTTACCTTTGCGCTTCTGATCGTTATTCTGATCGCAAAGCCCACGGGTCTGTTTGGTGAGAAGGTCACGGATAAGGTATAAGGGGGAGGCGATGTTATGAGTAAGAAAAAAGAAGGAATCATAAACGCTGCCCTGATTGCGGCGCTGCTTGTGGTTCTGTACGTTATGGAGCACACCATGACGCCTACGGACATGATCTTTACGGTTTTGAAGAAGGGCGCCATTTATGCGTTGGTGGCGGTTTCCATGAACCTGCTGAACGGGTTCACCGGACTGTTTTCTCTGGGCCAGGCGGGTTTTATGCTCCTGGGAGCCTATACATACGGTGTTCTCACCATTCCAGTGGAGCAGAGAGAGTTTGTTTACCAGTATTTTGACGGGGGCATCATTCAGTTTGCCGTTCCCGTGGTGGTGGGCCTTGTGGCCTCCGGCGTGGTGGCGGCTGTCTTCGCCTATCTGATCGGTCTTCCGGTGCTCCGTCTGAAGAGCGATTATCTGGCCATTGCCACCCTGGGCTTTGCCGAGATCATCCGGGCTGTTTTCCAGTGGGATAAATTGGGGCCTCTCACAAACGGCTCCAATCTTTTGAGAAGCTACCCCACCTTTAAAAGCGTGATTTACCCCTTCGTGGTGTCGGGGATCTGCATCGCAGTCATCGTCATGCTCATCAACTCCACCTATGGAAGGGCTTTCAAGGCCATCCGGGATGATGAGGTGGCGGCGGAGGCCATGGGCATTAATCTGGCGCACCACAAGAGGATTGCGTTTACCGTCAGCTCTTTTTTTGCCGGTATTTCCGGAGCGCTTCTGGCCATGTACCAGACCACCATTCAGGCATCCATGTTCAAGTCGGCCATGACTTATGAGATCCTGCTTATCGTGGTGATCGGCGGTATCGGGTCTGTGACCGGGAGCTGTCTCAGCTCCTTCCTTTTCATCACCTGCTCGGAGTGGCTGCTCCGTTTTCTGGACAACGACACCTACATTGGAGATTTTCACGTCCCCCTGCTTCGCTCCGGCTTCCGCAAGGTGGTATTTTCCGTGATCATCATGATCATCGTGCTGTTTTTCAGGCAGGGGATCATGGGGAATAGGGAGTTTTCCGTGAGAGGGATCTGTGATTTCTTCACACGGAAGTCCAAAAAGAGACAAAGGAGGAAACTCCAATGAGTGAAAATGTATTGAAAGTGGAAAACGTGACCATGCAGTTTGGAGGCGTGGTGGCGGTGGACAATATGAATATCGTGGTAAACAAGGGGGAGATCGTTTCTCTCATCGGTCCCAACGGTGCGGGAAAAACCACGGCCTTCAACGTGATCACCGGCGTTTATGCGCCCACCAACGGTGCGGTGTATTTCAACGGGCAGAAGATCATTGAGAACCATCCCCAGGGCAAGATGAAGAAGCTGTATCAGGGCGAGCACGGGGATCAGTATACCCATGTTCTTGCCCCCACGCCGGACAAGATCACCAAGCTGGGGATTGCCAGGACCTTCCAGAACATCCGGCTCTTTAAGAGTCAGACGGTGTTTGAAAATATTCTCATCGCAAAGCATCTGAGGCGCACCAGCAATCTGTTTACGGCCACCTTCCATCTGAACGGCAGGGAGGAGGAGCAGATGCGCAAGGATGCGGAGGAGCTTTTGAGGATCGTGGGCCTGGAAAGCGAGCGGGACGAGATGGCTACCTCCCTTCCCTATGGAAAACAGCGGCGTCTGGAGATCGCCCGGGCCCTTGCCACGAAGCCTTCCCTGCTTCTTTTGGATGAGCCGGCAGCAGGTATGAATCCCCAGGAGACGGATGAGCTGACAGCCTTTATCAGAAGGATCCGGGATGATTTCGGCCTGACCATCTTTATGATCGAGCATCATATGGATCTTGTGATGGAGATTTCCGACCGGATCTACGTTCTGGACTTTGGTAAACCCATTGCAGAGGGGATTCCAGAGGAGATCCAGAACAACCAGCGAGTAATTGACGCATATCTGGGAGGTGCCGCAGATGAGTAATGTACTGGAAGTAAAAGGATTGTGTGTGTCCTACGGGGGAATCAAGGCGGTGAAGGACATCAGCTTTGTGGTTCCCAAGGGGGAGGTGGTGACCCTGATCGGCGCCAACGGTGCGGGAAAAAGCTCCACCCTCCGCTCCATCGTGGGACTTGTGAAGCCCACCATGGGGAGCATTTTGCTGAATGGTCAGGAGATCGCTGGAAAAACGCCGGAGAACATCGTGTCTCAGGGGATCACCCTGGTTCCCGAGGGGAGAAGAGTGTTTGCGGATCTTACCGTGCTGGAGAATCTAAAGGTGGGGGCCTACCTTCGCAAGGATGACCTGGAGGAGGACATCCGCTGGTGCTATGATCTCTTTCCGCGTCTGAAGGAGAGAAGCTGGCAGCTGGCCGGTACTCTTTCCGGCGGTGAGCAGCAGATGCTTGCCATTGCCAGGGCCCTGATGAGCCGCCCGGACGTGATCATGATGGATGAGCCCTCCCTGGGCCTTGCCCCCATCGTGGTGAGAGACGTTTTCGACATCATCCGGGAGATCAACCGCCAGGGAAAGACCATCCTTCTGGTAGAGCAGAACGCCAACATGGCCCTCCATGCGGCCCACCATGGCTACGTTATGGAGACCGGCTCCATCACCCTTTCTGGAACCGGAAAGGAGCTTGCGGAAAATGAATCCGTAAAGGCCGCCTATCTGGGAAAGGCAAAAAACAAAAAGACCGGCACCGCCTGATGCAGGCGGACGGCCCATAAACGGGCGCGCCTTTGCCCCTCATCCTTCTGTCCGGCTTGCGGGAACGCAAACCGGCAGGTGGGAGGGGCTTTTTTTAGTTGGAAATATAGGTTGCAGCCTCAGGAAAATTTGCTATAATGAAGCTAGAGAGGCGGGTGAAACTGTTTGCCGGAGAGTAAAAAAATAAAAAAATTTCCAGAGAAATATTCAATGGAAGCTTTGATAAAATCAACAAGGAATATAAGGATAAAGAAATAAAATCGGAATTAGTCACGGTAATCGGTAAGATCACGGATTCAGTGGAACTGATGAATCAGGGAAGCAGAGAGGAGGCTGTCAGTATGTGTACCGCTTTGGAAAAATTAAAGGAGCAGGGATGTGAAGAAGGACGTGAGCAGGGACGCAGGCAGGGACGTGAAGAGGGACGTCAGGAAAGCTTGAGGGACTTGATTGTGGAGTGGACGAGGGATGGCTATTCGGTAGGTGAGATGGCGAAGCTTTTGAAAAAGCCGGAGGAATTTATAAAAAAAGTGCAGGAAGAAGCGGCGGTTTGATCACGGCCGAAATGGGGGCTTACTTTCAGAGAAGGACGGTGACGGGCGGGGTTCAAACGGGTTGGGGACCGCTCGTTTTTGTGCGAGCTGAAAACGGATGAGCAATGGAAAGGGGCCATGAGGGCCCCTTTCGCTGTCAGACTTCTTTTAGATTGGTGATGTCCGGGGTGGCCATGAGGGAGTAGTTGGTGTAGTATACGACGAAGCCGGGTTTGGCGCCTGCCGGTTTTTTTACGTTCTTCTTTTGGAGGTAGTCGATTTCTACCTTGGGGGCTGTCCGGCCTGAGGAGTAGTAGGCGGCCAGGCTTCCCGCCTCCTCAAAGGTGCGGTCCGGGAGGGTGCCGTCCTTTGTCTTTACCACCACATGGGAGCCGGGCATCTTCTTGGCGTGAAACCACCAGTCGTTTCCGGTGGCCAGCTTGAAGGTGAGCTCGTCGTTCTGGTAGTTGTTTTTCCCCACGTAGATGTCATAGCCGTCGCTGGAGACGTAGTGGAAGGGCTTGGACTTCGCCTGCATCTTGCTGCCCTTCTGAGGGGTGTGCTTTTTGATGTATCCGTATTCCACAAGCTCCGTCTTGATCTGGGAGAGGTCGCTCTCCTCCACGGCGATATCCAGGGCGTTGGAGATGGATTCCAGGTGCTGGATCTCGCCGGTGGTTTCTTCCGTCTGGTAGGTGAGGGCCTCCTGTGTCCGTTTCAGCTTGCTGTACCGGTCAAAGTATTTCTTGGCGTTTTCCTGGGGGGTGAGGGTGGGATCCAGAGGGATGGTGATCTCCTCGTTGGTGTAGTAATTCAAGGCTGAGAAGGACTTGCAGCCATCCTCCAGACCGTAGCCGTAGGTGTTGATCAGTTCTCCGTAAATCTTGTATTTGTCTTTCTTTTCCGTATCCTTCAGCTGCTTTTGCTGAAGAATGTATTTTTTGCGGTTCCGCTCCAGGGCTGTCTGGACGATCCGGCGAAGCTCCGAGGATTTCTGGCGGATGCGGGTGATGGCGTCCTTCGAGGCGTAATAAGCCTCCAGCATGGCGGAAACGCTGTCGAATCGTTGGGTACGGTAAAGAGAACCGTACTGCTGGAAGGGAAGGACTCCGTATTCTACCGGCTCCTGATCCCGATAGACGATGGTGGGGACAAAATCCCCCTCCTGTACCTGTTCCATGGTCCGGCGAAAGGTGTGATAAAGGTGGAGCTGCTCTTTTTCTCCCAGGGACTGGGCGGCGCCGCCCCCGTCAATGGAGGCCCGGCAGCAGATTTCCTGAGCCATGACAGGGCTTAAGCCGGTGATGGTGGTGTAGAGAGCCTTGGCGATGGTGGTGGGCTTTTGACAGAGAACCGTCCGGAAAAGCTCCTCCGTCACGGCGGCAGGCTCCAGCTTTTCCTGCGTTTTGGGAATAAAGTAGGTTCGTCCCGGCAGCACCTCCCGGACAGAGCTCATGTTGCCGGAGACGTGCTTGATGCTGTCCAAAATCATGCCGTTGTGGTCACAGAAGATGAGGTTGCTGTGCTTTCCCATCAGTTCCAGGATCAGCACCTTGTGGCACACGTCCCCCAGCTCGTTTAGGTGCTCCAGCTCAAACTCCACCACCCGCTCCATGCCGGGCTGCCGGATGGCGGTGATCCGGGCGCTTCCCACGTGCTTTCGGAGAAGCATACAAAAATTAGGGGCGGTGAGGGGGCTGACCTTGTTTTTCTGGGTAAAATAAAGCAGGGGAAGGGAGGCGGAGGCGGAGAGAAGAAGCCGTTTTTGCCCGCTTTTTCCCTTTGCGGTGATGAGCAGCTCGTCCTTTTCCGGCTGAGCGATCTTGTTGATCCTTCCGCCCTCCAGCTCAGCCTTCAGTTCCTGAACCATGGCGGCGATGGTGATACCGTCAAATGCCATACGAAAATTCCTCCTTGTGTTGTGATCGTGATAAAACAAATGAATGGCCCGATAAAACAAGCGGACGCCCGATAAAAGGAATGGGCCGTCTGATAAATGAAACAATCTGATAAAAGAGACAGTCTTTTGATAAAGGAGACGACTCCTTCCATAAAGGGAGCGAGTGGTTGGCCGCTTTGTGTGATGCTGGGCCGATGGTGCGCCGATACAAAAAAATGGTTCCAAAGCCTAAACTTCAGAACCATTCCCTAGCAGCCAGTACGAGAATCGAACTCGTGTTTCCGCCGTGAGAGGGCGGCGTCTTGACCCCTTGACCAACTGGCCATATGTAATTGCTTATGAATATCGGTAGAGAAAACAGCCAGTACGAGAATCGAACTCGTGTTTCCGCCGTGAGAGGGCGGCGTCTTGACCCCTTGACCAACTGGCCATATGTAATTGCTTATGAATATCGGTAGAGAAAACAGCCAGTACGAGAATCGAACTCGTGTTTCCGCCGTGAGAGGGCGGCGTCTTAACCCCTTGACCAACTGGCCATGCGTCAACCGACTCGCTTAGTATATAATACTTTTCGATGGATTGCAAGCTTTTTTTGTAAAAAAGAGAAATTTTTTGATGGGGCCCCCACTTATAGACTGTATTTATAAACCTTGCCTTGCCGGGTATCCACAGTTTTGCAGCAACATATGTTCGGGCATGGCTTGAAATCCTTTTATTTC
>JAUNJL010000161.1 GCA_030533315.1 Eubacteriales bacterium
CCCACGCCGTCATCGGAGATGAGCAGGAGGATGTATTCCCCCTCCATCCAGCCGGTAAGTACGATGGTGCCCTCCTTGGTCTCCTTTTCCAGGATGCCGTGGAGGATGGCGTTTTCCACCACAGGCTGAAGGGTCAGCTTAGGGATCTGATATTCCATCAGCTCGTCGGGAATGTCAGAGATAAAGGTGATCCTGTCGTGGTAGCGCATATTTTGGAGCTGGATGTAAATGGACACATGCTCCTCCTCCTGGGCGATGGTGGAGATGCCCTTTTTCCGGCTTAAGGTCAGCTTGTAAAACCGGGACAGGCTTTGGACCGCGCTGCTGATCTGGGAGGTCTGGCCCTGCTGGGCCATCCAGTTGATCATGTCCATGGTGTTGTAGAGAAAATGGGGGTTGATCTGGGCCTGGAGGGAATTAAACTCCGCGATCCGCAGGTCCTCCGCCGTCTGGGCCTGATCCTCGATGAGCTGGTTCATCTTCCGGGTCATATAGTTATAGGTGTCGATGAGGTCGCCCACCTCGTCGTGATACAGGGGGCTGTCCATGGGAACGGGCGGCCCCTGTCTCACGGTACGCATCTGGCTGATGACCGAGGAGATACGGCCTGTGATGGAATGGGCCAGAAGATTGGACAGGGCGAAGGCCAGGAGCAGGAAAAAGAGGTACAGCACCACAAACTGGACCATGATCTTGTTGCTTTGGGCTAAAAGGGGCTCCGAGGGGAGGACGGTCACCATAAACCATCCCGCCTGGTTGATCCGGTAAAAGCCGGCGTACACCTTCCTGCCTACAATGTTCCGTTCGATGAAGTTGTTGGAGGACATAAAGGAATCCTCGATGGTTTCGTAGTTCAGCCAGTACATTCCCGAAAGGGATTCGTTGGAGGAGGCAACCAGATTGTTGCGCTCGTTCAGGATATAGGAGACGCTTCCCTCCAAGGCCAGATTTTCATCCAGAACCTTCACGAGCCTGCCGCTGGAATAGTAGACGGCCATGTAGGCCGGATAGCTCTGCCCCTCGCAGGACAGGGAGGCCTGCTGGATGTAGGCCAGATCCCCGCATTCCTCCTTTTCCCTGGTACCAAGATAAAAGGGAGGGCAAAACAGGCGGGAGGCATAGGAGCCCTGAAAGATCCCGTACCAGTAGGTGCCTCTGGCACGCTCCATGGGATAAAACAGGGCTTTTGTATTTTCGTGGGTAAAGAGAGGGCAGTCCTTAGGGAGGTCGGCGTAAACGCGGACGCTGGTGATCAGACCGCCCCCGGTCAGCTCCCCTGCCGCCTGGGAAAAGGCCTCCGCCTGAGGGGAGGACGCCAGCTTGTCCCAGCTCTCCGGGGATCCATGGAGAAAAAGGGTCTGGTAAAAGGGCTGCTGGGTCAGAGAGCGGCTGCCCTCCTGGACCTGCTGGATCATCTCCCCGATGAGGGGAGCAGTCTTTGCCGAGGTATCCTGCTCCTGGCGGATGGTGTAGGAGACCACCATCTCATACAGCCGCCCGTAGAAGAAAAGGGCCAGCAGGAGCATGGGGATGGTGACCATGAGCATCAGGGAAAAGGTGAGCTTGGACTGGAGCTTCATATCCCCATAATGCTGTCTGATCTGGTCAAAGCGTTTTTTCATGGGCGTTCCCTCCTGGGGCGTTCTTCTCCCGATACTCCGAGGGGGAGAGGCCGGTGTGCTTTTTGAAGCTCTTGCCAAAATAATTGCCGTCGCTGTACCCTACCCGGGAGGAGATCTCCGAGATCTTGTACCGGGGATCGGAGAGAAGCTGGCGGGCCTTTTCCATCCGGTATTCCGTCAGATACTGGTTCAGCGTCTTCCCCGTCTCGTTTTTGAAGAAGGTACACACGTAGGAGGGGGACAAAAACACATGGCCGCTGATGTCCTTCACGGACAGGGACTCGTTCATATAGTTTTTGCTGATGTAGTCCTTGATGTGAAAAATGGTGGAGCTTTCCTGCACCAGGCTTTTGGCGGCGGAAAAAAACTGGGCCGTCTGCTGGCAGAGGGCCTGGTGAAGCTCCTCAAAGGAGAAGCAGGCCTCCAGGGTATCCACGATGTTCCCGCCGTCAGGAAGGGGAAGGAGAAGCTGCCGGGCGCCGTGGCTTAGGCAGCGGAAAAGCTTGTAGTAGAGATCCTTCGCCTCGTTGGGGAGCACCGTGGAATTGTTTTTATAAAAAATGTACAGCTCCTCCAGAAGAGTCTGGCAGGAGTCCTCCTTCTGGCCAAGGAGAAGCTCCAGGAAGCTGCCCTCCGGATCGGCGGGGAGCTTTTTTTGAGGCTCTTCCCCCTGCTGGAGGGTGGTATCCGGGGACAAAAAGGTGCCGTTTGGGAAAAAGAAGCTGCTCTGGAGCCGGATCACAGCCGCAGTGTAGGACTGGTAAGCCCGGGAAAGGCCGGCCGC
This sequence comes from Eubacteriales bacterium, assembly GCA_030533315.1. Next base: position 2,407 of record JAUNJL010000161.1, read on the forward strand.
CGTCTCCCCCGCGCTGATGTAAAAGCGGCGGTAGGTCTGGTAGCTGCTGACAAAAAGACGGCGGAGCTCCTTTTT
>JAUNJL010000162.1 GCA_030533315.1 Eubacteriales bacterium
TGTCCTTGCTTCCAAAGTTATGCCAGAAGCCAAGGGAAACGGCGGGGAATTTCAGGCCGCTTTTTCCCACCCGGTTGTATACCATTTTTTCATAGCGGCTGTCGCTGGCGACGTAAATATTTGACATAAGTACCTCCTTACGATTTATGATAGAAACAGATGGTCAGTTAGGCGGGGAAAGGCATTGCGGACACAGGAGTCAAAAGTCTATAGCTTTTTCCCCTTCATGCGGCAGCGCTTTTCCGCGAAGGCAATGCCGTAGATCCAGACGGTGTCTGTCAGTTCCATCAGTTCCTCTCCGTAGCGTTTCTCCTGGATCTGCTGAAGGGCTTCCTCGCATTTCGCCTCCATATCCGCCGCATTTTTTGCCCGCTTGACCTCGATCACAATCCCGAAGGCATCCCGAAAGTCCTCCAGCGTGATGTCGCTCCTGCCAAGGCCCATTTCCCGGTTGGATTTTAGGGTCCAGCTCTGATTTAGAGAGAGCAGGCCCATCAGGAAGCCGTGGTAAAAATCTTCTTTTTGGTCGTGATAGCTGATGGCATACTTCAACTGTGAGGAAATGATTTTTTCCGCCGTTTCCCCGTCACCCCGCGCCAGCGCTCCGTACATCTCATTTAGCATATCGGCAGAGCGGCTGACTCTTTCCTCAAACCAGCTTTTGATCTTGTCCACAAAGATGGCCCGAACCTCCTTATTGGGAATGACCAGGCGGGCGCAGTCCTCCTGTTTTGCCTCTTTTTCCCGGTCCAGGGTCAGGTAGCCGGTCAAATACAGCACGCTCCACAAATTCCCAATCTTCTCATCCACCTCGGCATAGGTCAGGTTCTCCGTCAGGGTCCGCTCGATAGCCTCCCCGGCAATCAGCTTTTCTATGTCCTCACGGGTACGGTTGTCCGCCTTGTCAATGAACAGCTTCACCAGGCCGTTGGAGCTGGTGTTGTTCCAATAAGCCTCTGGCTTTGCGGCCGGATACTCTAACAGCCTGCTGCAGTGGTTGATCACATCCCAGGGGCAGTATACGTCCGTACCGCCAAAGTGGTAGCCGTCGTACCATTCCCGCATTTCTTCATACCGGCTGCTCAGGCCGTAGTCCGCCAGGATCGTCCTGACGTTTTCGTCGGTGAAGCCGAAGTATTCATCGAAGCGGTGGTTGGAGATGCCATCTGCCTTCAGGTTGTTAATCCCTGTAAAGATACTCTCCTTGGAGATCCGCAGACAGCCGGTCAGCACCGCGAAGCGCAGATCCGGGTTTGTCTTGAAGGCGCTCCCAAAGAAAATCCGCAAAAAGGCCACCATCCTGTCATAGTAGCCGCTTTCGTTGGCCTTATCCAGGGGAACGTCGTATTCGTCGATCAGAAGGATCACTTTTTTTCCATAGTGGGCGTGGAGCATCCGCATCAGAACAGCCAGGGAATATTTTAGTTCCATTTCGCTGCTTTTCCGTCTACGCAGAAGCTCGAACACCTCTTTGTCATCATCATCAAGCCGGTCGCTCTTTTTCAGGCAGACCAGGCGCTTACATTCCGCGGAAATCAACATTCTAAGGGAGTCCAGGGCATCCTCGTAACTCTCGCCCTCCACTCCCTTCAGCGTAATGCTCACCACAGGAAACTGCCCCTGGTATTTCTCCCAGACTTCCTTCTCCTGCCGGATAGCCAGCCCATGGAACAGCTCCGGGTTGCCGCCGATCTCGAAGAAGGCCTTCAGCATACTCATTGTCAGGGTTTTCCCAAACCGCCTGGGGCGGGTAAAAAGATTGACCATCCCGCAGGAACGGATCAATTCACGGATAAAGCCTGTTTTATCCAGATAATAATAATTCTCCTCCCGGAGCAGATAAAAATCGTCAATGCCAACGGGCAGCCGTTTTTCGTTGTCCTGCATCCGCGATCCCCTCCTCTTGATTTTTTCTTTCCTAATTAATGAATTATGATTTATAATGTCCTGTCCTGAAGGATCCTGCCATGCCATTTCTAAGTGGCGGGTACAATACCCCTGTCTTAATTTCATTATAGTGCGGGACTTACCAGAAGTCAACGATTCAGCCGCTGATAGGGGAGTAACGCTTTTCTGGTAGGAAAAGGTTGGATTTTCCGGGATTCTCCTGGTGAGAGAGGAGGGGGGCAAGGGGAGAAAATGTGGGCAAAGGGTGATAAAAAAATGAAAAATTTGTGAAAAGGGGATTGAAAAATATGGGGAATCCGTTATAATGAAACCATATCTGTAACTATCAAGTTCAGAAAAAATACCTAAATAGGAGGGAAAATGCAATGAGAAAGGATTCTAAGTTGCTCAACAGATCCTTAGCACTGGCGATTGCAGCGGCTATGACCGTCACGTCCGTACCCAGCTCTGTACTGGCAGCGGATCTGTTCGGCGATGGTTCTGCAGACGTTGCTCCCGTTGCCGTCCAGGAGATGGCCGAGACAGACGTTTTCGACAGTGGTGTGGAAGAA
>JAUNJL010000062.1 GCA_030533315.1 Eubacteriales bacterium
AAGGTTAAACGTAGTTTTAGCAACAAAAAACAAGGTAGTATTTGACACTACCATACAGATAAGAGAGGTGTTTTTATGGCTTACCGATCCCACGAATTTTATTTAAGAAGGTGTATCCAGATCTCCAGGGAGGCGAGGGAAGGGGGAAACACGCCCTTTGGCGCTCTTCTGGCGGGGCCGGAAGGGGAGATTCTGATGGAGCAGGGAAATGTTGAGATCACGGACAGGGTATGTACAGGACATGCGGAAACTACTTTGGCGGCCAGGGCTTCCCACGCTTACGACAAGGATTTTTTGTGGAAATGTACTCTTTATACGACGGCCGAGCCCTGTGCCATGTGTGCAGGAGCCATATATTGGGCGAATATTGGCCGGGTGGTTTACGGCATGACGGAAAAAAGGCTTTTGGAGCTGACGGGAAGCAACCAGCAAAATCCTACCTTTGACCTGCCGTGCAGGGATGTTTTCCGAAGGGGACAGAAGGATATCCAGGTGATCGGCCCCATTCCCGAGATTGAGCAGGAAGCTGCCCTCGTCCATGAGGGCTACTGGGAGTCTTGATACATGGAGGAGGTCAGTAAGGAAAAGAAAAGAGGGCGGATATACGCTTTTGCCCTCTGCTCCGGGCTGTTTGTTTTTTTGCTGCTTCTGGGTATTATCATTTTTTATCTGAACCAAAACAAAAAGGCCCAAAGCCTTCATATGGAATACATTGCCAGAACCATCGAGGCGGATACCTATGAGGTTCTTTTATCCCAGATGGCAAAATGTCAGGTGCTGGAGGCTTATCTGATTGAGACTGGCGGGAGCTTTGACACCTTTGCCCCCATCGCAGAGGGACTTTTGGAGGACAAGGTGATCCGCAGCCTGATCTTTGCCCCTGAGAGTATTGTAAGGGGCATTTACCCTACGGAGGGGAACGAGCCCGTCATGGGTCTTGACCTTACCAGCAACGGGCTGGGAAACCGGGAAGCGGTGGCAGCCATCGAAAAGGGAGATCTGTTTTTGGCGGGGCCCTTTGAGCTGGTGGAGGGCGGCATGGGAGTCTGCGGGCGATTGCCGGTTTACCTGGAAAACGAGCAGGGCGAAAAGGATTATTGGGGTCTGGTATGTCTGACTCTCAATTACCCTGATCTTTTTCAGAACAACCCTATCTGGCATATCCGGGATCAGGGCTTTGCCGGTGAGATCTGGCGCATCAATCCAGACGACGGGCTGAAGCAGGTGATCCTGGAAACCCAGGGCGGCATTCCCCAGGACGCCTCTGCGGAGGATTATCAGATTTCCATGTTTCACGCCCAGTGGATCCTCAGCCTGGCGCCCCTTCCCAAATGGTACAACAAGGCGGGAGCGTATCTGTGCTTCCTGGGAAGCGTCCTGGCGGGAGTTTTGGTGGGATTTGCCACTTATATCACGGGAACCCTGCAAAGGGTCAAGGCGGAGGAGACGGTGCGGAAGATACACGACCTTCAAAGGCAGCTGGAGCTGGAGCAGACGAACAATCTTTTGGGACAGATCAGCTCCCACTTTTTCTACCATACTCTGAATGCTCTCCAGGCCCTTATTTTGCTGAAGCCCTCCGCCGCCTACAAGATGGCCGAGGATTTTTCCAAATATCTGCGCTTCAATATTGATGCCATCACCGTATACGGAGGCCTGGTCTCCTTTAAAAGAGAGCTGAGGGCGGTCAGGGCTTATGCGGAGATCAATGAAGAACAGCTGGGGGATAGGCTCAGGGTTTTATTTTGTGTTCCGGACGTGGATTTTGATATTCCTGTCCTTACCTTACAGCCCATTGTGGAAAACGCCATTCTCCATGGCATTAAGCCGAAGGTGCACGGAGGCACGGTCACCATTTCCCTGAAGGAAAGGGAGGACGCCTGGGAGGTTACCGTGGAGGACGACGGCGTTGGATTTGATACGGCGCTTCCTCAAAAAGAGGAGTCCATTGGCATGAAAAATGTAAAAAAGCGGATCTCCGGTTATGCAGGATGCTCAATGCATGTGGAAAGTCATCCGGGTGTGGGGACAAAAGTTATACTTATTTATCAAAAAAAATTGAAAAAATGACAAAAAATAGTGTAAAGCGTACGGTTCCCGTACGCTTTGTTTGTTATAATGTATAAAAATCGGAGGTGATGGAGTGAAGACGATTCTGGTTGACGACATGCTGTTGGATCTGCAGCTGTTTGAGCTGAAATGTGCGGATATGCCAGAGTTTGAGATCGTGGGGAAATTTACCGATCCTCAGGAGGCCGTGGCCTACGCAGAAAAAAATGTTGTGGATTTTGCGGTTCTGGACATTGATATGCCAGGGATGGACGGTATGTCTGCGGCCCGCCGTCTGCGCAGCCTGCGCTCGGATATCATTATCGTGTTTGCCACCGCCCATCCCAGATTTGCGGTGGATGCGCTGAAAATGAAGGCGGACTACATCATATTCAAGCCATTTGACAGAGAGGATATCATGGATGTGCTGGAAAGGGCAAAGCTTTTTCACCAACGGCAAAAGAAGAGGTTTTACTTTCACACCTTTGGTCTGTTTGATATGCTGGTGGACGGTGTTCCTGTCAAATTTCGCTCGAAAAAGGCCAAGGAGCTGATGGCCTTTTGCGTGTACCGAAACGGGCACTCTGTTTCCATCCATGAAATGGTGGAGCATCTGTGGGGGGAGGAAGCCGCAGATTCCCAGGAGAGCACAGGCTACCGAAGAGTCATTAAGGAGCTCTCCGATACCTTGAAGGATATCGGCGGAGAAGAATTGCTGGTGAGAAGCCGGGGCAGCTTACAGATCCGTATGGAGCTGGCGGATTCTGATTATCAGGAATTTATGAGCGGGAGCCTGGATGCCTGCTGCAAGTTCCAGGGAAGCTTTATGGAACAGTATTCCTGGGGGGAGGCCGCGGTCTATGCCCTGGAGGAGCAAAAAAGTATCAGGATGGCTGAAATCCGAAGGAGAAACCTATAGAAAGGGAGGAGATACGATTGGAGGAAATGCTGCGGATAGAGCACATAAGTAAACGGTTTGGCAATTTTTATGCAAATAAAGACATCAGCCTTTCTGTTTACCGGGGCGAGGTTCTGACCCTTCTGGGAGAAAACGGGGCTGGAAAATCGACGCTGATGAACATCCTCATCGGCCTGTACCAGCCCACGGAGGGGAAGATCTTTTTTAATGGCCAGGAGGTCAAGATCGATTCCCCCAGCCAGGCTGTCAAGCTGGGCATTGGCATGGTTCACCAACACTTTATGCTGGTGGAGGCCATGACCGTTTTTGAAAACATTATCTTGGGGGACAAGCATTCCACAAGCTTTTTTGTAAAGCGGGAGGAGCGGCGCAAAGAGATCGAGGAGCTGTCAAAAAAATACGGGCTGGAGGTTCAGCTGGACGCAAGGATCACCGATATCTCCGTAGGCGAGCAGCAGAGAGTGGAGATCCTGAAGGCCCTTTATCACGGAGCATCCCTCCTGATCCTGGACGAGCCCTCCGCTGCCCTGACGGATATTGAGGTGGAAGGACTGTTCCGCATTATCAAAAAGCTGATCGCCGAGGATAAAAGCGTGATCTTTATCAGCCATAAAATGCGGGAGGTTCTTCACATTTCGGACAGGATCGTGATCCTGAGGGCCGGCATGGTTGCGGGAATGGTGAACAGCGACGAGACGGATGGTCAGCTGCTGGCAAATATGATGATCGGAAGGGAGCTTTCCAGCTCCAGGTATGAGAAAAAGTCGTCGGACGCTTCTCCGGTCGTCTGTCTTTCTCACATCAAATACCATGAGTATTCCAAGCACAACGGTCTGGCGGACATTTCCATGGAGATCCGCCCCGGCGAGATCGTGGGGATCGCAGGCGTGGACGGAAACGGGCAGACTCAGCTGGCACAGGTGATCACCGGCGTGATCCGGCCGGACGAGGGCAGCCTTCATCTGTCCGGCAGCCAGGTATCCCTTTTTCAGCCCCTGGCCTTTTTGGACAGCGGGGTTGCCCATGTGCCTGAGGATCGGAACCTTCAGGGACTGGTGGGGGATATGAGCATTGCGGAAAACATGGTGCTGCGTACCACCTCCGCCAGCCAGTTCAGCGCAGGGAAGGGCTTGTTCCTGAAAAAATCTGCTATCAACTCCTACGCTAAGACTTTGGCAAAGAAATACGATGTTCGCTGTACCTCCATCGGACAGGAGGTGCGAAGCCTTTCCGGTGGCAACCAGCAGAAGGTTATCCTGGCCAGGGAGTTGGAGTCCCAGCCGGAGCTGCTCGTTATGGTTCATCCCACAAGGGGCTTGGATATCGGAGCCACCAGGTTTGTTCACGATCAGATGATCGCCGCCAGGGAGCGGGGGGTGGGGATCCTGCTGATCAGTGCGGATTTCGATGAGGTGTTGGAGATGTCAGACCGGATCCTGGTGATGTTTGAGGGACAGATCATGGGAGAGTTCTCTGGGGAAAATCCACCTATCGAAGAAATCAGTATGGCTATGACGGGAAAGTAAGGAGGCTAGGATAAAATGGAAAAATTAAAGAAAAATGCAGCCAATTTTTTGGTTCCTTTGTTATCCATCATTTTGGCGTTCCTGATCGGTTCTGTCATTATGATGGCTCAGGGAGCGAATCCGGCGGTTGCCCTGGCTGCCTTGTTTCGAGGCGCCTTTGGCTCCTCTGCCAGCATCGGCACCACCCTGAACAAGTCGACCCCTTTGATCTTCACCGCACTGTGCGCCTGCTTTGCCTACAAATGCGGCGTGTTTAACCTGGGTGGAGAGGGACAGTTCCTGTTTGGAGCCACAATCAGCTTCTGCATTCTCTCTCTGACCGGGATCAAGGGGATGCCAGGGATCCTTTTGGCAATCCTGACAGGGACTGCCGCAGGGGCGTTTTGGGGGCTGATCCCCGGGATCCTGAAGATTACCAGGGGGCTGAATGAAATGATCATCTCCATCATGCTGAACTATGTGGCCACCCTGTTCATGGGTGTCATTTACACCAGCTGGATCCGGGATGCCAACATGCCTCAGACTCCTTCTGTGGATGAATCTGTCATGCTTTCCAGAGTCGTTCCCAATATGCGATTCACATGGTCTTTCGTTCTTGCCGTCCTTCTGGGACTGATCCTTTACTACTGCCTGTACTGGACGTCCTTTGGCTTTAAGCTGCGGGCGGTGGGGTTAAATATGACGGCCAGCCGTTTTAATGGTTTTCCGGTGAAAAGATACGTGCTCACCAGCTTTATCGTCTCCGGGGCCATCGCCGGGATGGGGGGCGCTGCGGATCTTCTGGGAACTCAATACCGCCTGATCAATGGGTATGGGGCCGGATATGGCTTTGACGGAGTGGCCATGGCCCTGATCGCCCAGCTGCATCCCGTGGCGGCCGTCGTGGTGGCCATCTTCTTTGCGGCCCTCAGAGTGGGTTCCACCTCCATGCAGGTGGCCACAGGCGTTCCAACCAGCGTGTCGGACATTATACAGGCACTGGTCATTGTATTTTCAGTCGCTGGCATGGCTTTGACAAAACTGCCGGAGTTTCAGGCGTTCCGTATGCGTTTTGGCGGTAAAAAGGAAAAGGAGGCAGGTAAGGTATGACGGGATCAGTGATTTATAATATTTTGTTGGCCACCGTGCGGATGGCGGTGCCCCTATTGTTCATTGCCCTTGCAGAGCTGTATTCGGAGAGGGCTGGTATGGTAAACATCGGGCTGGAGGGGCTGGCCGCCGTGGGAGCTCTTGGCGGGTTCATGCTGACCTTCCTGACGGGGAACACCTGGCTGGGGATTCTCTGCGGCGCGGCTGCCGGGGTGGCCGTCAACATGGTTTATGCCTTCGCCACCATCACCCTTTGCGCCAACCACACGGTGTACGGGATGGCGATCAATATTTTGGCGCCTGCTCTTGCTTCCTTTATCTACCGCATTTATTTCGGAGCGGGCAGTTCCCTGACCCAGGTGGCACTGATGGAGGGGATCGGCATTCCAGTGCTGAAGGACATTCCCTTTTTAGGGGAGCTTCTCTTTAATCAGACACCCATGGTCTACATCGCTTTCGGCCTTGTCATTTTTACCTCGGTCTTTTTTAACAAGAGTCAGCCGGGGCTGAATTACAGGTCCGTGGGGGAGCATCCCAAGGCTGCTGCCACATTGGGGATCCCGGTCATCCGCATCAAGTACATTTCCTGTATCATTTGCGGCGCCCTGGCAGGGATCGGAGGGGCTTACCTGACCACTTGCTATTCCACCACCTACACGGAGGGGATCGTATCGGGAAGAGGCTTTATTGCGCTGGCCGCAGTTATTTTTGGGCGCTGGACGGGGAAGGGCGTACTTACGGCCTGTCTGTTTTTCGGTCTGTGTGATGCCCTTCAGATCCGTCTTCAGGTGTCAAGTCTTGGAATACCCTACCAGTTTTTCCAGATGATCCCTTATGCGGCCACCGTCCTGGTCCTGGCCATCGTGGGATCGAAAAATTCAGGGCCCAAGGCAAATGGACTTCCCTATCGTAAAGAAGAGCGTTAATAAAAAAGAACCCTAATAGGGCAAAACTCCAGGGTCTGCATCCGCCTGGCCTTTGTCTGACGGTTTTGTGGGCAAAGGCTCCGGCAGGTGTCTTTTGGGAGCTTTGCAAAACATAAAAAAGGAGGATCATGAACATGAGAAACAAAAAAATCAAGGGCTTGGCATTTCTTTTGCTGGCGGCACTGACCATGACCGCCACTGCCTGTGGAGGCGGCAAAAAGGATGAAGGAGCAGAGGAAAAGGCTGTACAGGCGGAGGATCAGGCGGCTGATGACAAGGACGAAGCCAAGGATGATGCCGAAGCTGCGAAGGCAGATGCCGAGGAAGAGTCCAAGGATGAGGCAAAAGACGATGCCAGCGGCCAAAAGCGCAAGGTAGCATTTATCTTAAGCTGCAGCATCAACGACGGCGGCTGGGGAACGGCCTGCTACAGCGAGCTTGCGGCGGCTGTGGATAAGAGCAGCAACTGGGAGATGGCTTACACCGACAGCCTTTCTCAGGACGGCTTTTATGACGCCATGGTTGCATACTGCAACGAGGGCTTTGATCTGATCTATGCTCCCGGCGGAGAATATACGGACGCCCTTCTCCAGGCGGCAGACGAGTATCCGGATGTCTCCTTCGCAATCCTGAACGGCGCTGAGGACACCCCTGAGAAGGCCGCAAACAAAAACGTTTCCTCCCTGCTTCCAAATGGAAGGCAGATCGGATGGATCGCAGGTTCCCTGGCAGGTTTGATGTCGGAAAGCGGCAAGATCGCCTTTATCGGAGGTATGGAGCTTACCACGACCCTTGAGAAGTATGAGGGTTACTGCGAGGCGGCTGCCTATGTGGCCCAGCAGGAGGGAAAAGAGGTGGAAGTGCTGGATGCCGTTTACGCCAACTCCTTTGATGATTCCTCAAAGGGTATCGAGTTTGCAAACGCCATGATGGAGCAGGGGGCAGACGTGTTCTTCGGAGACGCCTCCGCAGTAGACTCTGGGGCACGCCAGGCCATCGATGAGAAAAACAAGGCTGCCGGTGCCGTTGAGGTATACAACATTGCCCAGCCGGCGGATATCCTCGGCCAAAACGACTGTATCATCGGCTCCCAGATCACAGACAACTCCTCATTGATCGCCCTCAGCTTTGAGGCTGTGGAAAACGGCACCTTCGGAGGAGAGGTTCTTTATGGAAATCTTCAGAACAACGTTCTCTCTGTAGGTGAACTCAGTGATCTTGTTCCGGAGGATGTACAGAAGAAGTACGCTGAATACATCGACCAGATGAAGGAAGACACCTTTATGGCTGAATCATGATATAGAAACGAAAGCGCACCGCAGAAAACACAGGAGCCCTTGGGCCGTGTTTTCTGCGGTGCTTCTTTTTTTACAAGGGAGAGCTGCCTTGGTCTGCGGCCGTGCAAAGCGGGGCGGGATCACGCTGGCTGCCTTCTGAACCCTCTTTTGGCTGCGGCTATGTCTTGCTTTATAATGGCAAAATTGAGGTAAAAAATCGGTAAAGGATAGAAAAGATTGGGAAAGGTGGTTGTTGTCCGTAGGATAATCCGCTATAATAGGGGGGACGTATAAGGAAAGTCCGCAGGAATGGAAGATGCACATATTAGCATAGCCTTGTTTTTGAAACGATATTGCTTGCCCATATATACAGATTTGGTGTTCCTGCAGTGTTAGGAGGGATTCTATGGAAGAAAAACGAAAGGCGGCAATGTTTGACATAGCGGACGCTTTTGAGCGGACCAACGGGTTTTTGGCTATCCGGCAGGGCTTGATTATGATGATCCCGCTGATTGTCCTGGGGGGCGGTGTCCCTTATGGTCAAGAGTCTTCCCATAAAGGCTTACCAGGAGATCCTGCCGCAGCTTTGGGGAGGCAGGGTGGTGGAGATCCTTGATTTTATTTACGGGGGAACCTTCCAGATTTTTTCCATTGCGCTGGCCATTACCACCAGTGTCAGCTACGGCATGATCAGGGACACCAGGGTGCAGTCTGAGCGGTCGGTGGTCAATGATTGCTTTATCCTTGCCATCATCACCCTGATCTCCATGATGGGTTATCTGGGTATCCAAAGGGAGAGCTTTTCCGTAAGCTCTCTGGGGACCACCAATACCTTCATGGCTCTTCTGATCGCCCTGGGGAGCGGCTGGATGTACTTTAAGATCAGGGAAAGCAGGCTTTTCAGGGGACGAAGGCACAGGGAGACGGATGTGGAGGGGATGTATTACATCGCGGTGTACAGCATTCTTCCGGCGGCTATCGTGGTGGGGATTTTTGCCCTCTGTGATGTGCTCTACAGGCTTGTTTTCGGCATCCACAGCCTCCAGGAGGGGCTGGTGGCCATTATGGAAAAGGTGCTTTCCTGGTTTCAGGGAGGCTTTTTTACAGGTGTGGCCATTCTGTTTTTCATTCACATCATGTGGTTTTTCGGGATCCATGGCAGTAATGTGCTGGATGAGGTGATCAAAAGGCATTATGTGATGGTGGACGGAGTGAAGATCTACAGCAAAACCTTTCAGGACGTGTTTGCGATCATGGGCGGATGCGGGGCGGTGCTGGGGTTGGTGATCGCTCTGCTCTTGTTTTCCCGGAAGAAAACCATGAAGAATGTGGCGCGGCTGGCCCTGCCGGGAGTCGTGTTCAACATCAGCGAGGTGATTGTGTTCGGGCTTCCCATCATTTTCAATCCGCTGTTTTTTGTCCCCTTTTTGGTGGTGCCCGTGGCGAACTACGCTCTTTCCTACGGGGCGATGTATGTGGGCTTGGTGCCCAAGGTGGTTCAGCAGGTGGAGTGGACCACCCCTATCTTTTTGAGCGGCTGCCAGGCCACGGCCTCCCTTGCCGGGGGCGTCCTGCAGCTAGTGTGCCTGGCGTTGGACATTGCGATCTACGTTCCTTTTATTCGGATGTTTGAGGATCACAGTGACAAGGTGATGATCCGCAAGGTCAATATGCTGGTGGAGCTCCTTCATCAGGAGGAGGAGACCAATGCTGCGGTTTCCCTGACCTCCAGGGAGGATGTGCTGGGAGGCGTTGCCCGTATGCTGGCCGGCGACCTGAAGGAGGCCATAGCAAAAAAGGAGCTTTATCTTCTGTATCAGCCGCAGGTAGACGGGGAGGAGGTGTGCCTGGGCGTGGAGGCTCTTGTAAGATGGGAGCATCCCGTGGTGGGCTTTGTGTATCCGCCGCTGATCATCCGTCTGGCGAAGGAGATGGGGCTTTTGTCCGTCCTGGAAACAAATATTTTTGACGAGGCGGCGGCAGCGTTGGCTGTCCTGGAAAAGAACATGGAGCAGCCCTGCAAGGTATCCGTCAATATCACAAATGAGTCCCTGAAATGGGACGGCTTTGAGGAGATGGTGGATCGGTGCGTGAAGCGTCACAACGTTTTGCGGGAGCATCTGTGGATGGAGATCACGGAGCAGGATGCCCTTTCTTCTTCCTTTGATATTGCCGCCCGCCTGGACAATCTGAAGCAAAAGGGGCATAAGTTCCTCATCGATGATTTTGGCATGGGACATACCTCTCTTTTGTATCTCCAGACGAACAACTTTGAGATCGTGAAGATTGACGGTTCCATCATCCGGGACATTGTGGGAAATGAGCGGAACAGAGATATCATAAAGTCCATCGTATACCTGGGAGAGCTTCTGGGCTTTCTCACCGTTGCAGAATATGTGGAGACCAGAGAGCAGGTAGAGCTGCTGAAGGCGTTGGGAGTGGACTCTTTTCAGGGCTTTTATTACAGGGAGCCCATTCCTCTAAAGGAGCTTGTGGAGTGGCTGAAGATGCATTGAGCGGCTCCGCCAAAAAAAAGGACAGCGTGTTGTGCGCCGTCCTTTTTTTGCAGCAGATTTTTCAGGCCAAGGGTTGGCGTGAAAGGTCCTTTTCCGGGCGCATGGACATGGGATGCCGGGAAGGAGACTTTTTTCACGGGGGCGCGCCGCCTTATTTTTCAAAGGCGGCAGCCTGGGGAAGGTGCTTGTCAAAGCTGGGATTGAAATAGTAAAGGTTGTGAGAGTCCAGCTTTTCCCTGGTCTGCTCCAGGGCCTCCCCGAAGCGCTGGAAGTGCACGATCTCCCTGGTTCGAAGGAATTTTAGGGGTTCTCGGACCTCTGGATCCTTGATCAGGCGCAGGAGATTTTCGTAGACGACACGGGCCTTTTGCTCGGCGGCCAGGTTTTCTGTCAGATCCGTGAGGGCGTCTCCTTTGGACTGAAATTCAATGGCGCTGAAGGGAAGGCCCCCAGCCGCCTGGGGCCAGAGGGCCGCCGTGTGATCCACGTAATACGGGGCAAAGCCGGAGGCCTCCACCTCCTCCATGGTCAGATTCCGGGTGAGCTGGTAAACCATGGCGCAGATGATCTCCATGTGGCCCAGCTCCTCGGTGCCGATGTCGGTGAGGAGCCCTCCCACGGATTTTAGGGGCATGGAGTAGCGCTGGGCCAGGTAGCGCATGGAGGCAGACAGCTCCCCATCGGGCCCGCCGTACTGGCTGATGATCAGCCTTGCCGTCCGGGGGCAGGTTTTCGTGATCTTTACTGGAAATTGAAGTCGTTTTTCATAACACCACATTTACACACACGCTCCTTCCCATGGGGCAGGTCCCTCCTGCCAGCAAAAGGAATGACAGACCTGGCCGCCTGTCAGGCTGTCCTTTGTCAACGGGTAAAAGTCCTGGCAAAATTCGGCCAGCAGCTTTTGGCGAAGGTCTTTCTTTTCTTGATAAAGCCGGAGGGCTTCCTCCTCTTTGGGATGGGTGTCCAAAAAAAGGGTCAGATCATCCAGAAAAAAGCTGGCAGCGGAAATCTGGCTCATCAGCTCTTCCCGCCTGGCCTGCTCCTGTGACAGGGGACGGGCCTGGCCCAGATGGCAGGAATGGCCTTCTGCCGCAAAGAAGGGCAGATCCAGCTGCTGAAAGATGGTCCCGCAGCACAGGGCTTCCTTCTCTTCATAGAGAGGTCCCCAGGTCTGGGGTGGGACCGTGGCTATGGCAAGTGGTTTGTTTTCCATTTGGTTTCCTCCTGTGATCGTTCTTGTCCGAAAGAGAGTACCTCTTTTGGGACAGTGCAGCTTCCCTGCGCAGGGTGCAGGGAAGGCTCTCAAATAGTATGTCCCAAATGGAAAAAAACATGACGAATCTTCAAATGAGATGCCCAGGCGGTTCAAAGGTGATGCTTTATCATTGAGAGATTTTGTGATATGATTCCATCTTTGACAGTTAGGCTCAAATAACAAGTACCACAATCCTTGAAAACACTGGGGATGTGGCACTTTGTGTCTTGAACTTAAAATATAGTAATATTTTATCTTCGTTTGCTTTTTTTCTGGATTTCTTTCATTTTCCGTTTGGTTATAAAATCGTAATCAGTCCGGAAGCCGCAGGCCTCGTGGAGTGCATCGGTAATCTCTTGCCGTTCATACACTGGCATAAATCCCTGGTCTTTGATATTCGCATGGTTCATACCTTGCAGTACTTCCAACAGCTGCCCTGTAGTACAGGGGATTTTTATGGCTCGTTTCAGCAGCCTGAAGTGGAGCAGTGCTAAAAAACAGATTAGGAAATGGGCTCTGATCCGATCTTCGCGGCTCACATAAACAGGTCTCGCATCAAACTCTGTTTTCATGGTCCGGAAGCAGTCTTCAATCTGCCATCTACCTTCGCTGACTTTTAAAATCTCTGCTACGTCATCGTCTAAAAGATCCGTGCAGACTGCATAAAGCCCATCATATTTTTCCTCTTCGGCAATCTTCTCCTCATCCAGATAGTAATGGATTTCTGCTTTTTCCCCTTCCTTTGTCGCAGCCACTTTGTTTACAAACCTTGCCGGGTCATTGGGATTTTTGCGCTGCCTTTTTAAAGTGCCGCCTGCGACCATTTTTTCTGACCGTGCAATCTGTTCCGCGCGAATCGCTTTCTGATAGGCAGCGTATTTGGGCGAATAGGTAATGATAAGCCGCTGATGAAGCTTTTTGGTTGTATAAGGCTCGTCTTTATAGAAAAGTTCCTGTTTATCCGCATCTGTCAGCTGTGTGATATCGGCCGGGGAATCATCAGACAGCCGTTTGAATCCCTTCCGATCCAATGCCCATTCCCGATCTTCGGCAGGAAGTTTTTTGATGGACTGCGTGACAATAAACGCACGCTGTCCCAGATGGTTGAACGCACGGCTCTCTTCCGAGGCAAGCCCTGCATCACTGCAATAAATGAACTTTTGGCAGCCAAACTGCCGGAGGATTTTCGTCTCCAGGGGCTTTAACGATTTCTGCTCGTTTTGGTTCCCAGGAAACAGGGAAAAAGCTAATGGGATCCCGTCCCCATCCGTAAACAGTCCCATCTGGATAATCGGATTGGGCCTGTGCTCTTTGCTTTTCCCGTATTTCTTATCCCCGTCTTCCTGCTCGATCTCGAAATAGTAGTTCGTACAATCATAGTAAAGGATGTTATCGTTCCTTTTCCCAAAGAAAAAGCTGTTTTTATAGACCTCCGCCTGGATGAAATCGAGTTCTTCCGAGAGGACGGAAAGGGCACGGTAAACATCGTGGAGTTCATAAGTAGGCGTTTCCAGAAACTTTCCAGCAGCCCTGTAAGAGGAGCTTTTGCTGGAAGGGGACAAACCCCTAGTGTAAATGAGGTCGGAAAGAATTGCGTTCAGGTCATATTTGTATTTGTGCCGTTGTTTGATCTTCCGACATATGGAATCCATCTTTAGCCCATAATAAACCGATTGGAGGAAGAGGTATCCACCGGAAAAAAGTTTTCTCTGTCCATACTCCATCAGTCTGTTGGAATGGAAGGGGATAAGGACCAGAGCATCTTCATTTTCCTTTTTATATTTTTCGGTTTCAATTCTTGCCTGTTCTTTTGCCCAGGCCATCACGCCATCCCGGTCAGTGCCAAGACGTTCCGATAATTCAGTCAGAGTTCCCAGTTTTCGGATGGTCATGGAAGTGCTTTTCCCCTGGGCATTGGTGTAAGACTTGGTAATGTAAAAGGACTCAGAGTTTTTGGATTTGGAAGTAGTAACCCTCATAATAATCACCTCTATATAATCATACCATATATCGCTAAATATTACTAGATAGAAAAACAAAAAATTTGACAAAAAAACGCAGGCTTTATAAGGCCCGCAAGCTATTTTTCCATTATGCAACTGTCAAACGCCCGGCTATAATCGAACATATGTTGCTGCAAAACTGTGGTGGAAACGGGTTTTTTATATTTCATTTTCTCATTGTTACAGTTCACGGGTT
>JAUNJL010000063.1:0-2060 GCA_030533315.1 Eubacteriales bacterium
TGTCAGAAGAAGACAAGGAAGCCTATGAAGCTACATTTGAAGATGAGAACGGAGAGCTTCCTGAAAAAATCAATTCTTCTGCATTAAATTCATGGTTGTTCAATGAAGATACAATAAAAAAGGCACTGCATATACTTATGACAGAGGGGATTCACATCAACTATGGAGAAACCTTGGGAAAAACGATTATCTTTGCCAAGAATCACGATCACGCGGAAAAGATTTTGGAAATCTTTGGAAAAGAATATCCGCATTTGCCGGGATATGCGAAAGTTATTGATAATTATATGACTTATGCTCAAAGCGCCATAGATGAGTTTTCAGAGCCGGGTAAACTCCCTCAGATTGCCATTTCCGTAGATATGCTGGATACAGGAATCGATGTGCCGGAGGTATTGAATCTTGTCTTTTTTAAGAAAGTAATGAGCAAGGCAAAATTCTGGCAGATGATCGGGCGAGGAACCCGTTTGTGCCCCGGATTACTGGACGGAGAGGACAAGCAGAAGTTTTATATTTTTGATTTTTGCGGCAATTTCCAGTTTTTCCGTATGAACGAGGGAAAGGCAACCGCAAATATGATGGCGCTGCAGGGAGCGATTTTTAATTTGGAATTTCAGATCACTTACAAGCTGCAGGATATGGAATACCAGACAGAACGGTTGGTTGCTTACCGGAACGCATTGATACGGCATATGAGTGGGAAAGTACAGGAGCTGAACAGAGAAAGCTTTGCAGTTCGCCAGCATTTAAAATATGTGGACTTGTATTCTGATCAGTCCAATTATCAGATATTGAGCTATGAGGATACACTGCTTGTAAGGGAAGAACTGGCTCCTCTGATCCTGCCGGATGGAGACGAGGCAAGTGCAGTCCGATTTGATGCGCTGATGTACGGCATAGAGCTGGCATATCTGATCGGAAAGAAATATGGAAAAGCAAGAAGTGACCTGCTGAAAAAAGTCAGCGCGATTTCTGCGGTGGCCAATATACCGGAAATTATGATGCAGGCAGAACTGATCGATCAGATCCTCCATACAGATTATCTGGAGCGCGCCGGAATCAATGAATTTGAACATATTCGGGAAAGCCTTCGTGATCTGATGAAGTATCTTCCTAAAAAGAAGGTGCGTTATGACACAAACTTTGAGGATGATATTCTGTCCATGGAATGGAAAGAATCAGAGCTGGAGAACGATGATCTGAAGAACTATAAGGCAAAAGCAGAATATTATGTCCGTCAGCATGAGAATGATTTTGTCATTGCAAAACTGAAAAAGAATAAGCCGATGACTCAGGATGATATGATAGTATTGGAAAAAATTCTCTGGAGCGATCTGGGAACAAAGGATGAATATGAAGCAGAATATGGAGCCAAGCCTCTGGGAGAATTTGTCCGTGAGATTGTGGGTCTTGATATGAACGCTGCAAAAGAAGCATTTTCTGAATACCTGAATGAGGCCAATCTGGACACCAGGCAGATTTACTTTGTGAATCAGATCGTGGAATATATCGTACATAATGGATTGATGAAAGATTTATCTGTGCTGCAGGAATCGCCATTCACAGATCAGGGAAGTATTGTGGATATTTTTACTGATTTGAATGTATGGATGGGGATAAGGAAGGTTATTGAAGGGATAAATGCAAATGCGATAGCAGCGTAGATTTCTTATAAAAATGGATACCAGGGCAGGCTTTTTAAGGAAAGGGATGGAACCGTCATCGGCGGCAAAGGGCCCTGTCTGGCATAGAAGGAGCATCCCTGCCATAAAATGAGTATCATTCAGGGGCGTTTTGCAGGCGGGAAAGGAACATGCCCCGGGGAGGGGGAGAGGCTTTTGGAGTGGGAGAAAGGGGAAGAAAAGGAGTCAGGGAAGGAGCATCAGGAGACGGAAGCAGGCTCCGAGATCATTCAGGTAGGGGAGTATAAGGTAAAAATCAGCTACGGGGACTGTCAGGAGACGCTGGAGGATCGGATGAAGGAGTATGTCCAAAGATTGGCAGAGGCCTGGAGAAATTGACAAATGGCTGAAAAATAGGTACAATGGACAATCATAGCA
>JAUNJL010000063.1:2160-4918 GCA_030533315.1 Eubacteriales bacterium
GGCCTGGAGAAATTGACAAATGGCTGAAAAATAGGTACAATGGACAATCATAGCAACTCAGAGGAGAAACGAAAGATATGAGACCATGGGAAAAAAACATCCGGAGGGTGGTGCCCTACACACCGGGGGAGCAGCCGAACCATCCGGATATGATCAAGCTGAATACAAATGAAAATCCCTATCCTCCCGCGCCGGAGGTGGAGGAGGTCCTTCGCCAGGTTTCCGGCGATGCCTTAAGGCTTTATCCAGACCCTACGGCAGGGGAGCTGGTGCGGGCCATTGCCAGCGCATACCATCTGAAGGAGGAGCAGGTGTTTGTGGGAGTGGGGTCGGACGACGTGATCGCCATGAGCTTTCTGACCTTTTTCCATTCCTCCAGGCCCATCCTGTTTCCGGATATTACCTATTCCTTTTATGACGTGTGGGCGAACCTGTTTGACATTCCATACAAATGTCCGCCCCTTGATGAGAATTTTCATATTAAAAAGGAAGACTACTTTGGGGAAAACGGGGGGATCATTTTTCCAAATCCCAACGCCCCTACCGGCGTAGAGCTGCCCTTAGAGGAGATTGAGGAGATTCTGGAGCGAAACCCGGATGTGATCGTGATGGTGGACGAGGCCTATGTGGATTTTGGCGCCCGCTCTGCCCTGTCCCTCATTGAGCGGTACGACAACCTTCTGGTGATACAGACCATGTCAAAATCCCGGTCTCTGGCGGGGATGCGTATCGGCTTCGCCTGCGGGAGCCCTATGCTGATCAAATATCTGAATGATGTGAAGTATTCCTTTAATTCCTACACCATGGACCGCACGGCGCTGCTGGCGGGAGCCGCGTCTGTGAAAAATCAGGAGTATTTTGCCCGGACCTGCCGCCAGATCGTGGAGACGAGAGAGTGGACCAAGGGGCAGCTAAAAGCTCTTGGCTTTTCCTTTCAGGATTCCAAGGCAAACTTTATCTTTGCCTCCCACGAAACCTGTCCGGCAAAGGAGCTGTATGAGGCTTTGAGGGCGAGACATATTTATGTCCGCTATTTCCCAAAGCCCAGGATCGACAATTATCTCAGGATCACCATTGGAACAAGAGAGCAGATGGAGGCTTTGATCGAGTTTCTCAAAAGTTATCTGCATTAAAGAAAAGGAGATTGGATGAAAAAAACAAAGACAATGACAGGCAGGCTGCTAAGCCTCTTTCTGGCAGGCGTACTGGCATCGGGCACAGTGGTGTCAGGGGAAGAGCTGTTTACGGACGTGCCCGTACAGGAGGAGGTTCTGGTAACAGAAGAGCCCCAGGCTGAAGGGACGCCGGAGGCAGCAGTAGATGTGCCGGAGCCGTACCCGGAGACAGAGAGCGGCCAGGAGATAGGAAGCCCGGCAGAGAATCAGACAGAAGAGGAGGGGCTGTTTACGGCTCCGGAGGCGGAGATGGTTCTGGACGACGGCCAGGAGGAGGAACCGCTTCAGACGGAGGGGACGATGACCCAGGAGGAGATCGACGCCCAATTGCTCCCTATGGAAAACCTTTCGGAGATATTCTGTGTGGAGCCTCCCAGAAGCAGTGGGAACGGGATCAATGGGATCCGTACTTACGGCGCGGAGGCCCTTCCGGCAAAATATGACACGAGAGGAAGCAGCACCACCATGGTCAAAAACCAGAAGCCCTTCGGGATGTGCTGGGCCTTTACCACGGCGGCGGGCCTGGAAAGCTCTCTCATCAGGAAGGGGCTGGGGACTTACGACCTGTCGGAGGAGCATTTGGCCTACTTTTTTGCCAACCGGCAGAACGACCCCTTAGGAAATACGGCCAGCGACCGCAACGTGGTCTATGACAGCTACCGCCAGGGCGGAAATCAGGTGTTGGCCGCCATCTTCCTTTCCACCTGGTCCGGAATGGGACTGGAATCGGAGGTGCCTTATCCTACGGATGCCACCAACACGGTGAGCTACAATACCAGGCCCTCCGCGAATTACGCCTACAAGACGACGGCCTATCTGACGGATGCTGTGTTTTCCGATTATGATGTGACAAAGATGAAGCAGCTAATCTATGATTACGGCACCGTGGGCCTATCCCTTTGCCTGGAGACCCGTTACTACAACGCGGAGAAAAAAGCCTATAGCTGTCCGGACGCAAATGCAAAGGCCAATCATGCCGTGACCTTAGTGGGGTGGGACGATACCTATCCCAAGGAAAATTTTGGGGCCTCTTCAGGGGTGACCAGCGATGGGGCCTGGATCGCGAAAAACAGTTGGGGGCTTCAGTGGGGCGAGCAGGGATATTTTTATATTTCCTACGAGAATAAAGGAAACTATAACATTGTGGCGGAGGCCGGTACCACCAGGCCCAATTATCCCAACAATTATTTTTACGATGGCTCCAGCGCTTTAAGCAGCTTTTCCCTGAAAAGGGCGTCAAGCTCTGATACATCCGACGCTACCAGGATCGCCAACGTGTTTGAGGCAAAGGCGGGGAAGGGAAAGGCGGAGATGCTGGGAGAGGTGGTGGTTGCCACCCACAGCGACGGCAGCAGCTTCGGCATCCAGATTTACACCAACCTGACGGATCCGGAGGATCCGGAAAGCGGGATTCCTGCCTATGAGACTCCCATTTCCTTTTATCAGCCCTACGCGGGCATCTCCACTGTACCTGTTCCCGAGGTGGAGCTGATGCAGGGAACCCTGTATTCCGTCGTCCTTACGAACCAGGGGGGCGATTCCATGAATTATCTGGTGGAGTGTGACGGGAATTACGGCTGGAT
>JAUNJL010000063.1:5018-13603 GCA_030533315.1 Eubacteriales bacterium
AGGGGGGCGATTCCATGAATTATCTGGTGGAGTGTGACGGGAATTACGGCTGGATAAGCTTCCAGGCGGGTCTGTCGCCCCAGCAGAGCTTTGTATACTCGAAGGATTATGGCTGGAGCGATCTGTACCGCTCCGAAATGTGCCTGCGGATCAAGGCCCACACCAGGACCCTGGATTCGGCGTCCATCCTTGGGGCGCCTACCGGGGTAAAGGCAGAGAGCCGGGATTATAACCGGATCAGCCTTGCCTGGAATCCGGTAGCCAATGCCTCCGGGTACGAGATCTTCCGAAAGGCTCCGGGGAAGGAGTACGAAAGAATGGCCGCGGTGGATTACAAGGTGGCCTCCTGGGTGGACAAAAAGGCGAAGCTGGGCGTTAAATATTCCTACCGGATCCGGGCCTTTTCTGTGCTGAACGGGGAGAAGTATTACAGCGGATATTCCCCGGATGTTTCCAAAAAGGCGGCCCTGACTGCTCCAAAGACCTCCGTGAAGGTCTACAGCAGCGTCAGCAATAAGGTCACCTGGACAAAGACCTCGGGGGCCCAGGGGTATATGATCTACCGCAGGAGCTCCGGAAAGAAATGGAAGCTGCTGTCTTCCGTGAAGGCCTCCGGCGGGAGAAGCTACGTGGACAAGACGCCGTCCCCTGGCGTAACCTATGAGTATGGGGTCCGGGCCTACAGGGCCAGCGGCAAAAAGACCTATAAAAGCGCCTGTTCTTCCTCGGGCAAATGGAAAACCTCTGCCGCAAGACAGGGGGTAAAGGCCCTGAAAAATGAAGGAAAGGGGATCCGGGTCACCTGGACGCCCCAAAAGAACTGTGACGGTTACTATGTATACCGTAAGGAGGGAGCCGGGAAGTGGCGGAGGATCGCCATGCTTCCCAAGGGAACAGCCGGAAGCTATCTGGATAACAAGGTGAATCGGGGAAAGACCTACACCTATTATGTGAGAGCCCTTGTGAAAAACGGCGGAAAGCTCCTCCAGAGCCGGTACAGCAAAAGCCGGTCCATAAAGAGATAACGGTCTGGCCAGAGTCTTGTGGTGACTGGCAGTGACAAAGAAAAAGCCTTCGGGAAAGCGTTTCGCTTTTCGGAAGGCTTTTTAACGGGGATGGGAGGCAGTTTTTTTTTCTACAGCTTCCGCTTCAGCATATCCGGGTTGGAGGCGTGGTGGAGAGCCACGTCCCGGGTGATCCGCCCCTTTTGATAGAGCTCCAGAAGGCTCTGGTCCATGGAGTGCATCTGCTCCTGGGCGGAGGAATAGATCACGCCGTCGATCTGATGGATCTTGTTGTCCCGGATCATGTTTCGGATGGCGGGAGTCAGGCGCATGATCTCAAACACCGGAATGTTGTGGCCGTCCACATCAGGGATGAGCTGCTGGGAAACTACAGCCTGGAGCACCATGGAGAGCTGTATGGCGATCTGGTGCTGCTGGCTGGGCTCAAATACGTCCATAATACGGCTGATGGTATTGGCCGCTCCCGTCGTGTGGAGGCTGGAAAGGATAAGGTGTCCGGTCTCCGCCGCGGTCATGGCAGTCTGGATGGTTTCGTGATCCCGCATTTCCCCCAGGAGGATCACGTCCGGGCTCTGCCGGAGGGCGGCCCTTAGAGAGGCAAGATAGCTTTCCGTATCGGTACAGATCTCCCGCTGGCTTACGATGCACTTTTCATGGCGGTGCAGATACTCCAGGGGATCCTCCAGAGTGATGATGTGTCCCTCCCTGGTATGGTTGATCCGGTCGATGAGACAGGCCATGGTGGTAGATTTTCCGCTGCCTGCCGGGCCGGTGATGAGCACCATGCCCTTTGTAAAATTCGAGATCTCCATGACGGAGTCCGGGATATTGAGCTGTGGAGGATCCGGAAGCTGGAAGGCGATGACACGGATCACAGCGGCAAGGGAGCCTCTCTGACGGTACGCGTTCACACGAAAACGGGAAAGGCCCGGGACGGAGAAGGAAAAATCGTCGTCTCCCCGCTCCAGGAAGGGGGTGATATTCCGCTCGTCCGCCAGGGCGTAGAGGCCGTGGATGATCTCGCTGGTGGAGCTGGGTACCAGCCTTTCCCCCAGATATTCCAGCTTTCCGTTTACCTTGATGGAAAGGGGACGTCCTGCGATGATGAAAATATCAGAGGCATTCTGCTCCGCTGCAATTTGCAAAAAATTAGGTATGGACGGTTCCATAAGATCACACTCCTTTTTATCAGCTAATGTAACGTGGGGCAGCCCTTTTAACGCCGGAGCCGCCCCTTCTGGAAGAAGGGCAAAAATCCCCAAGAGGGATGGTCAGGTCAGTTTTCCTTTGGAGGACTTTTCATAACCGGGAAGGTTACCTGGGACTCCCACTGATCCGAGACTGCGGTATTCCAGGAAAGAAGCCGGATACAGCTTTCCTTTTCCTCGGGAAAATCCACAGAGAGGATCACCTGGAGAGCCTGTCTCTGGGAAAAGTCCAAAGAGTAAAGGGCGGTTTTTTCCAGATCGTCCCATGTGACCTGGGAAAACTGGGAAAAATAGGCTTTTACCGCCTCATAAAAATCCTGGGATGAGGCGCTTTTTGCCCGGATGGACAAAAGGGCGTCCTCCGCATCGGCGCAGAAATCCGACGCCTGGCTGCAGGCCTCAAAGTATGCGGTGGTCTGGGCCAGAGAAACCTGGCTGGTCTTCAGGTCCGACCGTGACGAGCCTAAGGACAAAAGGGCCAGAACCGCAAGGACCAGCACGGAAAAGATCAAAAAGAGGGATGGGATTCCCGTGGTAACAAGCAGATGTTCCCGTTCCTTCATGACTGCGCCTCCTTTCCGGGACCAGGGGCCCAAAAGGCCAGAGGCAGACGGTAAAGCTCCTGTCCCTGCCTGTCGGAAAAAAGAAGCTCTGCTTCCTTCAGGGGGGAGCTGGAAGAAAACCGGACCTCCAGCCGGTAAGAAAACTCGTCCGCGCTGCAAGGCTCCCAGTCGGCAGCGTAATAGTAGCACAGGGAGGCATCCTCCTTCTCACCTCCCGGAAAAGCCTTCAGGAAGGCTTCCATGGAGCCGTCCGTGCCCTCCAGGACCTCACCGGCGGAGGTGGACAGAGCCTGGATGTGATTCAGCTCCCTGGCCCTTTGCTGGTTGGTGTGGGAGATAAAAAAGATCCGGATGCACACAGAGCAGGAGAGGGAGAGAAACAGGATGGAAATGATCATCTCCATCAGGAACAGGCTGGATCGGGAATGAGTGGTCAGTTTACGCATATGGGTGATCCTCCTTAGCTGGAGCTGGACGGGGAGACTCCCGGGTGAAGGAGAAAATCCGTGTGAGAGCCTTCTTCGTCCTCCAGAAAAATGTGATAAAAACCTTCCTCAGTCACCTGGGCTTCAAAACGGCATAAGGAAGCCACAGGGGTTCCCATGGAAGCGTCCGCCAAAGAGCCTTCCTGGGTAAACAGCTCCTTCAGGGAGCCATCCTGGAGATAGAGCCAGGTGCTGTAGGTCTGACCATTCTCCTCCTGGGAAAACAAAAGGGCGCTTTTCCCATCCAACTGCGAGACGGCGGTCTCGCCCTCCCGGTCATACTGCCGGAACTTGTTGATGATGTAAGCCTGGGCAGTGTAAAGGTTGTTGTTCTGCTCCGACCCTCTGACGGAGCTGCGGTAAGCCTCCGCGGAAAACAGGAGAAGGAGCATGAGAAAAAGGGTGGACAGGGCAAACAGCAGCAGGGAGGCAAAGGAATCTACCGAATGCTGCTTATGTACAAAATACTTCATCGGCCGCCTCCCTTCCCGTCCTTTAAGATCAGGACCGTGACCGAGGGGAGGAGATTGGCCCCGTTTGGCACATACTCCACCAAAAATTTTTCCCGGTCATAGGTGATGTGATAGTCCTCCAGGATGGAGTCCAGGCTTTCCGGGTAAGCGCCTGTGAGGGCGTAGGTGCGGACCGCGCCGCCGGAGACGGCTCTGGATAAGGTGATCTTCTCTTTTTCCAGGGATTCCCTGGAGGTCCGGCTGATCCCCGCGAAAAACAGGACACAGACAAGGGCCAGGAAGAACAGGGGAAGGAGCAGTCTCGCCCTTCGCAAAAAACGTTTTTTCGGATCTTCAAATAAATCCATAGAAAGCACCTCAGACGATCATTTCCGACAGGATGCCAAGGAGAGGCATCATGACGGACAAAAGCACCAGTCCCACAAGAAGGGAGAGGGCGATGACAATGGTAGGCTCCACCACGGAGACTGCCTGGGAAATCATGGAAATGGAATCCTCCCGGAACCGGAGGGACAGCTTTTGAAGCACCTCATCCCCCGAGCCCGCCTGGAACCCAACGGAAATAAGACGTCCGTTCATGCCGGAAAACAGGCCGGATTTCGTGAGGGCCGTCCCAAAGCGCTCTCCCTCCTGCATAAGGGCCTCTGTCTTTTCTACCCGCTCCAGCACCAGAGGATGGGAGATCAGGTTTTTGGCAAGCTCTATGGTAAGCTCCGGCCCCAGGCCGCTTCGCAGGCCCATGGAAAGGCTCTGAGTGAGACGGCTGTAATCCACGGAAATAGGAATCTCCCGGATATAGGGCAGCTTCTGGAGAAACTGGCTCATTTTTGCCCGTCCCTTTGGATGGAGGGAGAAAAAGAGCGCGGCTGCCACAAGGAGAAGAAGGATCACGAAAAAGACGGTGGAGTACCGGCTGATCACGCTTCCGGCTTTGAGAAGGCCGCCGGAGATCCCGCCCATTTCCATACCCATCTGGCGGAAAACCTGACGAAAGACAGGGAGAACCTTGACCAGGAGGATGAGGATCACAGCGGCCATCATCCCCAGCATGATCAGAGGGTAGGTGACTGCGCTGCGGATCTGGGCGGAGATCTGGATCTCCTGCTCGTAGTAGCCGCAAAGGCTGTCCATCACCTCATCCAGGCAGCCAGTCTCCTCGCCTGTCCGCACATAGGCAGTCATGGAAGGGGGGAACAGGCCCGAATGCTCCAGGGCCAGGGCCAAAGAACCGTTTTCCTCCATATCCTGGATCAAAAGCTGAAAGATCTCCTGACTGCGGGGGGAGGAGCTGGTCTCCTCCAGGAAATGAAGTCCCTCCGCGGCGGAGATGCCGGCATGGAGAATCACGGAAAAATGCTGGCAGAAGTTAAAAAGTTCCTGATTTGTCAGTTTCGTTGCCATAAGCAGACTCCTTTATGCTGGAAGTAGGTTTAACGGGAAAACTGAACGGTGTAATTGCTTCCGTCCCCGATGTAGGACTGGATAAACTCCGCATCCTCGCTGTTGGAGGCAAAGGTGGGATCCATCCGCTGCCAGGTGTCGCCGTCGAAATAGACTGCGGCCTCCACCCAGCCCTTGCTGCGGAGATAGACGTCGATCCAGGCGTGCTTGATGCTGCCGGAGTACCCGATCTGAAGCTTGCTGGGGATGTCCCGGCTGCGGAGCATGGCGGTCATAAGGGCCGCGTAATCAAAGCAGATCCCGGTCCCGGTGGCCAGGGTCTCGTCCACATCCGGCAGATACCCGGGGTTCACGGTGGCGGCTTTTTCATCGTCATAGACTACATGGGAGGTCACGTATTCGTAAATGGCGTCCAGCCCCTCCATGTCCGTCGCGTCATCAGGAAGAAGGTCCAGAGCCAGCTTGCTGGCCTGGGAATCCGGGGTAAAGCTTATGTATTGATTGGGATACAGGAATGGAAGAAACTCATTTTTCAGGGAGACATCCAGAACCTGGGCGAAAAGGGCCGCGAACCGGCTGCCGTCTACCTCCTGGTAGCAGCTAAGCTGATAGGTGCCGCTGCCGCTGGTAAAGGGGATGACCGTCTCCTCCCCCGAATCCAGAAAATAGGAGTATTGTACCTGATCCTCCCCAATAAGCTGGATGTTTTTCCGATAACCGTCGTCCTGGGCCTGCGCGACAAAATACCCCTGATCCAGGTTGGAAATATCAAGGGTCAGAGGGGGATCTCCGAGAATCTCCTCTCCGGGAGCTTCAGGAACAAGGACCGTGGGAGAAGAAAACACAGGGGGCTGATTGGGATCGGCCGCCTGTGAGCCGCAGCCGGCGGAAATCGTCAGAAGGGCGCAAAGACCAAGGAGAGACAGGGGATGTTTTCTTTGGAACATGATTGCCGCTCCTTCGTATATCGTGTGTATTATAATTACCATATAGTATAGCAGATTTCCAAAAAAAGAAAAGAAAAATGTTGGCCCGCAGGCCTATGTTTCTGTCGAAACAATTCCGCGCGGCTTATTCCTTGAATCGATATACAGCCGTCTTTTCATCCGTCTCCAGCAGAAGCTCATACCTGTCCTTTGTGGGGAAGAGCCGTTCCGTCTTCTTTTTTCCATTCTCCTGTACAACAACTATTTTAGGCATTTGTGTCTCCAGGTCCGTTATAAATTCTTTTCGGATGCGGTCATCTACCTGTGACACAGGAAGCTGGTACGAATATGCAGAAGCCGCCAGCCTGCGGCTTTCCACGTAAACAATATCATAGTTTCCGATCACCTGAATGGGGTCGTTTTCCGAGGTGTTTTCTATGACGGCGGCTGTCACCTCCTCCATCTGATCTTCTGTGCCCTTTGTTTGGTCTAAGCCGCCGAAGCTTTGAAGGGCGTTTACAGACAGCCCTGTCCATAGGGGAACTGCCGGAACCAGCAGCGCGGCGGCAAACAACAGGGCGGCAGTCCGGCTGATCTTCTCTTCCTTAATATAAGAGGCAAAGCTGCTTATGGGATAGATGAACACAGGCAAAAGCGCCATGCCGTAATGACCATAGCGTCTGCCTGACAGCGCGAGCAGACAGATCGACAGGGCCTCATACAGGAAATATGTGACGTTCAGGAACACATCCTTCTTCTTCTGGATCAGCCGCAGCAGACAGAGAAAGGAGAGAAAGCATACGCTTCCTGCCAGCCATTTCAGCACAGAAAGGCACCGGTTATACAGAGTCGCCCGCTTTTCCCAGGAGCTGTATTTCAGATTAAAAAGAATATAATCATTGATAAAATCCTGCCACGCGTTTTGGCTGATCAGCCAAAGGGCCAGCGGCAGCACTAGCAGCAGGGCCCCTGCGAGAAAATACAGCAGGTAATCCCAGGGAACCCGTTTATCGCGGACAATGCTCTGTATCAGCACCGCCAGACAAAACACGATCCAGAGAGCGATCATATTGGCGCGGAGCATAAATACCGCGCCAAAACAGAAGCCGCAGGCCATCAGGCGCAGGCGGCTGATCCGTGTGTGGATCAGGTAGTCCAGGAAGATGTACGCGGCGGCTGCCAAAAAAGGCATTGCGTACTCCTCTGTGTAATTTCCGCCCTCAAAATAGGCTGCGATCAGATAAAACGAGCAGAGGGTCAGAGCACAGGAAACAGCGGAAGAACAACGAAGCTTTGCCGTTTTATACATCAGAAGAAGGGTCAGCCATATAAACAGAAATTCGATCAGCCATATGCCGTGCCGGTAAGAGATCCGGCTTCCCAGATAGTTGATCACGTACAGAAGGGGCCCCTTATGATCGAAGGTGTCCGCATATGGCATTCCGCCCTTTTCCATTACGAGAGCAATATACCGGAACACGCTGCTGTCAGTTCCGGAATATCCCTGTGTCCACGGATGCAGGGGGGACTGCATGGAGACGATAAACGCCGCGGCGATCAGCAGAATGAAATATGGAAATTCGGATGGGATCCCTGCCGCAGAATCCGTTCTTGTCTTTTTTTCAAGCATTTTCTTTTCCCCGACGCCTCTCTTCATGATTTTTTGGATTCTTTTTACATTCTTCCGAAACATTTAGTCACTGCTCATTCAGCACACAGCTCATTTCGTGCCATTTTTCTCCTCCCCATGAGGAATCCGCCATCCCCAGGTCCGTAAAGCCCATTTTTTGATACATGGAAACCTTGGAATCCAGACAGGTCAGGATCAGTGTTTTTCGGTTTTTTTCTTTTTCTCTTTTCTGATATTGAAGCACGATTTCCCTGGCCAGTCCCCGTCCTCTGTATTCCGGACGGACATCCAGCCCAAGGAGCATGATATTTTTTCCATCCTTCTTGTGCATCCCTGCATCCCGAAAGAACTCGTCCCGGAACGCCTCCTCGTCTGTTGCCAGTCCATTGAGAAATCCGGCGATCCTTCCGGTCTCCCGGTCCACGGCAACAAGAAAAACCTCCGGCGCAGCCTGCACTCTGGCTTTCATCTGAGAGACAGAGCAGGCCTCATTGGGAGGAAAACAGATCTGTTCGATCTCCGCCACCTCGTCCGCCTCCTCGGGCCTGACCTGGCGAAGCTCAAATATTTTTGTAAAATTCATATAGGCACCTCCTTGTATTCTGATGATAACAGAAAAATTCATCAATGGCAAGAAGATGCCCCTGCCTTGGCCAAGAACGGCAACCCAAAAAAGTTACAGTTCACCCCCTGCCATTTTCACCCCGCTGAAAATGGCAGGCCAATAAATTTGAATAGCCAAAATCCGGCTCCTCGCCGAAGGCGACTTTCCATGAGCCGGATTTGTAACTGTTTACGGGGTACCCGTGAACAGTTACCCCAAAAAATACAAAAATGGTAAAAAATATGAAAAACCTATTGACAAGGGGAGGGA
>JAUNJL010000064.1 GCA_030533315.1 Eubacteriales bacterium
CTCAACCTTCTTTCTTGGAATTCCCTATACTTGAATTATACAGGAAGCTCCTTTTTCGCTGTATTTTGTGACAGTCCCGCCAAGCCTGCGCACAGCAGCTTTGCCTGCCGCCACATGTTCCGGTATGTTCCTAATGAGTTTACTATACCAGAGATTCTGTTTTCTGTATTTGTAGTATTTTTTACCATTTTTACAATTTTATTTCCCTAAATTATTGTATTTATCCTCCAATATCCACTTTAAATTTCCCTTATTTTTTCGTTATTTTATATATTTTTTATTTGTATACACTTTGTTTATTATGAGAAATGATCGTACCGTTTATAACCGCCAGATACCTGTACCACTCCTTCTGTCCACCTTTATTTCCAACAAAAAAAATGTATTCTTCCGCAGTCCATCTCCTCTCATGGAGACTTCCATTCGCTGAAAAATACATCTTTTTTCCGTTCCATTATAGCGTAAGCTTATGCTTCATAGAGTTTCTGTAACCACTGGGCGTCATGTTCGTGATCTGCTTAAAAAACTTCGAAAAATAATGGACAGACCCAAAATTAAGCTTTTCCGCTATCTCTGTAAACGTATATGTTTTCTCACTGATCATCCGCTCCGCCTCTTTGATCTTCATGCGATTATAATAATCCATCACCCCCATGTTCATGGTATTTTTAAAGATCTTGGACAAATAGCTTTTGGAAAAGCCGCTTTCCCTGCAAATATCTTCCATAGAGACACGATCATATAAATGCCGGTTTAAGATTTCTACGATCTTATCCACATTTTCATTTCTTTCCCGTTGATATCGCTTGACGGCAGGAGAAAGGATCGCTCCCATTTCGTTTTGGATCATACTCAAAAGAAATATCTCCAGATATGATACGATCAGCTGTTCCATACCATAAGGAACCCGATCGCCGATCTCCAGCTTTTGGAGATCAAATATGTCCAGGGGACCGGTGAAGGTGTTGGCTCCCAGCTGAAACATCATCTCCAGGGATCTCCGGGCCGCCCCATACACCTTCAGCACCTTCTTGCAAAGATATTCCAGGTGCTGATCCTCGCATCCAAAGCTAAAAATAATGGTACTGGCATATTCGCTTTCAGTAAAGATATTATGCCATTCATTTGGCCGGTGAAGGAAGCCTTCCCCAACCCCTACCGTATAGCAGTCATCGTCCGAGCAAACCTTTACGGTTCCGTAATCCACATAAACAAACTCCCAGAAGTTATGTTTTTCCCCATTTCCTTCAAAATCCTTCACATACTCGAAATAGTGAAAACTATACATTCCAGTAATTTTCAGCGGACGCTCTAATTCTGTAATCTGATAATATTCCATAATCCCTTTTATCCCTTTCTCCGAAAAGAACGTTCCCTCTGCGCTTTGCTTAATTTTTCTGTTTCTGCACCTCCCGCCCCCGGTCTGCGCCTACAATCTGGTCAGACAGCAATTCCACGTGATGCCAAATCGTCCCAAATGACATACATCCAACATACTCTTAACTAAAATATAACACAAAATCGTGTCTTTGACGATCCTAATCCGCCGTTTTCAACTGTTATTCCAGAGCCTCCCAAATATCTCTGTTTCCTTCCGGCCCAGCCCATGTTAGAATAAAGACAGCTGTCAAGATCATTTCTCACATTGCGATGCCCAAAAACATGGGCAGGAAAGGAGTCATATGTCGCATATTTATGTCGCCA
The DNA here is from genome assembly GCA_030533315.1 of Eubacteriales bacterium. Next base: position 1,705 of record JAUNJL010000064.1, read on the forward strand.
GCGATTGTCGCTATGAAAAAATGAGATACAACCGGGTGGGGAACAGCGGACTGAAATTCCCTGCCGTTTCCCTTGGCTTTTGGCATAATTTCGGGAGCAAGGACAATTATGACAACATGAAGGCCATGTGCCGCAGGGCCTTTGACTGCGGCGTCACTCAGTTTGACCTGGCAAATAATTACGGACCTGTATATGGAAGCACCGAGGAAAATGCAGGGCGCATCCTCCGGGAGGATTTCGGCCCCTACCGGGACGAGCTGATCATCACCACGAAAGCCGGTTACGATATGTGGCCTGGTCCATATGGAGACTGGGGCAGCAAAAAATACCTTACCGCCAGCCTGGACCAAAGCCTGAAACGCCTTGGACTGGAATACGTGGATATTTTTTATCATCACCGCATGGATCCCGAGACCCCTCTGGAGGAGACCATGGAAGCGCTCGCCTCCATCGTCCGCAGCGGAAAAGCGCTTTACGCCGGTATTTCCAACTACAATGAAGAGTACACCCGGAGGGCAAAGACGATCATGGCAGACCTTCATTGTCCCCTGATCGTCAATCAGCGGCGCTATTCCATCTTCGACCGTACCATCGAGGAGGATCACGTAAAACAGACCTGCAAGGAGATCGGCATGGGGATCATTGCCTTTAGCCCTCTGGCCCAGGGGCTTCTGACAGACAAATATCTCCAGGGCATTCCCCATGACAGCCGGATCGCCAGAGATCCCCGTTTTCTAAAGGCAGACGATCTGACAGAGGAACGCCTCAGCCAAATCTCCTCCCTCAACAGCCTTGCGGCAGAGCGGGGACAGACCCTCGCCCAGATGGCCCTTTCCTGGATCCTGAAGGACGACGGCGTGTGCTCCGTACTGATCGGCGCCTCCCGCCCCTCCCAGATCACGGAAAACATTTCCATCGTGGAAAACACCGCCTTCTCTCAAGAGGAGCTGGATAAGATCGATGAAATCTGCAAAATAGGACAAAAATAACACACATAGACAGATCAGGGGCAAAGGCCCTCCCGTACTGGAAGCGCCCCGCCCCTGAACACTGTCCGGTCATTTCCACACGACAAAGCTGACAGCCCCCTGTCAAAGGCTGTCATTACTTATACACCCATCCATCCCCTTTTCGTACTTCTTGTTTATTCTCAAGAAAAACCACTCCCCTCCCCATAAAAGACAAAAGGCAGAAACAGCTCACCGAAAACGCAAGCCATTCCTGCCCCTGAAGGGATCATCTACCTCCCAAGATCCCTTTCTCTTTTTCTTTTATTTTTCCTTCATTTCCCTGGAAGCTTTTTGATCAGCGGACGGATGACCTTATTGATCTTCTTCACCTGCTTACCTTCAAAATGTCTGGTCAGCCAGGTGTTGATCTCCGTTCTCGACGCTGCGTCGTTGATGGCCGTCACCGTCTCCTCCAGCTCCTTTTTGTCCGAAATAACGGTCCTTAGCACTCCTGTAAACATCTGCTCCTCGGAAGAGGGCCGCAAGGCGCCCTGAGACGCTTTTTCCTCAGATCTTTTCTTTTCCTGCTGAGGCTGCTGAGGCTTCGGAGCCGTCCCAATCTGATCGATCAGACGGATATCCACGCTTTTCTTCTTCCAAAAATCACAGACACATTGGAAATCATGGTCGTGGGACACAATATAATACACCCGGCTCCTGTCCTCCTGGATCAGATACCCCAGATAGCTCACCAGCTGAAAATCCAGCGCATTGCTCGTTCCGACCGTGGTCTTCTCAAAGGCCACCTGGATCCCCTTTCCCTGGAGCTGCCCGATGGTATCGATGGAAATCATGGACGCCTGCTCCGAATAAAAGATCACGACCTTATCTCCCCTCTCAAGCTGGTCATCGCCTGCCAGCAGCAGGGTATTTACATTTTCATAATCCACTAAATAAATTGACACTTTCTTTACCTCTGTTTTCTTATCTCTCGACTCTTTTCGTTTTCTTCGCTGCTCTTTGTCAGCCTATCCTGTTATTTTACTATAAATTTCTCTATTATGCAAATAAAAAAGGGAGAAAGCTCTCTCCCTTCTTCTCTCACGCCGCCTGCACGTCCTCCGCCACAAGGCGGCAGTAGGTAGAATCCCCTTCCTCATAGGTCTCAAAGATACCGGTCACAGTCAGATCCGTACCCTCCCCGGGAAAATCCTCCGGCGAATCATGGCCGTCCCAGATAAATTCCATCCCCTGCTGACAACAGGCCGTGGCGTCCGCAATGATGACGGCAAAATAATAATCCACCGCCGCTATCTCCGGATCCGCCTGAGAAACGGCAAACTGCCCCTTCATGCGGATCCGCTTTCCTATGTAGTTCTGAGGCTCCGTCATCATCTGAAAAACCTCAGAATACACCATGGTGCTGGAAAGCTTCGTCAGATCCACGTCTATCTCTTTCTTTGCCTCCTCACCGGCCTCCTCTGCCTTCTCTTCTCCGCTCTTCTTTGTCTTCTCAGACTCACCGCAGCCACACAAAAGGATCAGTACGCAGACAGCAAGGATCCCTCTCATTTTTCTTATGTTCACGCCCCTTTGGCACCTCCTTTTATGGCTCCCGCCAGAGAAAACAGAGCGAAGCCCCCTATGTCCGCGGCCACGATGGTGGATCCCACAGGCGTCCCTGCCAGGATGGAGAGAAAGATTCCCGTCACGGCGCAGACCACGGAAAAAACTGCCGAGCAGATGATCACCGCCCGGAAATTCTTAAAGACGCGCATGGCCGACAATGCGGGAAAAATCACCAGGGCGGAGATCAAAAGGGATCCCACCAGATTCATGGCCAGCACAATGATCACCGCAATCACCACTGCGATCAGCAGATTGTAGGCATTCGCCTTCGTTCCCGCTGCCCTGGCAAAATCCTCATCAAAGGTCACCGCAAAAATCTTATTGTAAAAAAAGACAAACACCACCACCACAAAAATGGAAAGGGCGATGCAAAGCCAGACCTCGCTTTTCCGCAGCGTCAAAATCGAGGTGGAGCCAAACAATGTGCTGCACACGTCTCCGGAGATGTTGGCAGAGGAAGAAAAAATATTCATCAAAAGATAACCAATGGCCAGCGAACCCACGGAGATCATGGCAACCGCCGCATCTCCCTTGATCTTTGCATTCCTCCCCGTGCGCAGAAGGAGGATGGCGCAGATCACCGTCGCCGGCAGGATAAACAGCATATTGTTGCTTAAATTCAGAACCGAGGCGATGGCCATAGCTCCAAAGGCCACATGGGACAATCCGTCTCCAATAAAGGAAAACCTTTTCAGCACGAGAGTTACTCCCAAAAGGGAGGAACACAGGGCAATGAGCACCCCCACGATAATGGCATAACGCACAAAGGGGTATTCCAGATAGGATGCCAGCTTTTCCATCATAGCTCCTCTCCTCCCTCCTGTATCAAAAACTTTTTTCCCATCTCGCTGGAACGATACTCCTCTTTCGTGCCGAAATAGGTATGCTTCCCAACATGCAGGATATGACTGGCATAGGTGAGGGCTGCCGATATATCATGGGAAATCATGATAATGGTGATCCCCTCCTGGTTCAGCTGCCGGATCAGCTGATACATCTGGGCCGTCACCTTTGGATCCAGCCCGGACACCGGCTCGTCCAAAAGCAGGACCTTCCTTGTGGCACAAAGCGCCCTCGCCAAAAGGACCCGCTGCTGCTGTCCCCCGGAAAGCTCCCGATAACAACGATCCTTCAGCTTTGTCAGCCCCATTCTTTCTATATTGGCGGCCGCCAGGGCCTTCTCCCTCCGGTTGTAAAAGGGCCGAAGGCCGCACCGCCCCTGACATCCCGACAGGACGATCTCCTTCACGGAGGCAGGAAAGTCTCTCTGCACGTAGGTCTGCTGAGGAAGATAACCGATCTCCCTGGCACTTAGCCCATCCCCGAATACAATACTTCCCCTGATGGGGGGCTGCAGCTGGAGAAGAGTTTTCATCAATGTGGACTTTCCTGCCCCGTTTTCCCCCACAATGCAGAAATAATCTCCTGCGTTTATGGAAAAATCAAGATTCTCAAGTATCGCTCTGCCTTCATAACCCAGCGCCAAGCCTTGGCAGGTGATCAAAGCCATGTCGTTCCTCCTGTTACTCCAGCGCTTCCTTCAGCGCTTCCAGATTTTTCTCCATGATGGAAAGATAGGTCTCCTCGTCTTCTGCCGTCTCCGACTGCATGGAATCCATCACCAGAAGCTTCTGATCCTTCTTCTTTGTGTTTTCCACAATGGTGCTTGCGATCCTCTGGTCAGAGTTTTCCAGGGTAAACACGCAGCGCAAATCCAGCTCATCCATCTTCTGAGAAAGGAAGGTAATGGTCTCAAAGCTGGCCTCCGTCTCTGCGGAGCACCCCAGAAAAGCGGCATAGTAGGAAAGTCCATAATCGTCCACAAGGTACCGGAAGGGGAAACGGTCTCCGAAAAGGACTGTTTTCTCCTCAGCCTCGTCCACCACCTTCTGGTAGTCCTGATCCAGATCCAGAAGCTTTTCCCCATAGGCCTCTGCATTGGCCCTGTAATCCTCTGCGTTGACAGGATCCAGCTCTCCCAGAGCCTGGGCGATGGCCTCTGTGAATACCCTGGCATTTCTCAGGGAAAGCCACACGTGCTCGTCATATTCCGGCTCCTCCCCATGATCGTGCTCCTCGTCCTCATGCTCATGCTCCTCCTCGGACTGGTGATCGTGCCCTTCTTCACCCTCCTCGTGGTCATGCTCCTCTCCTTCCATGCCTTCCACAAGCTGTTCCTCCTTCGCAGCTTCGCCCAGGGTTTCCAGAAGGTTTATGACCTTTCTGTCCTCACTCCCGCCTTCCGCCAAAGCCGCATCCACCCAGGAGTCTGATTCTCCTCCTACGTAAAGAAACAGGTCGCAGGTAGAAATCTGCAGAATATCATCCACGGTGGGCTGATAGCTGTGAAGATCCACCCCGTTTCCCAGAAGCAGGGTCAGCTCTGTGTTGTCCACATGCTCCCCAAGAATCTCCTTCACCCAGTCATACTCCGGAAAAATGGTGGCAACCACCTTCAGGCCTTTCTCCTCTGAAACAGAGTCCTTTTGATTGGACAGCATCTCCTGGGAAGCTTTCCTCTCCAGAACCGACGTCCTTGAATTACCTCCAAAGCCTGCCAGGCAGCTCACTCCCAATACCGCCGTCAAGCATACCGAAATCCACTTTTTCATTCCAAAACCTCCATTTTCTCTTTTTCATTTCCCTTGAGTTCTCTGGCATCCGGCCCCTTCGGATCCTCCCTGCAGGCCTGACAGATCCCATAAAAAACGGTTTTCAGGCTATTGACGGAAAACCCGTGATGCTCCTGTATGTGGCGCCGCAGGCTTTCCACCTCTCCGCAGTGAAGATGGACCACTTTTCCACATTTTTCACATTTGCAGTGATAACAGGTCTGATCCTTTCTTCCATGCCCTTCTCCCAAATACTCAAAACAGGCGCTGCTGGTACCGTCCACCGTGTATTTTGCCACAAGCCCCTGTCCCACCATACGCTCCAGATGACGGTATACGGTGGTCGTCCCTACATGGATCCCTTTCTCACGGAAATAGCCGCAAATATCGCTGGCAGTCACATGATCTCCCTGAACGGATTCTAAATAAGTCAATATCTCCAACATCTGCTTTGTCCGATACTGCGCCTTCACAGCCATTCCTCATGCCCCCTCTCAATATGAAAACCATTTTCAGTTTAATCAATCCGACCTCCTTTGTCAAGGAGAAATTTGAAAACCATTTTCAATTTACCGCCGGCCATAACCGCTTCCATACCTGAATAATCCTTTTTTCAGCAAAAAAAGATCCCTCCCGTCCTGCAGAAGAGACCTTCTTTTTCTATTTACAATCCTGCTCCCCGTTTCACGGCAGCCTTACACAGTCCTGCGGGCATTGCAGATCCTAAAAAGATTCTACTTGAAAACCCTCTTGACTCCGCTATAATAAATAGCGTAACCCTGCACACCATCACCATGGAGAAGATCCCGGCTTGAGGACTGCCTCTTGGAACGCCAGACAGCCGTCCTCAGCGCCCCGCTTTCCAGGAAAGGCAAAATCTATGACTGAAGAAAAGAACAGCAAGCGGCAATTTGCCGCCGACACCTCCGGCCGCACTCCCCTCCAATGGGTGAAGGCACTGGCCGCACTTCTGGCGGGCCTGACCATCGCCCACCTAGGCGTTACCCTTTTTCTCCTCTCTGAAATGGGAACCGACACCTTCACCGTCTTTATCCAGGGATTGTCACGTACCTTTGGTACCACCGTGGGAACCATGCACGTGATCATCCTGGTGATCCTCATGGGGATCATGCTGGCCGCCACAAAGGGCTACGTGAAGCCTGGAACCGTGGTCTGTGCCTTCTGCGGAGGTCCCATCATCGACCTGTTCACCTGGATGTTTGGGGGATACATAAACGGCAGTTCCCCCATCCCGGTGCGCATTCTCAGTATGCTGGCCGGCTGCGTGATCCTGGCTCTCGGCATGTCTGTGGTCATCAACAGCAACGCCGGCACCGGGCCCAACGATCTTGTGGCCATCATCCTCTCTGACAGGCTCCCCCGCATAGAGTTCCGCTGGGTTCGGGTAGGCTGCGACCTGTTCTTTGTGGTTCTGGGCTTTTTCCTGGGAGGCACCGTAGGCGCCGGCACCATTGCCGCCGTATTCCTCACCGGACCTCTGGTTCAATTCTGGCTTCCCAAAACAAAGGCCCTTCTGTCCGGCATCCTCCGGGAATCTTGAGCTTTCCCTTCGCCCCGGCCTTTTCTGGACAGCCGCCTTATCCCTGGGTCGGAAGGCTCATCTCATGCCACCGCTCTCCTCCCCAGTTGGATACTCCGATCCCCCGGTCGCAAAAGCCAAACTTCTTGTACATGGCCACCTTTTCCTCCTTGCAGGTGAGGACCAGACAGCGGCGTCCCTTCTCCTTCTCTCTTTCCCGATACCGCTTCACCAGCTCCCTGGCCAGTCCCTGCCCCCGATACTGGGGCAGAACGGCCAGCCCCAGCAGCATGACATTTTTTCCTTCCGGCTCATAGGTATCGGCGTCAGTAAAGAAATCGTCTGTCAGCGCCTCCTTGTCCGTGGACAGCCCATTTAAAAAGCCTGCCAGCTTTCCCGTCCTTCGATCCTTCGCAACCAGGAACAGCTCCGGCGCCTTCTGTATCCGCTCCGCCATGTGGGAAAAGGCACAGGCCTCATTTGGCGGGAAGCAGTCACTTTCGATCTTTGCAGCCTCCTCCGTCTCCTCAGGCAAAACACTGCGAAACTCATAATTCTCCTCCAGAAAAGCCTGGGAATCCACCTTATTTTTTTCATTCATGTTACTCACCATCATTTCCTCCTTTTATCCTTATGCACACTTGCAGAAAAAGCTTCCCGCAGAAGCATGGTATCCTCCACTGCGGCAGCTCCTCCTATTGAGGGTACACGAACCGCTGATTCTCTGTCAGCTCATCCCGGTACTTTCGGATATAGTATTTTGCCATGTTCAGGTTCTGCTCAGAATAATTTCCGCATTGCTCCGGCATTGCGCCGGGAATCTCCCCCTCGAAACCGAGGATAAAATCACACATGTCCCTCACCAGCGGATAAACGCTCTGAGGATCCAGATCCCCAAACATCACAAGATAGCACCCCGTCCGGCAGCCCATGGGCCCAAAATAAACGATCTCGTCTTTTCTATCGCTGTTCCTCAAATAAGTTGCCCCCAAATGCTCAATGGTATGCAGCGCCGGCATATCCACCACCGGCTCCCTGTTGGGGGCCGTGATCCGCATGTCAAAGGAAGTGATCACGCAATCTCCCTTCCTGTCTCTTCTTGAAACGTACAAGCCTGGAAATAATTCCAGATGATTGATGGTAAAGCTGGCAATCCTTTCCATAATTCTCCAACACCTCTTCTTTCCGTTATTTTTGACAGATCGTCACCGGCTCCAGCAGCCTGCCAAAGCTCTCCACAAGCAGCGTGCCTCTCCTACCATTATACGTCCCATCCCGTGAAACGTCAAATCCTCCGGCATGACAGCGCCTTTGAGGGATGTGCAGTGCGCAGATATCCCAAAACTCCCTCGTAAACGGCCACAGCTCCGTCCCGTGAAAAACCGCCCTCTTCATCTCCCAGATCAGTCCAAAGGACAAAGCAAAAAACAGTGCAGAAACAACAAGGCGGCCCCCTCTATGGCCGTCTTGTTATCTGCACGGATATTCTCCTTAGGTATCTGACCTTTTCAGAGGATCTTCGCTTACAGCGTCCCTTTCTGGATCACTGCCAGCCGTCCCCGAAGCCGTTTTCCCAGTCCTTGTAAAAATCGATTCCTCCCCGCTCCTGGTCGTCTTCATCCTCCTCTGTGGCCTCATCCTCTTTTTTCTGCTTCTTGTCGCCCTTTTTTGCGTCCTCATTTTCTCCCAGCTCAAGGGTGATCTCCTCTTCCCTGTACTCTTTTCCGTCAGGGATCTGCACGGTCAGGGTGACCTCCTCCCCTGGCTCATAATACTCCAGAATGTCAATGAGCTGATTGATGGTGGTAACGGTCCTTCCCTGGAATTTCGTGATCACGCAGTTTTCTTCCAGGCCAGCGTCCTCTGCCGCCCCGCCCTTCGTGATCTCTGCTACGAATACACCTTCCGGGATCCCGTAGATCTGGATCGCCTCCTGGCTCACGGTGCTTCCCTTGATGCCAAGGACGCCATGATTTCCATCCTCAATCCTTTCCCTGGCCTCCTCGTTCATCAAAACCTCCAGGATGTCAGACACGTCGGAGATCGCAATGGCATAACCGATGCCCTCGATTTCCGTGGAGGCCAGCTTGGCGGAATTGATCCCCACGACCTCTCCATCCATGTTGAGAAGTGCGCCGCCGCTGTTTCCCGGATTGATGGCCGCATCCGTCTGGATCAGGTTGATGCCGCCGGAGCTGTCCTCGTCCACGGTGGTACTGTAATCGGAGCTGGTCCTTCTCGTCTTGGCACTGACGATACCGGTGGTAACCGACTGTCCGTACCCCAGCGCATTTCCAATGGCAATGACCTGCTCCCCGACCCTCAGATCATCGGAGCTCCCGATGGTGGCAATGGAGATCTCATCCAGGGTATCGTCGTCGATATCCTCCAAGGGAACAGACACAACGGCCAGATCCTTGCTTCCGTCATACCCTTTCACCTTTGCCTCATATGCGTTATTGTCAATAAAACCGACGGACAAGGTATCTGCCCCCTCCACCACGTGATAGTTGGTGGCGATCAACAGCTCCTCGTCATTCCTTCCGATGATGATCCCGGAACCGCTTCCCTCGATCTCTCTCTCCTCAGGAGCGTATCCATATTGGCTGAACATCCCAAAATAATTCTGAACCTCTTCCACAGCCTTTGTACTGATCACCACCACGGATGGCATCGCCTCCTCCACGATATCGGAGACGTCCAGGCTTCCCCTTGTGGTAGTTCCCTCCGTATCATCGGATTCCTTCGACTTTTCTGATTTCAGCAGAGCCACATCCTTTTCGTTCCTGCTGATGGCTGCCTGCACATTTGAGGCTCCGCCCCATCCGCTTAAGTAACCGATTCCCTGATAAGCCCCTATGGCCAAGCTTCCCGCAAGTGCCGCGCAGAGAGTGGCGCTGGCTCCTTTTTTCAGCAATTTCTTCATCTGCTCCCTTTTTTCATTCTTTTCATTTCTGTCTTCCATGATAACTGCCCCTCCTTGACTGAATATTCTGTGATCTATCTGGATGGTTTTTGTTTTCCTTTGATGTTTCAAAGTATATAAAGGATTTGTGATTACTTTGTGGGAAATATGTGTTTAATTTGTTAATTATTCTCTCCCGCCTTTCACAAGCGCTTTGATCATAACCGTTCATAGATACCCCAGGGCCCTATTTTCCCATGGCAAATCCACGCCATATCGGCTATAATGCTGTATATGGCAATGCCATACCCATTGATAAAAAAGGCTTCCCTTCCGGCTGATCCCAAGGAGCTTCCCCCTCTTTTTTCCGCCGGAATCACAAAGCACAGGGATTTTGATAAAGCTTACAGAGCAGGAGAATTGATGGATGAAGGATTCCCTTTATTCCTGGCAGGAGGATTGTCTGCGGGAATGGTTCCGACAAAACGGACGGGGACTTGTGGAGGCAGTCACCGGATCTGGAAAAACAAGACTGGCCCTGGAGGCCAGCAGGCGTCTGACGAAAACCGACGCCGCGTCTCATAAGGACGGCAGCCTTCTGTTCAAGATCGTGGTCCCGACGGCGGCCCTGCAGAGACAGTGGAGCAAGGCTCTTCGAGAATTTTTGGCCCCGCAGGAAGCGGCGGACATTGGCCTTTGGGGCGGAGGCCATCATTCCCACAGAGAAAAAAAGTACATGATCTATGTGATCAATTCTGCCAGATACACTCTGGCAAGACAGATCCTGGAAGACCTGAAAAGAGGCGATCGGGTTTTCCTCATTGCCGACGAATGCCATCACTACGCCTCAGGAGAAAACCAGCGGATTTTCGACTTTTATCCCTTCCTTCGTCAGTACGAGGGACAATACTTTTCCCTGGGACTGTCCGCAACCCTGCCCCAGGGAGAAGCCCGGACCTTTCTTGTACGATCTTTGGGACACTGTATCTACCGCTATGGAATCCGCAGGGCTCTCCAGAATCAGACCATATGCAAATACGACATTTATCACATCCAGATCCCCTTTGAGCCAAAAGAAAGAAATCAATATGACGATCTGACCACAAAAATGACCGACCTGTACAAAAGGCTCCTGCGCCAAAGACCCGAACTATCCAGGAAAAGCCTCCCAGATTTTTACAAGGAGCTGGAGCATCTGGCATCGGGAAAAAATCCTCAGCTCTCAAAAATGGCTTTGCAGTACATGAGGCTTACCTACCGGAGAAGAACCCTGGTCTGCCTGGCAAAATACCGTCTGGCATGTGCCCTCCAGCTGATCCGCCTCCTTGGAGTACAAGAAAAGATTCTTGTTTTCGGGGAACGGATCTGCCAGGCGGAGGAATTATACCAAAGCCTGGAACGGGAATTTCCCCATCGAGTGGGCAGATACCACTCCCAGATGGGAGACCTGGCAAATAAAAACGTCCTGGAGCGTTTCCGAAATGGAGACATCCGCATATTGATCACCTGCCGATCCCTGGACGAGGGGATCGACATTCCTGAAACCGCCATCGGAATCATCCTCTCTGGAACCTCCAGACAGCGCCAAAGGATCCAGCGTCTGGGGCGAATCATCCGCAAAGCCCAGGGGAAGGAATGCGCTTCCCTGTATTACCTTCATCTGGATGAGACCTCCGAGGACAGCGTCTTTCTGCCTGATTGCGGTGAAAATCCGATTTTTGAGCTGACATATCTCCCGGAAAGGGAGGAATTTTACAACCCATCTTACCGACTGGCAGCCGAAGCTGCCTGGAAAGAGCTCGGCGGGATACAGGCAGGTGAGAAGGTCCAAAAGGAATTTTTCCGCTGCATTGAGGCCGGAAGCGTCCGAGACCACTGGCTGAGGGACCCTGCCTGGCTGAAGGACCAGCTGAATGGTACAAAAAATCTCCGGGAGAGAAATTACTGGAGCTGCATGAAACGGCTGAGAAGCCACAAAAAGCCAACAAAGTCCTGAGAAAACAGATTCCCAGACCATGCCCCAAAAAAAAGAAAATCCGGTTTATGGATAACTGAAAGTCCCATAAACCGGATTTTAAATTTTTCACCACCGCCGAAGATCGCAAAAACTGTCTTTTTCTTCCCCT
>JAUNJL010000065.1 GCA_030533315.1 Eubacteriales bacterium
GTTACGTCATTTATTTTCCAACCAAAAGTCCCACAGAAAGCCATCAGCCATCGACCTGACGTCTCTTCTGAATACCGGGATTTTGAACCTTTACGGCGATAGCCAAATATCCATGCAGCCATGGCTATTTTCCTCATTGCCTGCGAAAATAAATGTGGGTTGAAATATTTTATGTTATTGTTACAAAGCCACAGCGGGAGTCGGAACAAATCCGACTCCCGCTGTATTTATCCACGGCCTTTTGCCGCCTGCACTGTTACGATACCCTAAAACCATATGCCTGTCCCAAGCTCCACCTCGGGGTCCAGGCCTGTCTTCTCCGAATACTGTCTTCCATCTCTCAGAATAAAGAAGTCCTCCTTCAGCTCTTCCGATATCCCGGCGATCATCCCTGCGCCGGACAGCTTCTGAAACACGTTGTCATAAATATTGACGCTGTATTGCCCTGCTTCCCTTAGAAGCTTTTTAGTGGGGCCTTTCACCCGGATCTCTTCCGCAATCTCCTTCGCCCGATCCTCCAAAGGAATCAGAAGCGTCCTGGTGTTCTGCTCGATCAGCCGAAATTCTCTTCCCACCGACGCAAACCCGAACTGTCCCTTTTGAAATCTCCCCAAAATATCCTTTTTATCCAATCCCCTGCCTTGAAACCGATACAATCTGGAAAAATATTCCTGGACCGCTTCCATGGAGGAAATATCATCATACCTTCGCAGGATCTGTTTCGCCACATCGATCTGCTGTTCCTGGACAGGATTTTTTCCCGCACCCTCCATCTGAAAATAAAAGACACAGCTTTCCTGTACCTCTCTTTTCCCTTCCCGGTTACATCTTCCCGCCGCCTGTATCATGGAATCCACTCCCGCCAGTTCCCGGTACACGGTCTGAAAATCCAGGTCCACCCCCGCCTCCACCAGGCTGGTCGCAATCACCATACATTTTTTACCTGCCTTTAGCCTTTCCCGGATGTCCTGCAGCTGCTCCAGACGATGCCTGGGGTACAGGAAAGTGGACAGGTGATAGACACCCTCCCCTTCCATTTCCTTATATATCCTTTGAACACTGCCCCTGGTATTCAGGATGCACAATGCCTGCTCCTCTGTCTTTAACCGCTCCAGAAGCTCTTCCCCCGTTATTTTCCCCAGGTTTTTAAAGGAAACTCTTTTAAAAAACTGAAACTGTTCCTCCATCCGAGGGCACAGCTCCGTGTACTGCAGGCCGCTTGAGAAAAAGCCCTGCAAAGCCGGCTGCGTCGCCGTGCAAAGCAGGACGCTGCAGCCATAGCCGCGGATCAGCGTTTCCATGGCGGCAACGCAGGGCAAAAGGTATTCCGTAGGCAGCATCTGAGCCTCATCAAATATGATGACGCTGTTTGCTATGTTATGTAGCTTCCTGCATTTGGAGGACCGGCTTGAATACAGGGATTCAAAAAACTGGACATTGGTCGTCACCACAACCGGCAGATCCCAATTTTCCGCAGCCAGCTGCTTTGCCCGAAATTCCTCATGGCCTTCATGATCCATCCCACAGTGGTGCTCCAGTATGTTTTCCTCACCCAAAATCCGCCCAAAGACCTTTGCATTCTGTTCAATGATGCTTGTGTAGGGAATCACATAAATCACTCGTTTCATGCCATGCTTCACCGCATGACTCAGGGCAAAGCCCAAAGATGAGATGGTCTTTCCTCCCCCTGTGGGGACCGTAAGGCGAAACAGCCCCTTCTCTTTCTCCCCCTTTGCCATGCAGGCCCTCAGGATTTCCGTCCTTCGCCCGTTGATGGTACCCGTATCTACGTTTGTGAGCCATTTCCTCACATGGGAGTGAAATTTCTCCAGGAGCCTTGGGATCTCCTCCCCGCCCGTCCTCCCGACGGCCCCCTTTTCCATAAAATCCTCCGTGTCAAGATAATCCGCATCCACGAGGCAGGAATACAGCATACGGATCAGAAAGCTCATATCCCACGTGGGATCCTTGCTCTTCCCCTTCTGAAAAACAGGCGGGGAGATCGGCGGGACAACAATCTCCTCCTGATAGGCCCCAAAATCTTCCGTCCTTTTCTTCATCCTGCCGCAAAAGGTACCTCTATCCCCCGTATCCCCACTGGTACCCGTGTCAGGCAGCCCGGCATGATGGCCGGCAATGCAGTAAGCGGGGGCCAGGTAAAAGCCTCCTCTTTCCTTTGCCAGGCGAAAGCACAGCTGTGCTCCCGCCGTGGCATGATCTACAGAAGCTGCCCCACCTCGGATACGCATTTGAAACCTGTCCGAATACTTTCCAATGTCGTGGAGAAGCCCGCAAAAATATCCCCAATCCCCATATCCAAAATCATCTGCGAATTTTCGTGCCAGGAGCGCAGTTCCCTCCAAATGCTCTTTGACCGTCTGCTCCCTTGTCCCATCCTCACTGATGTGCGCCAGGTAATCCATACGCCACTCCCGTCCTTCCCGCATCAGACAAAGCCCTCTCTGCCGGCAGGCGTCTCCTGCTTTATGCGGCCCTCGCAACGGCGGAGAGCATCACGCCGGCAAAAAAGGATGCTCCTAATACGGCTCCTTCATATTTTCCTTGCCATACTCCTGAACAAAACGGATAAACTCCTTCACGTGGGGCTTCAATATTCGGTTCTTATTGTACACGATGTAAAAAACCCTGGGAGTCGCCGTTTTCTCCAAGGGGAAAAGAAGGATCTGCCTCGACGCCGCCAGGTCCATGGCGGCTCTTGCAGAAAGGATGGAAATTCCCAGGCCTCCCACAATGGATTTTCGGATGGCCTCCAGATCGTTCATCCTGGCCACCACCTTCATTTCCGAAAGGTCCACTCCCCTGCTTTCCAGATACCGGTCGATCTCCTTTTTCGTTCCCGAGCCCTGCTCCCGCATGATAAAAGGCTCCTGCAAAAGCTCCATCAACCCGGCCCCCTCTTCCTTATATTTCAAAAACCGGGGAGCCACCGGCGCCGCCAGCACCAGCTCATCCCGGCAGAAGGGGATAAAAAGGCAGCTTTCCTCCTCATAAAAATTTCCCACAAGACTCACGTCCACGCTGCCGTCGATCACCCTGGATACCGCCTCCTGGCTGTCAGACTGCCACGCATGGAAATAAACATTCGGCTCTTTTTTTCCAAAAGCTCCCAGGATTTCCGGCAAGATATAGGATGAAGGGATGGTGGAGGCTCCCAGCTCGATGATCTTCTTCTCTCGCCCGGTAAATTCCTCCACCAGATTGTTCCGCATATTCAGCATGTGAACAGCACAGTCGTAAAGCTGATATCCTCTTTGGGTCACCGACAGCTTTTTGGTGGTCCTTAGGATCAGGCGGGAATTGAGCTCCTTTTCCAGGGAACGGATATGGGCGCTGACGGTGGGCTGTGTCAGGTACAAACGTTTGGCCGCCTCAGAAAAGCTATTGTAATCTACTACCGCCACAAATGCCTCCAGCTGCTTAAATTCCATACATCTTCTCCTCCTGTTCTCGTAAATTCCCGTGATCGCTTTTTTTCATCGCCGCATACGAAGCTCCCACAGGGCATCCTCCTTCTGTCTTTCAAGATCTGTATGGCAAGGCCTCCTTATCCCAGAGCCACGTCCAGAGTCATCATCAGGATGAACCCCAGAGCAAAAACCACCGTCCCGATGTTGGAATGCTCCTCTCCCGCAGACATCTCCGGGATCAGCTCCTCCACCACCACATACATCATGGCCCCTGCCGCAAAGCTCAAAAGGTAGGGCAAAAAAGGCATCACGTAGGCCGTTCCCAGTATGGTGAGAAAGGCCCCCACCGGCTCCACGATGCCCGAGGCCGCCCCGTAGAAAAACGCCTTTCCCCTGGATTCCCCCTCAGACCGCAGAGGCATGGAAATGATGGCTCCCTCCGGGAAATTCTGTATGGCGATTCCAATGGCAAGCGCCAGCGCAGCCGCAGCCGAAATCTTTTCGTTTCCCGTAAGCCAGCCTGCATAGACTACACCTACGGCCATACCCTCAGGAATGTTGTGGAGCGTCACCGCAAGGACAAGCATGGTCGTTTTTTTTAATGCCACCTTGGGCCCTTCTGCTTCCCCACCATCCATGTGCAGATGGGGAATGATATGATCCAAAAGCAGCAGAAACAAAATGCCCAGGCCAAAGCCCACGGCCGCAGGGACAAAGGCAAACTTCCCCATATGCTCCGACTGATCGATGGCCGGGATCAGCAGACTCCAGACGGATGCGGCCACCATCACCCCGGCGGCAAAGCCTCCCAGCGCCCTCTGGAGCAGCTTGTTCATGCTGCCTCTCAGAAAAAATACACACCCGGAACCCAGCGCCGTCCCCAAAAAGGGGATCATAATTCCCCAAAAAGCTTCTATTGTCATGTTCGTTTCCTCCCTTTCTTTTCTCCATGACCTCTCATCACGGCTCCGCAGCCATATGGCCGCAGCTCTTCTGTTTGATCTTATCCTGATGGAACTCTCTCCTTCTCCGCCAGACGGTCATACCAACTCGCCGCCCCCGCCGCCGCAGATCCCTGCCCCATCGTCATAGCTTTCCAGAAAGCTATGGCGAACACCCCGGGACTTGTAACCAACCACCGTATCCAGGTTGACGTTTTCCACGCTTCGGAAAATATTGCTCTCCACAAAAGGATTGATCTTTTTCATTTTTGCGATCAGGTGCTTGACCTCCAGACGCTTGGAGGCGGAGGCCCCGTCCTTGTCGCAGGAATCGCAGGTCTCCGTGAAACGGCAGGCGCACTGCAGAAAGGAAAGCTCATTATAGTCTCTCCACCGCTTAATGTCCTCCTCCCGGATGTAATACATAGGACGGATCAGCTCCATCCCTTCAAAATGGATGCTGTGCAGCTTAGGCATCATGGTCTGAACCTGGCCGCCGTACAGCATTCCCATGAGAATGGTCTCAATGACGTCGTCGTAATGATGTCCCAGGGCGATCTTGTTGCATCCCAGCTCCTTCGCCTTGCTGTAAAGATGCCCCCGGCGCATCCTGGCGCAAAGATAGCAGGGAGATTTTTCCACATGAAAAACCGCATCAAAGATCTCCGTGCTAAAGATCGTCACCGGCACTCCCAGCAGATGGGCATTCTGCTCCAAAAGCCTGCGGTTTGCCTCGTTGTAGCCAGGATCCATCACCAGGAACATCACCTCAAAGGGAAATTTGTTATGCCGCTTCAGCTCCTGAAAAAGCTTTGCCATGAGCATGGAGTCCTTCCCTCCGGAGATGCACACGGCGATCCTGTCATTTTCCCGCACCAGCTCATAATCCCGGACCGCCTTTGCAAAGCGGGTAAAAAGCTGCTTATGAAATTTCTTTCGGATGCTCACCTCCACATCCCGCTGACGGCTGGCTCTTTTTTCTTCCCCGTCGTCCGTCTCCCCGGCCGCATCCTCCGCCCTCATCTTGTCCAGAAGCCATCCCATGTAGCCTCCCTTCAGGCTGAAAGCCAGGATCCCACTCTCCCGCAGCTCCTGTGCCTTCTCCAGGCTGAAAGCTCCCTTGGCACAATATAGAAGGGGCCTCTTCCCCCTCCCCAGGCTCTCAGCCCTTTCCAAAAGCTCCTCCTGCGGTATGTGACAGGCACCGGGGATCATCCCGTAGCTGATGTTGGATTCCCCCCGGATATCCACCAGCTGAAGGTTCTCCCTTTCTTTTAAATATTCTTCCCAGGTTAATTCTATTCTCTCTTCTGTCATTCGCTGTCATCCTCGTATCATCTCGCAATTATTCTTTTCGGTTTTTCCCACCGTCCAAAAGCTCCCGCACCATACAGTGAAAAACTCTCCTTCCTCACATTATAAGGGATTCCCCCGCTTATGCCAACCCCTCCCTGCCGTCTTTTCTATTTGCACCGGCCATGGGAAAGGGCCGTTCACACCCGCCCCTTTCCTCTTTTTTCACATATCTCTTTTCTTTCTTCTCATTTTATTGTATATTTTACATAAGCTGACTGGATGAAAGAGGTTTGGATTCCTACATACATCATGACCTCCGCCTCTGTTTTCCGCCTGGCGAAGGGCAGGACATCCCAGTTCACCAAAATTTATCATCTGGAGGTATTTTTATGAAAAAACTAACAACCGGTAAGATATGGCTTTTTGCAGTGGGCCAGTTTGGCTGGGCCCTTTTATCGGGGATCATCTCCAATTGGCTCGTGTATTTTTACCAGCCGGACAATACGGCCATCCAGCAGGGGCAAACGCTGTTTATCCCCCAGGGATTGGTGGTTCTCGGTCTCTTTACGGTGATCGGCGGCATCACGGCCTTCGGGCGGATCTTTGACGCCATAACAGATCCCATGATCGCATCCCTCTCCGACCGCTGCACCTCGAAAAACGGACGGCGGATCCCCTTTCTGAAGTGGGCCGCCCTCCCGCTGGCGCTGTCCACCGTCCTGGTGTTCTGGTCGCCCCGCCCCCAGGTCAGCCTTGCCAACTCCCTGTTCCTTTTTGTCGCGGTCATGGCCTATTATTTATCCATCACCGCCTACTGCACGCCCTACAATGCCTTGATTCCGGAGCTGGGCCACACCCAGGAAGAGCGGCTGAACATCTCCACGGTGATCTCCTTTACCTTTATCGCCGGAACGGCGGTCGCCTACCTGGCCCCCACCATCTGGGGTATGTTCATCCCCGCCTTAGGGCGGGTCAATGCCATCCGGTTCACCTTCGCTTTGATGGCGGCCGTGGCCTTCGTCTGTATGGAGGTTCCTGTCCTTACCATCCGGGAAAAGGATTATGTCACCACGGTTCCCACCCAGGACTCCGCCTTCCGCTCTCTTGCAGCGACCTTCCGAAACCGGGATTTCCGCCGTTTTGTGGGCTCTGACATTTTTTACTGGATCGGCCTCACCATGTTCCAGACAGGTCTTCCATTCTTTGTCACCAGCCTTCTAAAGCTTCCGGAAAGCATGACGACCCTGTATTTTGTGGGTATGACCGCATTTTCCCTCGTATTCTACGTGCCCGTGAACAAGCTGGCCAAAAAAGCGGGGAAAAAGGCCCTCATCCTGTTCGCCTTCCTGATGTTCGGATGTGCCTATCTCTACACCTGCTTCCTGGGAAGGATCCCCGGCATTTCCCCCACGGTACAGGGGATCATCCTCACCGTGGCAGCCGCCCTCCCCATGGCCATCTTCGGCATCCTGCCCCAGGCCGTAGTGGCGGACATTGCCCAAAGCGACGCCAAGATTTCCGGAAGCAACCGGGAAGGGATGTTTTATGCGGCGAGGACCTTTGCCTTTAAAATGGGACAAAGCCTTTCCATGCTGCTTTTTACCGCCGTATCCACCATCGGGGCCTCCACCGGCACCGGCTACCGGATCTCAGCCCTCTTCTCCGGCATCTTCTGTCTTCTGGGAGGGCTGATCTTCCTCTTTTACAACGAAAAAAGGATCACAAAGATCATTCAGGAATGACCGCCATATGACCTGCCTTTTCCCGGCAGGTCATATGCATCAAAAAGAAAATGGACAGCCCTCCAGCCGTGGGGAGTCCTCCCTGCTGTCTGCGCTTTTGCCATTTTCGGAAAGGAAATCATATGAAAATCCAGTTATTAGAAGAAGCACATTATCCTCAGCTGATGAGTCAGACAGTGGAGCCGTTCCTTGAGAAGTGCTCCCAGATCCATTGGCTGACGGGAAAAAGGGGAGACCGTATTTTCTGCCAGTCCTATCTTACCGACTCCCCAAAGCCCCTGGGAGTGATCCTCATCTCCCATGGTTTCACGGAGAGCGCCGCAAAATACCGGGAGATTGCCTGGTATTTTCTCAATCAAGGCTATCACGTATACATTCCTGAGCACTGCGGCCATGGACATAGTATGCGTCTGGTGGATGATCCCTCCCTGGTGCACGTTGACTCCTATGAGCGCTATGTCGAGGACCTGCTTTCGGCGGCTCATTTCGCCTATGACCGCCATCCCGGCCTTCGCCGCTGCTTGTTTGCCCATTCCATGGGCGGCGGCATCGGTGCAGCGGCGGCAGGACGGGAGCCGGGACTGTTCCAGAAGGTCATCCTTACCTCGCCCATGCTCCGTCCTCTGACGGGAGGCGTTCCCTATCCCCTGGCCGTGACCATCGCCCGCGCGGCCTGCCTGGCTGGCTTTGGAAAGGCTTATGTCTTTGGCCAAAAGCCCTATGCGGGCCCGGAGTCCTTTGAGGAAAGCGCCTCCCTTTCCCGCCCCCGCTTTACTTATTACCAGGAGATCAAGGCCAGCCAGCCTCTGTATCAAAGCTCCGCCGCCTCCTTCTCCTGGCTTTTGGAGGCCGCCCGCATGAGCCGGGAGATCCTCACCCGGTCCTGCAAGGTCCAAGGACCACCCATTCTTTTGTTCCAGGCCAAGCAGGACGTCTTTGTGGCAGCCTGCGCCCAGAGGGATTTCGTCCAGAAGCGAAACCGCCTCTATCCCGGCTCCGCCACCCTGATCCCCGTCCCTGGTACCAAGCACGAAATCTATAGCTCCACCAACGACATCCTTTCCTCCTACTGGTCGCAGATCTTTGATTTTCTCATCGGATAGGAAAAGATTCATCCATCCCAAGCAATCTGCGGGGACGCCTGCCGCACCAGCAGCCATCCTCCGCATGTGCCCCACTGAACAAAAAAACCGCCAGGACAACCATCCTGGCGGTATGTTACGTGTGTTAGAGGATTCGAACCCCCGACCTTTTGGTCCGTAGCCAAACGCTCTATCCAGCTGAGCTAAACACACATATCTGCGAATCACCTTCGCAACAATGAGTATTCTACTCTATACGAACCATTTTGTCAATAGTTTTTTTATTTTTTCTTAGGATTTTTGCACATCTCTGCCAAAGGCGACGCCTGTCTGCCCCAGGGACGAGACGGAGACGCCCCGGGCAGGAGCAGCCCTGTGATCCTCAGATGGGCTGCTCCTGGTGCTGCTCCCCTTGGCATGGCGCTTCCTTTTTAGGCGTCCAGGAGGAAGGCCAAATAAGCCTTTTTCGCTTCATAAAGATCTGCCTTGCTGGACACCTCCCAGGGGGCGTGCATACTGAGCACCGCCACACCGCTGTCGATAACCTCCATGCCGTAAAGGGCCGCTATGTAAGCGATGGTTCCGCCGCCTCCTACGTCCACCTTCCCAAGCTCCGCTGTCTGGAAAGCAACGCCGTGGTCGTCAAAGATCCGGCGGATCTTGGCCACATACTCTGCGTTGGCATCGTTGGAACCGGATTTTCCCCTGGCTCCGGTAAACTTGTTCAGCACGATCCCCCTTCCCAGGTAGGCCGTGTTCTTCTTCTCAAACACATCGGCAAAGGCAGGGTCGTAGCCAGCGCTCACATCGGAGGAAAGCATACTGGAATGCTGAAGCGTTCTTTTCAGGGAAAGCTCAGAATACGCACCCATAGACTCTAAAAGCTCCGCCGTGGTATTCTCGAAGAACCGGGACTGCATACCCGTGGCTCCCACGCTGCCGATCTCCTCCTTATCCACCAAGAGACAGCAGGCGGTGCGCCTCGGGGCTTCCTTCAGCTCCAGCATTGCCAGGAAGGAGGTGTAGGCACATACCCTGTCATCCTGTCCGTATGCGGCGATCATGCTGCGGTCCAGGCCGCATTCCCTGGCCTTCCCGGCCGGCACGACCTCCAGCTCCGCAGAAAGGAAGTCCTCCTCCTCGATGTCATATTTTTCTTTCAGGAGCTTTCGGATATTTGCCTTGACAGCTTCCTTTTTCTCCTCATCGGGAACATCCTTCAAGGGGCGGCTGCCAATGAGGATATCCATGTTTTCTCCCTCCACTACCTCTGCTGCCGTTTTCTGCAGCTGCTTTGCAGACAAATGGATGAGCAGGTCCGTGATGTACAGCACCGGATCTTTCTCGTCCTCGCCAATGTTAATCTCCACTACGGAGCCATCCTTCTTTGCCACCACACCGTGCAGGGCAAGAGGCAGCGCAACCCACTGATATTTTTTCACACCGCCGTAATAATGGGTATCCAGGTAAGCCAGATCCGTATCCTCATAGAGGGGGTTCTGCTTAATGTCCAGGCGAGGGGAATCGGTGTGGGCGCACAGGATGTTCATCCCTGCCTCCAGCGGCTCCTCTCCCACGTGGAAGAGAGCGATGATCTTCTTCATGCCGACGGCATAGACCTTATCCCCCGCTTTGACACCCTCTTTCTTTTCCATCTTTTCCTGGAGGGAGACATAGCCTGCCTCCCGAGCCTCCTTAATAATACGGGCCACACATTCTCGTTCCGTCTTTCCCTCGTCCAGGAAGGTGCGGTATTTAGCCGCTACCGCCTCCATCTCCTTCTCCTCTGATTCTCCATAGGAAAGCCATGCGTTTCTACGCTCCATCTTATTTCCACCTTTCTCTTCTCTCTTTTTCGCTTCTTCCTTTTCGTAAAAGCCCATTGGATTATTATAAAACAAACCCCTGCAAATTTCCACCGAAAATCAGCATCGTCTGAACAAATCCTTCAAAATTCTCAGAAGCCCTGGTACCCAGGCCCTTGTCCAGGTTCCGCAGGCCTTCCGATGCGCCAGCCGCCTGTATAAGCCGCTCCATGAAAGGTCTCCGGCGGTGCGCCAGATGTACCCATCATAAGCATTGCCGGAAAAGCAATCCTGTGTTATACTTTCGCCATGGGTCACAGAGAGCTTTGCAAGCTCCGGCTCGGGGCCATCGCCTGGATCCAAGAGCCGGATTTTTGCCGTTCAAATGCACCCCCGTCCATTTTCTGCGGAGTGGAAATGACGAGATTGGATCACGACTCCGCCAAACAAAAAGGAGGTTTTTCATGCAGACAT
Source organism: Eubacteriales bacterium (assembly GCA_030533315.1). Next base: position 10,769 of record JAUNJL010000065.1, read on the forward strand.
CAAATCAGCTCATGGATCTGCTCCGCTCCGTAAATCGGAAGAGCTATCCTGCTTACAAAGCCCTAAAGGGCGTATATCAGTTCGATGGTTATCAGCTGTCCATTGACCATGTACAGGGAGATCCCTTTGCCTCTCCCTCTCATATCAGCATCCAGATCGACCACCGGCGGGCCGGCTTCCCCCAGGAGTATTATAAGGACACTCTTTCCAGGGTGACGCTGGCCGACTATCTCACCCGCCAGTTTTACCAGCAGGTGGGCCGGTATACCTTCCGTGCCAAGGGCTCCGGGAAAAGCGGCCTGATCTCCGTGACTCAATGCGGCCAGGAGGTTCTGAAGCGGACGGCCTGTGAGATCACGGACAAAGGAATCACCGCCCGCTTTTTCGTGGGATTCCCCGCCAACGGCCGAACGATCAATTCCACGGAGCTGGAGAAGATCTTTTTTGAATTTCTTCCCGTCTGTGTACAAAAGGCCTTTTATTATCGCAATCTCAATGGAAAAGAGCTGCAGCAGTTCCTCTTCCTGGCCGAGGATCAGGCCTTTATCCGCAGAGAGCTGAAAAAACGGGAACTGGCCGCCTTTGTAAAAAACGGCTCCATCCTCCCCAGGGAAAGCGGAATTTCCCAGCGTCCTATGAAGGAGTGTGTCCCCTTCGTCTCGCCTAAAAGTCTGACCACGACCCTGACCCTCCCCCACGGCGGAGACATTACGGGAATGGGCGTCCCCTGCGGGATCACCCTGATCGTGGGAGGCGGCTATCACGGAAAGTCCACTCTGTTGAACGCCCTGGAACTGGGAGTTTACAACCACATCCCCGGTGATGGACGGGAATATGTGATTACGGATGAAACAGCCGTAAAGCTTCGTTCCGAGGATGGCCGTTTCGTAAAGGACGTAGACATTTCCCTGTTCATCAACGATCTGCCAAACAAAAAGGATACCCACCGCTTCTCCACCCAGGACGCCAGCGGAAGCACTTCCCAGGCGGCAGGGATCGTGGAAAGCATGGCTGCTCAGAGCAAGGTCTTTCTCCTGGACGAAGACACCTCCGCCACCAATTTCATGGTGCGGGACACTTTTATGCAGCAGGTGATCCGCCGGGAAAAGGAACCCATCACTCCCTTTTTGGAGAGAGCCAGAGAGCTTTACGAAAATGCCGGCATCTCCACCATCCTGGTGGCCGGAAGCTCCGGCGCCTTCTTCCATATCGCCGACACCATCATCCAGATGGACAACTACGTCCCTGTGGACATTACAGATTCAACGAAGGAACTGTGCAGCCAATATCCCCTTTCTCCCGGTGCAGCCCCCGCCTTCTCCATGCCCTCCGTCAAACGGATCATGACAAAGCCTGAAGCTCCCCGCTCCCGCAAGGACTACTATGGCCGTCCCCAAAATCAACCGGAACGATTGAAGGTCAAGACCCACGGGCGGGACGGCTTCACCCTGGGACGCCAGGAGGTGGATCTCCGCTATATAGAGCAGCTCATTGACAGCGAACAAACGGCCGCCCTGGGACAGCTTTTAAAATACGCCGTGGAAAACCTCGTGGACGGAAAACGAACCCTTGATGAGATCGTCTGCTTCCTGGAGGGCAAGCTGGAAAAAGAAGGCTTCCACTTCTTGTCTTCTGGTTACGTCTCCTGCGGCCTCGCACTTCCCAGGCTCCAGGAGATCTACGCCTGCTTCAACCGTTTCCGAAGGCCTTAAGCTTGTCAGAAACACCCATGGCGAGCACGGGGCTGTAACATTCCTTTGCCAGGACCGCCGGCAAAGCGCTGCAGATCCCGACGGCAGGATATACATTTTCTAAAACAAAACCACCGCCTCTCTGCGTGTCTTGCAGAACAGACGGTGGTTCGTTTTACATTTTCTAGGGAAAGGAAAGAGTTTCTCTTGAGTGCTTTGTCTTGCTCTCAAGATAGTTATATTATATGGTATAAATGTGTTGAAATCTTGTCCTAATTCTAATAACTTTATAAACTCTATAAAAAACTTATAATCAAAAAGCCGGCGGAGTTCCATGAGTCGGACCTCGTGATCCTTCGCAGGTTATCTGCAGGTAATCACCTCTCTTTTTCCTGAATATCCCTTGGCAGCCGCTGGATAGCCTCATAAAAATGGGGAAAGCTTCGCTTCAGGGATATCAAGCGTCCTTCTCTGTCCAAAAAGCAATGACGGGTTTTTCCACAGCAGCAAAGCACGCCGTCCTCCTTACGTATCACCTGATATCGAATAACCAGCCGTATTCCATTGAACGACTCCACCGCCCCGTGGATCACCACCGTTTCTCCAAAGCGCACCATCTGCCGATATTCGCTTTCCACTGTCAACACTGGACTGAGCACACCCTCTGCTTCAAACCGGTCGTACCCCGCCTCCACCTGCTCCAGCATACTGACCCTGGCCTCCTCAAACCAACGGATATAATTGGAGTGATGAACCACCTGCATCTGGTCTGTTTCATAATACTGCACTTTATGCGTCCATGGAATCAGCTTTTCCATATTCTCCTCCTCGTTTTACATGCTCAGATTTCTAATCCTTTTGGGATCACGCACGGCCCGATCTTTCTCAAAATCCTGTCCACACAAAAAAAAGACCCTGACCCTCAGAATCAAGATCCTTCTCCCTGCCGCAGACCGGAATCGAACCGGTACGGGTATCACTACCCACGGGATTTTAAGT
>JAUNJL010000066.1 GCA_030533315.1 Eubacteriales bacterium
ATTGGAAGCATTTCGCATTCCTGTGCAATTTCGATGTCGCTTTTGAATCCCATAAGAAAATCTCCTTTCTTTTAAAAGGGCCCCGTCTGGATGGAACAGGGGGCTCCTGCCGCGCCAACGGCAATATCCCTTACGCGCTCCCTGTACACAACAAAGGGCAGTATCTGATGAACTCAAATACTGCCCAGACGGTCGGCCAAAACAGCTTTTATCCCACATGTGGTAAACTCCACGGTTCCGTCAGCGAGAAAAAAGCGCTTTTGTTGTTATGCTCACTTTATCACAGAGAGAGGAGATTGTCAATAATTTGTCAGAAATTATTTAGGAGCATTATCGGGGAGTAAAACAACATTATAGCTTCCTGTTTGCCAGCGCCTGGGCGCAAAGTCCGGTGAAGGCCCCGGCGATCACGCTGGAGACGATCATGGCAGGAAGGTAATAAAGGATGGCAAAGGTGCGGGTCAGAAGCAGGGCGATCAGGATCTGCCCGATGCTGTGGGAGACGGCGCAAAAGCAACTGCACAGCCAGATCTGGCTTTTGGCCATGACCCTTTTCAGAAGGAGCATGGTGAGATAGCAGAAAAACCCTCCCGCAAGGCTGTAAAGCAAAGCGACGATCCTGCCAGAGAAAAAGCTGCCCAGAAGGATGCGGCAGATGAGGATGCAGGCAGTGTCCGCAGGCCCCAGGACAAACATGGCATAGACGGTGACAATGTTGGCCAGTCCCAGCTTTATGCCGGGGATGGGCGCCAGGCCCGGGAGCTGAAGCTCAAGGATGAAAATGATCAGAGCCACCGCTGTCAGCAGGGCGTCATAGGTTAAACGTTTTGTTCTCATAGGAAGTCCTTTTCATTGGCTTGTTTTTTTGCTCCTGCCTGGAAGAGGGCGGCAAAGCCCCGGGGACAGCTCCTTACTGGGAAAGGGCGTCCGCCTCATCCTCCTGCCCCTCTGCCTCTTCTATGCGGATTACCAGGTGATGGGGCAGGCAGATAATGGGGGCGGAGCTGCTGGAACTCCATCCTGCCCGGACGCAGACCTGATCCGGGCAGTCGGCCTCCAGCACCCGGATCTGCCCCTGTCGGTACTGGATCACATTTGTTCCCTCCTCACACTGGACGGTGAGGGTTTTTGTCTCTCCCGCCTGGGAAAGGTCGATGGAATAAAGGCATACGCCATTCTGATAAATGTTTGCCCTCGTGCCCTGTCCCTGGGTCCTGTGGAAAGCCAGCATGGAACCAAAGCAGGCTGCCAGCAGCAGGCCCAGGATGAGGAGCCAGTATTTTGTCTTAATCATGGGCGATCACCTGATAATCCTTCTGGGAGATGGGGGAATCCTCAGAAAGAGAAAAGGAATCCGCAAGTCCCTCTGTCACCATCATACGTTTGTCCTCTGAGATCAGGATCATCTCAAAATCAGAAGAGGACTTCCAGAAATCGATGGCCTTTTCCTCCCCCATGACGAAGAGGGCCGTGGAAAGGCCGTCGCACAGCAGGCCGTTCTTTGCCGTCACAGTAACGGAGACGAGACCGTTTTTTGCCGGACGCCCGGTAGCCGGATCCAGGATATGCCAGTATACATGACCGTCCTTCTCAAAGAAGCGCTCATATCCCCCGGAGGTGACGACGGCCTGGTCTTCGATTTTCAGAATACCTGCCGTCCCCTCTCCAAAAGGATTTTTTATGGCGATCCGCCATTTGCTTCCGTCCGGCTTCGTCCCCAGGGCATGGACATTTCCGCCGAGATTGAAAAGAGCGGAGGTTACGCCCCTTTCCTTTAAAAGAGAGATCAGGACGTTGCCGGTATAGCCTTTGGCTACGCTGCCCAGATCGATCTCCATACCCTCCGGGAGAAGAAGGGTTTTTTGGCCGGGCTCCAGTTGAAGGGCCTGAAAATCTATGTGTTCCAAAAGGGAAGAAATCTCATTATCTGGAGGGATCTGGTATTCTCCGGTGGTAAAGCCCCAGGCCCTTACCAGGGGATACACGGAAATATCCAGAGCGCCATTCGTACGTCTGCACAGCGCCAAGGCCTGGGTAAGGAGGTCCAGCGCGGCGGCGGAGAGCTGAACAGTCTCCCCGTGGTTCAGACGATAGATCTCGCTGCCTTCCTGGGTGACGGAAAACTGCTTTTCCAGCTCCAGGATCTTGTCCTGGGCCTCTTTCAAAATATTTTCATTTCCATAGATGGTCAGGTCCATAACGGTGTCCATGGCAAAGACGGTGGAGGTCTGCTTTTTTTGGCTGGCGCCGCCAGGGGAAGGCCCTTCGCCGCAGCCGCTGATAAAGATAGAAAGCAGGCACAGGCCAAGGAATATCCTGGGGAGAAATCTTTTTTTCATAGGAAAAACCTCCTGTCAATGGGTTCCGTTTGAGACCGGCTTATGAACAACAAGAGCCTGGTCTGCGTATTCGATAGTACCATTATCGGCGCAGACTTTTACGCTGTCAATAGTTTTTCCTTTCATGTTTCGTTATAAAAATTTTGGGAAAATTTTATAATTAGAACCGTTGTCTTATGGCGGAAGTGTGATATGATATAGTATAATGTAGTGTGAATACTTCATGGGAGCAAGGAAATATTTTTAAGAACAACGGGGCGGACCGATACGGAAAGGGCAGTGAGATATGAGTCGAGGAGAATTTTTGGAGGTGCTGCGGGAGCAGATGTCCGGACAGATGCACGAGGGAAAGATGGCGGCCCATCTGCGCTATTACGAGGACTATATTCAGTCCCAGGTGCAGAAGGGACTCCGGGAGGAGGATGTGCTGTCTGAGCTGGGGGACCCCAGGCTGATCGCCAAGACGCTGATCGACCGGGAGGCGGAGAGCCAGGGCGGCAGCTACGAGGAGTACCGTTCTGGGGAGGGCTATGATTACGACCAGTATCAGGACTCCAGGGTAGAGCGGGTCCACAAGCTGGATCTCACCACCTGGTACGGAAAGCTGATCGTGATCGTGATCGCGGCGGCCCTCATCGCCCTTCTTGTGGCAGTGATCGGCGCAGTGCTTCCCTTCTTCCTGATCTTGTTTGCCATCTTGTTCCTGATCTCCTACATCAAGAAACGCAGATCCTAGGGAACCTTCCTGAAAAATAGAAGATAGTCACAAGAAATTTGGATCTCCAGGGTCAGCGGCCCTGGAGATTTTGTGCGTTTTCGTCAGTTTTTACAAAAAAGAAGGATGTATTTTGTGAAAAATAAAGAGAGAAACAACTTGTATGTATGTGCATACAAGTTGTAACCTATAGATAGGCGGAGAAGGCCGAAAATAAGGGAGACAGCCAGGATGGAAGCAGGAAAACCCAAGTATTACACCTTAATGGAAGAGATCAGGGACAATATTCTTTCCGGGAGGATCCGGCCGGGAGAGCAGCTCCCGTCGGAGAACCAGTTGACGGCCCGGTATTCCTTAAGCCGCCATACGGTGCGGAAGGCCCTGGCCCTGCTGGAGCAGGAGGGGTATGTGGAGGCCTTTCACGGAAAAGGGACGTTTTGCTCCGAGAGCATCCGGCATATCCGAAAGTCTGGAAACATTGCCGTGGTCACGACCTACATCACCGATTACATCTTTCCCAGGCTGATCCAGGGGATGGATAACGTTCTCTCGGAAAAGGGATACAGCATCATCCTGAAAAATACGGGAAACAGCCGCCAGAAGGAGGCCAGATGCCTGGAGGACCTTCTTCACAAGGACATTGACGGCCTGATCATCGAGCCAAGCAAAAGCCAGCTTTCCTGCCGTCACAGAAACCTTTACCAGAGCCTGGACAAGCTTCGGATCCCCTACGTGTTCATCCAGGGGATCTATACGGAGATGCAGGAGAAGCCTCACATCCTGATGGATGACGTGAGGGGAGGGTATCTGGTGACCAGGTATCTGCTGGAGCTGGGACATAAGAGGATCGCGGGGCTGTTTAAGGCGGACGACATTCAGGGGATCCGCAGGCATAAGGGGTATGTCCAGGCCCTTCAGGAATGGGGCCTTGCCTACGACCCGGATCAGGTATTCTGGTTTCACACCGAGGACCGGAAGACGAAGCCCATGATGACCATACAGGACCTGGCAGAGCAGAAGCGGCTTCCTGATGGGATCGTCTGCTACAATGACCAGATCGCCGTTCAGGTGATCGACGCTCTGGAGGAGATGGGCCTGAAGGTCCCGGAGGATGTCTCCGTGACAGGCTACGACAATTCCCTGTACGCCCGCAGAGGCAGCGGCATCACCACCATCCTTCATCCCCAGGAGCGGATGGGGGAGATGGCGGCGGAGCTGATCCTGGAAAAGATCAGCGGCGTCCGGGAGGCGGACAGCCTGATCGAGAGGGAGATCCAGCCGGAGCTGATCATCCGGGGATCCTGCCGTCAGAGATGATAGGATTGACTCCCCGGCTCTGCCAGGGGGCTGCCAGCAGGGGCCCCGTTTTGGAAGGACCGGTGGGAAAATAGAAAACATGAAAACATTTTTATGAAGGAGGACATTCACATGAAAACAGGCAGAAATTACAAATTCTGGTTTTGCACAGGTTCTCAGGATCTCTATGGAGACGAGTGCCTTCGCAAGGTGGCGGAGCATTCCAGGATCATTGTGGAAGAGCTGAACAAATCCGGCGTGCTTCCCTTTGAGGTGGTATGGAAACCGACGCTGATCACCAACGAAGTGATCCGCAAAACCTTTAACGAGGCAAACGCAGATGAGGACTGTGCAGGCGTGATCACCTGGATGCACACCTTCTCCCCTGCGAAATCCTGGATCCTGGGCCTGAAGGAGTACCGCAAGCCTCTTTGCCATTTACATACACAGTTTAACGAGGAGATCCCCTATGACACCATCGACATGGATTTCATGAATGAAAACCAGTCTGCTCACGGCGGCAGGGAGTATGGCCACATCGTTTCCCGCATGGGGATCGAGCGTAAGGTGATCGTGGGACACTGGGCTGACAAGGGGGTGCAGGAGAGACTGGCTTCCTGGATGCGTACCGCCATCGGCATCATGGAGAGCAGCCATATCCGGGTATGCCGTGTTGCTGACAACATGAGGAACGTGGCAGTTACCGAGGGCGACAAGGTAGAGGCCCAGATCAAGTTTGGCTGGGAGGTTGACGCTTATCCGGTGAACGAGATCGCCGAGTATGTACAGGATGTAAAGGCCGGGGACATCAGCGCTCTGGTAGACGAATACTACAGCAAATACGATCTGATCCTGGACGGCAGGGATCCGGAGGAGTTCAAGCGCCACGTGGCAGTACAGGCCGGTATCGAGATCGGCTTTGAGAAATTCCTGGAGGAGAAAAACTACCAGGCTATCGTAACGCATTTTGGGGATCTGGGAGCCCTTCAGCAGCTTCCCGGCCTTGCCATCCAGAGACTGATGGAAAAGGGCTACGGCTTTGGCGCGGAGGGCGACTGGAAAACAGCCGCCATGGTCCGCCTGATGAAGATCATGGCCTCCGGCATCAAGGACGCCAAGGGTACCTCTATGATGGAGGATTACACCTACAATCTGGTACCTGGAAAAGACGGGATCCTTCAGTCCCATATGATGGAGGTTTGCCCCTCCGTTGCCGACGGAAAACCGGCTATCCGGGTTTGCCCGCTGTCCATGGGCGACAGAGAGGATCCGGCAAGACTGGTGTTCACCGCCAAGACCGGCCCTGGAATAGCCACCTCCCTCATCGACCTGGGCGATCGTTTCCGCCTGATCATCAATGATGTGGACTGCAAGAAGGTGGAGAAGCCCATGCCGATGCTTCCGGTGGGAAGCGCCTTCTGGACGCCTCAGCCGAACCTGGCTACAGGCGCGGAGGCATGGATCCTGGCAGGCGGCGCTCATCATACCGCATTCTCCTACGACCTGACTGCAGAGCAGATGGGCGACTGGGCATCGGCTATGGGTATCGAGGCTGTCTTCATTGACAAGGATACCACCATCCGCAGCTTCAAGAACGAGCTGAGATGGAATGAGATCGCCTTCAGAAAATAAGAAGCTTTTATCTGGCGGCGCGCCGCCTTTTCTGAAGGAATCAGCAAACAGATCATCAATGACGGACCGCGGCCCCTGCCGGTGACAGGGGATGCTTCCCGGAGCCATAAGGGGCTGCGGCCGCACTCTATAAATAACAGGAGGATTTTGAACATGGGTGTATCAGCAAAAGACGCCGTATTAAGCGGAAAGACCGCGCTTGGCATTGAGTTTGGCTCCACCAGGATCAAGGCCGTTCTCGTAAACGAGAAGAACGAGCCCATCGCGTCCGGCAGCCATGAGTGGGAGAACCGCTACGAAAACGGCGTGTGGACCTACAGCCTGGAGGACATTTGGACCGGTATCCAGGACTGCTACCGGGATATGGCAGAGGATGTAAAGAAGAAATATGGTGTGGAGATCACTACCACGGGAGCTATCGGGATCAGCGCGATGATGCACGGCTACATGCCCTTTAACAAAGAGGGAGAGCTTCTGGTGCCCTTCCGTACCTGGAGAAACAACATCACCGGCGAGGCCAGCGAGAAGCTGTCCGCCCTGTTCCAGTACAACATTCCCCAGAGATGGAGCATTGCCCATCTGTATCAGGCCATCTTAAATGGTGAGGAGCATGTAAAGGATATTGACTACATCGCTACTCTGGAGGCCTATGTACACTGGAAGCTGACCGGGGAGAAGGTGCTGGGCGTGGGAGACGCAGCCGGAATGTTCCCTCTGGACAGCGAGACGAAGGATTATAACGAGAAGATGCTGGCACAGTTTGACGAGCTGGTTGCTTCCTACGGCTTCCCCTGGAAGCTTCGTGAGATCCTTCCGAAATCCCTTCTTGCCGGAGAGGCCGCCGGCACTCTGACTCAGGAGGGGGCAAAGCTTCTGGATCCTACCGGAAAGCTTCAGGCCGGTATCCCCATGTGTCCGCCGGAGGGCGACGCAGGTACGGGTATGGTTGCCACAAACAGCGTAGCACAGCGCACCGGAAACGTTTCCGCAGGAACCTCCGTTTTCGCTTCTATCGTTTTGGAGAAGGGCCTGTCCGCTCCGTACAGCGAGATCGATATGGTGGCCACTCCCTCCGGGCATCCGGTGGCAATGGCGCACTCCAACAACTGTACCTCCGATCTGAACGCCTGGGTTGGGATCTTCCGTGAGTTTACCGAGGCTATGGGGATCGAGGCAGATATGAACAAGCTGTTCGGCACCCTTTACAATAAGGCTATGGAGGGTGATGTGGACGGCGGCGGTCTTCTGTCCTACTGCTACTTCTCCGGAGAGCATATGACAGGCTTTGAGGAGGGACGCCCCTTGTTTGTCCGTTCTCCCGAGAGCAAGTTTAACCTGGCGAACTTTATGAGAACCAATCTTTATACCTGCCTTGGCGCTATGCGGGTGGGCCTTGACATCCTCTTTAAGAAGGAGGGGGTAAAGGTAGACCGTCTCTTAGGCCACGGCGGCCTCTTTAAGACAAAGGGCGTGGGACAGCAGATCCTGGCGGATTCTGTGAACGCGCCGGTTTCCGTGATGGAGACAGCCGGAGAGGGCGGCGCATGGGGAATCGCGGTTCTTGCTTCCTACCTGATCAACAAGGAGGCAGATGAGACCCTGGAGCACTTCCTGGATGAAAAGGTATTTGCCGGAAATGAAGGCAGCACCTTGGATCCCGATCCGGCAGGCGTGGAGGGCTTCAACACGTTTATGGAAAGATACTTAAAGGGCCTGAACATCGAGAAGGCAGCAGTGGAGTCCGGGATCTGGTAAAAGGAGAAGGATAAGATAAGCAGTAAAAAAGCTCCGGTTTTCACCGGAGCTTTTTTATATGCACAGGCCCGTATAAGGAAATTAGCTGCTATGCAGCGTACGGGCCGCGCAGCGAGCAGGGGAGATCAATCTCCCCTGCTGGATTGCACAGGCCCTTTCAGACTGCCCAATCAGCCAGCGTCGTATTCGCTGTAGTCATCCATGGTGTCGTCGTAAGCTTCGCCGGGAGACATGATGTCCTCCAGGAAGGTCTCAGGCATACCGGCAGCAAGGAGATTTTCCATAATGGTGTCCAGGGTCATCTCTGTCTGGAAGGCGGTGAGGCCCTCATCAGTGCTGGTATCATAAACCTTGTCAAGGGAGCCAAGGTCAACGAAATCAACAGAGCCGGTACCGCTGGTGCCATCGCAGACCAGGGTAACCATAGGAGCATCCGAGCTGGTCAGGGTAAGGCCGAAGGTGGAAGTTGTCTGGTCGCCGGACAGCTTTGCCTCCAGGGCGAAGGAGCCTAAGGCGGCGTACTCGTCTTCTCCCATTCCCGGGAGGAAATAGAGCTTGTATGCGCCATCGAAATTGCCGTCCTTCACAGCTTCCGTGTCGTAGTCCATCACGTCTACAGCGGCCATGCCAATTCCGTTATAGGAGAATTCGTATGTTCCGTTTAATTTTCCGCCTGTGGTCACGCCTGTCCCGGAAAGCTCCAGGATCTCGTCGTCCGCATGTAACTGGAAGGAGTAGGCGCTTGTATCTCCCGAAGAGGGGGCCATCCAGGTGATCAGGGGGATCTCTTCCTCGGCATTGTTGATGGAGAGTATGCGGCCTACGATCTGATCCTCAGAATCCAGCCAGATCTTTGAGGAAACATAGGTACCGTCGTCGGTGCTTCCCTCAGCCAGGGAGGCCATCAGGGAATCGATCTGCTCTAAGAAGCCATTGTAGCTGATGCCGGAATCGGGGCTTAAGGTCTCCAGATTCTCGATGAAGGCCTTCAGCTCTTCGTCCTTTCTGGCGGTGGTGAGAACGTCGTTTGCGGCGGCAGTGGCGCCCTCCTCGTCAAGAATGGCGTCCAGGGTGGTACACTCCTGGCTGATCCCCTCTACGGTCAGGGTATCGGTACCGCTTTCCGTCTCCTGGGTGTGGTCGATGAATATGGTTGCGTAACGGTCCAGAACCGTGTTCAGGTCCTCCGGCTTGGGAAGGTATTCGTTCAGCCTGGGAAGGGCCTTCATGTAATCAGAGAGGAAGATCTGGGCCTGAAGGGAGGAAGCGGCATCCACAGCGTCCTCCTCGTATTCGGAATCGAGTCCGTCCAGATTGTATTCCGCGGCCTCGATCTGCTCCATGGTGCTTTTCAGGTAGCCGTCTGCCAGCTCGGGGATACGCACATAGGTATCCAGGGTCTCTGAATCCATGTAGATCTCCATGGTGCAGATCTTCGAGCCGTTTAAGAGTACGTCCACCGTCTCGGCAAGCTGGCTGTCGTCAAAGCCTACATTTGCGGAGAAGGTAAGGTCGTTCAGCCAGGAAATGTCAGCGGGGACCATCATTCCTAAAAAGGCCTTGCCCGCATCCTGGAGCTGCAGGGAAATGTTTGAGACGCCTGCCTGGACAGGATAAGCGGCGTACTGCTGCGAGTAGCTGGAGGTAAGGGTTTCCAGCGTTTTAGCCAGTGCGGCCTTTTCGGCTTCCTGATAGGAAGGGGCGGCCTGGGCGCTGATGGGAGCAGCCAATCCCATAACAGCCGTGAGAAGCAGCGCGGTAATCTTTTCTTTTTTCATAGAAATCCTCCTGCGCCGGAATAGTCCGGCTTTTCATATAAAGTGATTGTTGCGTAACCGGTAATAGATCCATTACCTTCATACCATGAATTATATCATATCTGAAGGGAATTTACTATAGAAAATTTCATACAGAAAAATTTATAGAAGGGTTACTGTGTCACTGTTTACGGGGTAACCCGTGAACAGTGAAAGACCCGGTAGGGGAGCTACCGGGCCTTTCGAGGGGAGTATAAATAATTAAATAAGGGGTTATGTAAAAAAAATTTTTGAAGGGTAAATTCTTTTTACAGGAATGATTATAATATAAATTGGAAAAAAAAGCAATATCTTTTGATGAATATTCCTTCTACTTTTGGAGAGACTGAACAAAGTAACGAAATCAAATTGCATTAGGAGGGATTCTCAAATGGCAAAAAATTACGAATCTGAAAGCAAGAACTACAAAAACACCACATCCAACAGCAGCTACGGAAAGAACTCCACCAAAAACACCACAGATTCCCAGAACTGCGGCAGCAATTCCACAGCTTCCAAAAATACCTACAATAAGAACAAGGCTGCAAGCTCCTACGAGTCAGAGGAAGACAGCACTTCAAAATATTAAGGGGCAGATGAAAGAGGCGCAGGGGTTTCTCTCCTGCGCCTTTCATATGATATAGAAAGAGGAGAAAAAAGGAGCCCTTATGTTTCAGGTGGAAACCATTTCCCCAAAGATGCTGGATTATTATGTGGGGCGGAGCGACGCCATGATCATAGATTTAAGAAACCGGGAGGAATACAGGGCCAGCCATGTGAAGGGGGCGGTCAGCCTTCCTTATGAGGAACTGGAAAAGGACCATGACTTCCCGCCGGGAAAGCTGCTGGTCCTTTACTGTGACCGGGGAGGCGCCAGTATCAAGGCGGCAAGATACCTTGCCCGGATGGGATATGAAACCCGTTCGGTGATCGGGGGATTTACGGCATATCGCGGAAGAAATCTTGTAATTTCCGGCTAACCATGATAAGGTAAGGGATGATAACAAAAGAGGGGCGCCGGGCAGGAAGAGAAAACGGATACCAGGAGGCCCGGAAAAGGAGTTTTTATGAAATACATGTTTGCGTCGGATCTCCATGGCTCTGCGTATTTTTGCAGAAAGATGGTGGAAGCATATAAAAAGGAAGGGGCAGAGCGCCTGGTGCTGCTGGGCGACCTGCTCTATCATGGACCCAGGAACGACCTTCCCAGGGAGTACGCTCCCAAGGAGGTGATCTCTATGCTGAACGGCCTGAAGGACCAGATTTACGCGGTGCGGGGAAACTGCGAGGCGGAGGTGGACCAGATGGTGCTGGGCTTCCCGGTGATGGCGGATTATGCCCTCCTTGTTTTAGGCGGCGCCGTTTTTTACGCCACTCACGGCCATGTTTTCCACAAGGACAACCTGCCGCCCATGGCGGAGGGGGATGTTCTCATTCACGGCCACACCCACCTGTGGAAGGCGGAAAAGCTGGGGAACTGCTACTGCCTGAACCCTGGCTCCGTGTCCATCCCAAAGGGAGGAAACCCTCCTACATACGGCCTGTATACCTGGGGGGAAGGCCCAGGGGAGAAGGGAGTATTTGCCATCAAGGATTTTGAGGGAAACATCCTGAAAAGCCTGGAGCTTTAGAAAATAGAAACAAAGGGAAAACATCGGGCAAAAAGAGGTACATAAATATGAAGCAATGGGAGTTGATCGCGCCCTGCCATTTTGGGCTGGAGGCGGTTTTGAAACGGGAAATACTGGATCTGGGCTACGAGATCAGCAAGGTGGAGGACGGCAAGGTGACCTTTTTCGCGGACGCCCAGGGGGTTGCGGACGCAAACATGTTTCTCCGCACCACGGAGCGTATCCTTTTGAAGGTGGCGGACATCCGGGCGGAGACCTTTGACGAGCTTTTTGAAAAAACAAAGGCCCTCCCCTGGGAGGATTACATACCACAGGACGGCAAATTCTGGGTGGCAAAGGCAAATTCCGTCAGGAGCAAGCTGTTCAGCCCCTCGGACATTCAGTCCGTGATGAAAAAGGCCATCGTGGAACGGCTGAAGGGAGTTTACGGCATTTCCTGGTTTCTGGAGGACGGGCCCAGCTTTCCTATACGGGTGGCTTTTATGAAGGATGTGGCGACCATCGGCATCGATACCTCGGGAGTTTCCCTTCATAAGCGGGGCTACCGCCAGATGACGGTGAAGGCGCCTATCACCGAGACCCTGGCCTCTGCGCTGCTCATGCTTACCCCATGGAATAAGGAACGGATCCTTGTGGATCCATTCTGCGGCAGCGGTACCTTCCCCATCGAGGCGGCGATGATGGCCGCGGACATCGCTCCTGGGATGAAGCGCTCTTTTCTGGCGGAGGACTGGAAGCATCTGGTGCCAAGAAGATGCTGGTATAACGCGGTGGAAATGGCGGAGGATCGGATCGACCGCAGTGTAAAAACAGACATTCAGGGCTACGACATTGACGGGGAAGCCTTAAAGGCAGCCAGAGCCAACGCCAGGATGGCCGGGGTGGAGGAGCTGATCCATTTTCAGCAGCGGCCGGTCAGCCAGCTAAGCCATCCCAAGCCCTATGGCTTTCTCATCGCCAATCCTCCATACGGAGAACGGCTGGAGGAAAAGGCGGCCCTGCCTCAGCTTTACAGGGAGATCGGGGAGAGGTTTGCCGCCCTGGACAAGTGGTCCATGTATCTGATCACCTCCTATGACCGGGCAGAGAGCGACATTGGGAGAAAGGCGGACAAGAACCGCAAGATCTATAACGGAATGCTGAAGACGTATTTTTATCAGTTTTTGGGGCCGAAGCCGCCAAAAGCGCCTAAAGCTGCCAGAGAAAACAAGGCATAAGCAGGGAGAAAGGCCGGGAGGGCCATCCCTCTGTGACCTGAGCTGGGATATGGGAGGAAAGGAACATTATGAAAAAAATAATCTTTGCAACTGAAAATGAAGGAAAAATGAAGGAAATACGGGAAATCCTCTCGGATCTTGAGGCGGAGGTGCTCTCCATGAGGGAGGCGGGCGTCACGGCGGATATTCGGGAGGACGGCTCCACCTTTGAGGAGAATGCCATCATTAAGGCCAGGGAGGTCTGCCGCCTTACGGGGGAGATCGTTCTGGCGGATGATTCCGGCCTGGAGATCGATTACCTGAATAAGGAGCCGGGGGTTTATTCTGCCCGGTACATGGGGGAGCATACGGATTATCATATTAAGAACAATAACCTGATCCAGCGCCTGGAAGGGGTTCCTGATGAGAAGAGGACGGCCCGGTTTGTATGTGTTGTGGCGGCGGCCTTTCCTGATGGGCAGGTCAGGACCGCCCGGGGAACGATGGAGGGCAGGATCGGCTACGAGGAAAAGGGGGAAAATGGCTTTGGCTATGATCCCATCTTTTACCTTCCGGAGTATGGCTGCACCTCCGCGGAGATTTCCATGGAAGAAAAGAATAAGATCAGTCACAGGGGAAAGGCCCTTCAGGCGATCAAGAGAGAGCTGCTATGAAGGTTCTGGTAGTCAGCGACACCCACGGCCGGGACCGGGGGCTGGAGCGTGTGGTGGAAAAGGAGGCCCCCTTCGATTACCTGATTCACTGTGGGGATGTGGAGGGAAGGGATATTTTTGTGGAAGCCCTGGCGGAATGTC
>JAUNJL010000067.1 GCA_030533315.1 Eubacteriales bacterium
GGGCGGGAAGGAGGAAACATTATACATGATAAAAGTTATTTCGGGGGGTGTCACTGCGGCGCAGGGATTTTATGCGGCAGCGGCGGCAGCGGAGATCAAATACAAGGGCCGTACCGATATGGCCATGATTTACAGTAAGACGCCATGTCTGGCGGCGGGAACCTTTACCACGAATGTAGTCAAGGCGGCACCGGTGAAGTGGGATCAGAACATCGTATACGATCATCCCACGGCCCAGGCGGTGGTCTGCAACAGCGGCATTGCCAATGCCTGCACCGGCGCAGAGGGCTACGGATATTGTCAGGCCACGGCGGATGCGGCGGCCCAGGCCCTGGGGATTTCGCCGGACAGCGTTCTGGTGGCCTCCACCGGCGTGATCGGGATGCAGCTTCCCATAGACAGGATCACGGATGGCATCCGAAGGATGGCACCCCTTCTCTCCGATACGGAGGAGGCTGGAACGGAGGCGGCAAAGGCCATCATGACGACGGATACCATGAAAAAGGAGGTGGCCGTGCAGGTGGTCATTGGCGGGAAGACCATTACCGTGGGCGGCATGTGCAAGGGCTCCGGCATGATCCACCCCAATATGTGCACCATGCTCTCCTTTGTCACCACAGACGTGAGCATCACCAAGGAGCTTCTTCTGGAGGCTCTGAGGGAGGACGTCCAGGATACCTACAACATGGTTTCCGTGGATGGGGACACCTCCACAAACGACACGGTACTGCTTCTTGCCAACGGCCTTGGAGGAAATCCGCAGATCACCGAAAAGGGGGAGGATTATCAGATCTTTAAGGCGGCCCTCAACTACGTGAACACAGCTCTGGCCAAGAAGATAGCCGGGGATGGAGAAGGAGCCACGGCCCTTTTTGAGGTGAAGATTCTGGGGGCGCAGTCCAAGGAGCAGGCGGTCACCCTGGCAAAATCCGTGGTGACCTCCTCCCTCACCAAGGCTGCCATATACGGGCACGACGCCAACTGGGGGCGGATCCTCTGCGCCATGGGATACTCCGGAGCGGCGTTCGATCCGGAAAAGGTGGATCTGTACTTTGAAAGCCGGGCGGGCTCCATCAAGATCATAGAAAACGGCGTTTCCACCGGCTACAGCGAGGAGGAGGCCACGAGGATCCTTTCGGAGGATCAGGTGACCGCCATTGCGGACATCAAAATGGGAGAGGTTTCCGCCACCGCCTGGGGCTGCGACCTCACCTACGACTATGTGAAGATCAATGCAGATTACCGTTCCTGAAAAGAGGGCGCACGGGGCTGCGGCAGGACATAGAGGAGAATTAAGGGAGAGAGATTATGGTAAATCAATTATATCTGGACAAGGCGGAGGTGCTCATTGAGGCCCTTCCTTATATCCAGCGCTTCAACAGGAAGATCGTGGTGGTAAAATACGGCGGGAGCGCCATGCTGGACCAGGAGCTGAAGATGAACGTCATCAAGGACGTGGTACTCTTGAAGCTGGTAGGCTTCAAGCCGATCATCGTCCATGGAGGCGGAAAGGAGATCAGCCGCTGGGTGGGAAAGGTAGGCATGGAGGCCCGGTTTATCAACGGCCTGCGGGTGACGGACCGGGATACCATGGAAATTGCAGAGATGGTTCTGGCCAAGGTCAACAAGGAGCTGGTGACCCATGTGCAGTCTCTGGGGGTGAAGGCCGTGGGGATCAGCGGCAAGGACGGAGGCCTTCTCCAGTGCAAGAAGAAGTATTCCGACGGGCAGGACATTGGCTATGTGGGAGAGATCGAGAAGGTGGAGCCGAAGATCCTTTACGACCTTTTGGAAAAGGATTTCCTTCCCATCGTGTTTCCGGTGGGCTACGATGAAAATTTTGACAGCTACAATATCAATGCGGACGATGCTGCCTGTTCCATTGCCGAGGCGGTCCATGCGGAGAAGCTGGCCTTTTTATCGGACATTGAAGGCGTGTACCGGGATAAGGACGATCCCTCCACTCTGATCTCAGAACTTCATGTGAACGAGGCGGAGGAACTGATCCAAAGAGGATACGTGGGAGGGGGCATGATCCCCAAGCTGCAGAACTGCATCGACGCCATCGAGCAGGGAGTCAATCGAGTGCACATCATGGACGGGAGGATTCCCCACAGCCTCCTTTTGGAGATCTTTACCAACAAGGGTATCGGTACCGCAATTTTGAGAGAGGACGGAGAGAAATATTATCATGAAGATGAATGAACAGATCGAAGAAGCGGAGGTCAGCATCCTTCACACCTATAACCGTTTTCCCGTGGTCTTTGAGCGGGGAGAGGGCGTGCATCTTTACGATTCCCAGGGAAAAGGATACCTGGACTTCGCCGCCGGCATTGCGGTAAATGCCCTGGGGTACCATTATCCAGGCTATGACGAGGCTTTGAAGGAGCAGATCGGCAAGGTGACCCACCTTTCCAATCTGTATTACAATGAGCCGATCATCCAGGCGGGGGCGAAGCTGGTGAGGGCAAGCCGTATGGAAAAGGTGTTTTTCACAAACAGCGGTACGGAGGCCATTGAGGGGGCTATCAAGGCGGCAAAGAAATACGCTTACGATCGGGACGGCTGTGCCGGCCATGAGATCATCGCCATGAACCACTCCTTCCATGGCAGGAGCGTGGGAGCTCTTTCCGTGACCGGGACGGCCCATTACCGGGAACCCTTCGAGCCCCTGATGGGCGGAGTAAGGTATGGGGAGTTTAACGACCTGGAAAGTGTAAAGTCCCAAATAACGGACAAAACCTGTGCCATCATCGCAGAGACGGTGCAGGGGGAGGGAGGTATCTACCCCGCCAGTAAGGAGTTCTTGGAGGGGCTGCGCAGGCTGTGTGACGAGAGAGACATTCTTCTCATCTTGGATGAAATCCAGTGCGGCATGGGAAGGACGGGGTACTATTTTGCCTGGCAGAAATACGGTGTGGAGCCGGATATCATGGCCTGCGCCAAGGCTCTTGGCTGCGGGGTTCCCGTGGGTGCCTTCGTCCTAAACAAAAAGGCGGCCGCCTCCTCCCTGGCGCCGGGAGATCACGGCACCACCTACGGGGGGAATCCCTTTGTGTGTGCGGCTGTGAACAAGGTCTTTGAGATCTTTGAAAAGGATAAGATCCTGGATCACGTGGCAGAGCTGACCCCTTACCTGGAGGAAAAGCTGGATATGCTGGCGGATAAATATGACTGCGTGGCAGGGCGCCGGGGATCCGGCTTTATGCAGGGGCTGGTGATCCAGGGACGCCCGGTGGGAGACGTGGTGAGCAAGGCCCTGGAAAAGGGGCTTCTGGTCATATCCGCAGGCAAGGACGTCCTTCGTCTGGTGCCGCCCCTGATCATTACCCGGGAGCACGTGGATGAAATGGCAGAGATCCTGGAGGCCTGTCTGGCATAAAAAAGAACAAAGAAAAAGACTCTTGGGGAGCCGCCCGGGGGTCTTTTTTTGGGTGGTCGGAGGCCCTTTTGCCCAAAGCCTGGGCAGGGGATCGTTTTTTTGTTGATGCTTCGCTTTTTTAATATGGGAAATGAGTATTGACAAAGATCGTTGTCAATGATAAGATGATTTTGACAAACAAAATTGTCATTTTGACAAAAAAACTGGTCATAAATCAGACTTTGTGAGAAAAAGGTTCAATTTTTTTTCGGGGGGGGGGTATGTGGGATGCCACTGGAAAACAGGCTAAGGGAGCACAGAGCCAGGCTTGGTATCAACCAGGCGGATATGGGAAAGCTGGCCGGAGTCTCCAGGCAGACCATCAGTCTGATCGAAAGAGGGGATTATGCGCCCTCGGTAGCCCTTGCGCTGAAGCTGGCAAACATCTGCCAGGTGCAGGTGGAGGATATCTTCCGCTACAGGGAGGAAGAGGGGGAATAAGGCTTGGCAGGGTGTCTGTGCAAGGCTGCTTTTGCAAAGGGCGCATAGCTTATGCGGAATGACCGAGAGAACCAAGACCGTACATATGCGGCAGAAAGGAATCAGAGCATGAAGCTGGAAGTGAGGAATCTGAAAAAGACCTTTGGAGAGAAGGAAGTGCTTCACGGTATTTCCTTTGAGGTGGAAAGCGGAAGAGCCCTGGGTCTTCTGGGTAGGAATGGAGCTGGAAAAACCACCACCATCCGGATCCTGATGGATGTGTTCAAGGGCAGCAGCGGTACGATCCTGATGGATGGAAGGCCCTTTGAGCCTCGGAAGCATCCCATTGGCTACCTGCCTGAGGAAAGGGGGCTGTACCCCAAAAGGACGGTGAGTGAGCAGCTCGTCTATCTGGGAACTCTGCGGGGCCTGAGCCCGAAAAAGGCAAAGGAAAATACAAAATGGTGGCTGGAGCGCATGGGAGTTTCCCAGTACGAAAACAAAAGGCTGGAGACTCTTTCCAAGGGAAACCAGCAGAAGGTACAGCTGGCCCAGACCCTGATCTGCCAGCCGGAGATCATCATTCTGGACGAGCCCTTTTCCGGGCTGGATCCGGTGAACGCCCAAATTTTAAAGGATGTGATCAAGGAGGAGATACAGAAAGGAAGGCTGGTGATCTTCTCCAGCCATCAGATGGCCTATGTGGAAGAGTTCTGCGAGGAGATCCTTATTTTGAACCATGGGAACGTGGCTTTGTCCGGGAATCTGCGGGAGATCAAGCGGGAGGCGGGACGGGATCGCCTGGCTCTTTCCAGCCTGGACGAGGAGCCCCAGGAGCTTGCAGTACGCCTTCGAGACACCTTCGGGGATTTGTTGGAGGTGGAAAAGCTTCAGAAAGACCGGCTGATCGTTCGGAAAAAGCAGGCGGAGGGAAAGCGGGAGATTCTGAGGCGGCTTGTGGAGCAGGGGGTGGATCTGGAATTTTTTGGCATGTATGAGCCATCCTTAAACGACATTTTTGTGGAGAGGGCAGGTGACGAGGCATGAAACAGTTTGTGACCGTTTTAAAATTTGAATTGAACAGCTATCTGAAAAACAAAAGCTTTCTGATCACCACCTTATTGCTGGCGCTTGCGCTGGTGGGGGTTCTTGTGGTGCCTACGATGATCCCCGGGCTTTTGGGAGATGAAAAGGAAATGGAGGCGCCAAAGGAGGACGAGGAGGAGCTGGAAAGGCTGGGTATCTTCCTGAAGGGGGAGGAGACGGGAATTTTGGAGGCATTGAAGGCCGGAGTCCCGGCCGTCTGGCAGGAGTTTGACAGCCAGGAATCTCTGAAGGAGGCCGTAAGAGAAGGGGAGGCAGAGGCCGGATTTGTGGTGGAGGATCCTTCCCGGGTGACATACGTGGTGATGAACAGAGGCGCCCACGAATACTGGTATGACGCCGTGGAAACCGTGTTGACCGCTTACCAGAAGGAACAGTTTCTGGAAGAGAAGGGTCTTACCCCTCAGGAGATCCAAAGTCTGGAGGGCGTTTTTGTGGACATGGAATCTGAGATCCTGGGAAAGGACAGCGCAAGGAGCTATGGCTACACCTACGTATTGATATTGGCCGTGTATTTTCTGATCCTGTTTTATGGACAGATGATTGCGGTGTCGGTGACGACGGAGAAAAGCAACCGGGCCATTGAGATCCTGGTGACCAGCGTCAATCCCAACAGTCTGATCTTTGGGAAGGTGCTGGCTGGGGCCATTGCCGGAGCCTTGCAGATGGTGCTGATCCTGGGGAGTGCCTTCGGGGTGTACGGGGCTGTTCGGGAGGCCTGGGGAGGGATGCTGGATTTCTTATTCCAGATTCCCGCAAGGGTCCTTCTGGCTTACGTGCTGTTTGCCTCCCTCAGCTATCTGCTGTACGCCTTTTTATTTGGCACCTTGGGGGCGTTGGTGTCCAAAACAGAGGACATCAGCAAAAGCGCCACTCCCATCGCCCTCATCTATGTGGTGTCCTTTTTGATCGCCATGATGGGCCTTGCTGACAGCGACAGTCTGATGGTCAAGGTGGCCTCCTTTGTTCCCTTTACCTCTGGAAACGCTATGTTTATCCGGATCTCCATGGGAGAGGTTGCCTCGTGGGAGATCCTGGTCTCGGCGGCCATTTTGCTGGGAGCGTGCATTCTGACAGGATTTCTGGCCGCAAAGCTTTTCCGGTACGGAACCCTGCATTATGGGAATCCGGTGAAGCTGACAAAGGCTCTGAAAAACATCCGGGTCCAGGAATAAGGGTTTCCTGTATGAGGAAGGATGCGCCGCTGCCCTCAAAAAGGCATGGGTATTCTGAGATAGAGCTCAGGAAAAGGGTATAATTTTTTCTCACTCCGTATATGCTAGATACAAAAATATACGGCTTTGCCCGTAGGAGAGGAAGGAGGCAGCGCAAGGCGGTGCCTCTCCTTTTTTCAGAACGGAGGTGCAATGATGTGGGGAATTTTGATCGCCCTGGCTTCCGGGGCGCTGATGAGTGTGCAGGGAGTGTTCAACACGGAGGTGACAAAGCAGACCAGTCTGTGGGTATCCACAGGCTGGGTGCAGCTTTCCGCCTTCCTGGTGTGCGTGCTGGCCTGGCTGTTCACGGGCAGGGACAGCGTGGGAGCTCTTTTTCAGGTGGAAAACAAGTATACGCTGCTGGGGGGCGTGATCGGCGCCTTTATCACCATTACCGTGATCAAAAGCATGGGGGCCCTGGGTCCGGCAAAATCCGTGATGCTGATCGTGATCGCCCAGCTGATCGTGGCCTATCTCATTGAGCTTTTTGGAATGTTCGGCGTGGAAAGGCAGCCTTTTCTTTGGAGGAAGGTTCTGGGAATGCTGGTGGCCATCGGGGGCATCGTGATCTTTAAGTGGGAGAGCTGACATTTTTCCCGTTACCTATTGTAAAAAAGGGAAACTTTCGTTACAATAGATATCAGTGGAGTATGAGCAGCCGGGAGCTTGCCTTAGACAGTAAAGGAGGCAGGCCAGGTGAAAAATAAGAATCATTCAGAAAACAGCTCGAAAAAGAGGAAGAAAAGACAGCTGCTGGCTCTCTGCGCTGTGCTCTTATCCGCTGGACTGACAGGATGCGGAAGAGAAGGCGAGGAGTTTACCGCTCTGGAGGAGGCCGCCCGCAAAGAGACGGAGGAGCCGGAGACGATAGCTGCGTCCCCCACACCGGGGGAGGAGCCGTCCCTGGTTTACGTGGATGTGTGCGGGGCTGTCAGAAGCCCGGGTGTGTACGCCCTGGAGGCGGGCAGCCGGGTTTATCAGGCCATCGAGGCGGCGGGAGGCTATCTCCAGGAGGCGGCCCAGGCCTATGTGAACAGGGCAAGGAGCCTTGAGGATGGACAGCAGATCTATGTTCCCACCAAGGGGGAACTGGAGAAGGGGGACGTGCCGTGTGATGAGGCGTCTCTTCCTTCTCAGAAGGCAGGATTACAGGAGGCAGAGGGCAGGATCAACCTGAACACGGCGGGGGAGAGCGAGCTTACCACTCTGACGGGGATCGGCGCCGCCAAGGCCCGGGCGATCATTGCCTACCGGGAGGCGCATGGGCCGTTTTTGGCTGTGGAGGATATCATGAATGTTGAGGGTATCAAGGAAGGTACCTTTTCCAAGATAAAAGACGAGATCATGGCAGAATAACGATCCCGTTTCCGGGAAATCAGGAAACGGCAGGAAGATAAGGAGAAGACGAATGAGCAGGAAAGTTTTGGTAGTGGACGACGAGAAGCTGATCGTGAAGGGGATTCGGTTCAGCCTGGAGCAGGAGGGGATGGAGGTGGACTGCGCCTATGACGGGGAGGAAGCCCTGGAGAAGGCGAAGGAAAACAAATACGACATCATCCTTCTGGATCTGATGCTTCCCAAGATGGACGGCCTGGAGGTATGCCAGCAGATCCGGGAGTTTTCCAACGTTCCCATCGTGATGCTGACGGCGAAGGGCGAGGACATGGACAAGATCCTGGGACTGGAATACGGGGCGGACGATTATATCACAAAGCCCTTCAACATCCTGGAGGTCAAGGCCCGGATCAAGGCGATCATCCGCCGGTCTGCCAGCGGGCGTGAGGAAAAGGAAAAGTCGAAGATGGTGGAGGTGGGGGACCTGAAGATGGACTGTGAAAGCCGCAGGGTGTTCATCGCCGGCAGGGAGATCAACCTTACCGCCAAGGAGTTTGACGTGCTGGAGCTGTTGGTCTTCAATCCCAACAAGGTCTACAGCAGGGAGAATCTCCTGAATATCGTGTGGGGTTATGAGTATCCTGGCGACGTGCGTACCGTGGACGTACATATCCGCCGCCTGAGGGAGAAGATCGAGGCGAACCCCAGTGAGCCAAAATACGTGCACACCAAGTGGGGTGTGGGATATTATTTTCAGGCCTAAACGATGATGAACAAGATGAAGTCCAACTTCTTTAAAAGCCTCCGTTTCCGCATCCTGATCATTTTGATCATCCTGGGGATCGTGCCCAGCGGGATCGCTGCCAACATCCTGATCAGCGCCTACGAGGATCAGGCCATCCGGGTTCGGACCGAGAGTGTGAAGAATCAATGCGACATACTTTGCAACCTGTTAATTAAAGAGAATTACATCAATGACTCCAGCTCGCAGACTGTGAACAGCAAGCTGGAGTTGTTGTCTAATATTTACGGCGGGCGGATCCTGCTGGTTGACAGGGATTACAAGATTGTGAAGGATACCTACGGCGTGGACGAGGGCAAGACCCTCATGTCGGCGCTGGTCATCCGCTGCTTCAAGGGGGAGGAGGCCTCCCGCTACAATCAAGGCACCCAGACCATCGACATGGCGGTTCCGGTGAAAAGCCCGGAGGTCAAGCAGCTTCAGGGCGCCATGCTGGTGAGTGCCTCTGCAGGGGAGATCATGGCTACGGTGGCGGCTCTGGAGCAGAAGGGGATCCTGGTCATCGGGATCGTGGTGGCGTTGTCCATCCTTTTGGCCTATGTGCTGTCCACGATTCTGGTAAAGCCCTTTGCCCGGGTGACGAAGGCCATTGAGGATCTGACGGATGGCTACCAGAACGAGGAGATCTCGGTGCCGGATTATACGGAGACGGCCCTGATCACGAACGCCTTCAACAAGATGCTCACAAGGATGCGGGTTTTGGACGAGTCCAGGAACGAGTTTGTGTCCAACGTGTCTCACGAGCTGAAGACGCCTTTGACCTCCATGAAGGTTCTGGCAGACTCCCTGGTGGGGCAGCAGGGGGTTCCGGAGGAGCTGTACCAGGAGTTTATGACGGATATCACGGCGGAGATCGACCGGGAGAACAAGATCATTACGGATCTTTTGGCTCTTGTGAAGATGGACAAGAAGGCAGCAGACCTGAATGTGGCCCAAACGGACATGAACCAGCTTTTGGAGGACATCCTGAAGCGCCTCCGCCCCATTGCGGACACCAGGAGCATCGACCTGATTCTGGACTGCTTCCGTCCTGTGGAGGCGGATGTGGACGAGGTGAAGTTTACCCTGGCCATCAGCAATCTGGTGGAAAACGGGATCAAGTACAATGTGGATGAGGGATGGGTCCGGGTGACTCTGGATGCGGATCACAAGTATTTTTATGTGACGGTGGCGGATTCGGGCATGGGGATCCCGGAGGAGTCCATAGACCGGATTTTTGAGAGATTCTATCGGGTGGACAAGTCCCACTCCAGGGAGATCGGCGGGACCGGACTTGGCCTGGCCATCACCAGGAGCGCCGTCGCCATGCACCACGGAACCATCAAGGTCTTCAGCAAGGAGGGGGAGGGTACCACCTTTACGGTAAGGATCCCTCTTTCCTACATTCCTTAGGAGGTGCCAGGTGAAAAGAACGATCGGTATTTTTCTGGCGGCTGTCCTTGCGGGGCTTTTTGTTTCCGGGTGTTCCATCGAGACCCAGGAGGCCCAGAGCAGCGGCGGCAGTCAGTACTACGAATACTATGTAAACAAATCAGAAACGAAGCTGTCCCGGGAGGAATATTTTCCCGAAAAGGAGACCTGGGAGTTTATGGTCCAGGACCTGACGGAGCGGATGAACGGGCAGACGGCAAAGAAGGACAGAGTGCCCCTTCTGCCGGCGGAGGTGAAGATTTTATCTGCCACCCTCTCCGGAACTGTGCTGAACGTCTCCTTTGGGACGGCCTATCACGGCGTCAGCAGGGCCCGGGAGATCCTTCTGCGATCTGGTGTGGTGCGGACCTATACCCAGATTCCGGGGATCACGGGGGTAAAGTTTTTTGTCGGAGGCGGCGAGCTGATGGATTCCAGGGAGCAGCCGGTGGGGGAGATGAACAATTCCAGCTTTGTGGAGCTGTGGGGAAACAATCAGGATGCCTATCGGTCGGATACCTTTACCCTGTACTTTGCGGACAGCACGGGGGAAAGGCTGGTGCCTGAGAGCCGGACGGTGTACTACAAGAGAAACCTTCCCAAGGCGCAGGTTGTGTTGGCCCAGCTGATCAAGGGGCCTTCCGTGAAGGATCATTATCCCACTCTGCCGGAGGGGGCGGAGGTTTTGCAGGTGATGACGGCGGACCGGGTCTGTTACGTGGATTTCAATCAGGCATTTCAGGATCTGGCCCTGGATCTTCCCTCCAGCACCGTGATCTATTCGGTAGTCAATTCTCTCCTCTCCTCCGTGCCTGCGGACAAAGTGCAGATCTCCGTTGGCGGCAAGGACGAGGTGAGCTTTGGCAGAGATGAAACCTCTCTTTATAATTTTTACGGCTGGAACGAAGAGCTGATCTCTTCCGGCCAGCCTCTTTTTTAGGCTCTTTCCACAGGGAGGTGCAAAATGGCGAGACGTCCCATATGTCTGGTCTGCCTGCTTTTGACAGCGCTGATGTGTTTGGCGGATGCCTTGGGATTTCCTCTGATACGGGGAAATCCCCTGCCAAAGCCGGTGCAGGAGCTGATACGGGAGCAGCCCCAGGCGAGGCTCTGGGGAGAAGCAGAGCAATATATAAAAACGGAATTTTCTGCATCCTTGGTTCTGAAGGATGCCATTCTGATCCATCGATCAAAAAAATATCCCATAAAAAATGTAAAAGTATATCTGAATAAGGACGAAGGGAGGATCTCTCCGGGAACCCGTCTTCTGGTAAGAGGGCGTCTGGAGCGAGTGCCGGAAAGACGAAATCCCGGGGAATTTGACAGCCGCCAGTATTATGCCTGTCAGCATGTGTATTATTATCTGAAAAAGGGGGAGGTGGAGAAGAGTTCTCCCGCCCCCAGCGGTTACCGAGGATCTCTTTTGAGGGTGAAGGAAAGGCTTGTCCATGTTCTGAAGGAGGTGGCGGGAGAGGAGGCCTCCGTTTTTACGGCTATCGTCCTGGGGGAGAAGAGCGGCCTAGAAGAGGAGGTGCGCCTGCAGTATCAGATGGGCGGGATCATCCACATCCTGGCAATCTCTGGCCTGCATATCAGCCTTTGGGGGATGGGCCTGTACCGCCTTCTGAAAAGGCTGGGCCTTGGCATCTGGCCGGCAGGCCTTCTGGCCTTTGGGGTGATGCTCCAGTATGGAATGATGACGGGGGGCAGCGTGTCCACCATGAGGGCAGTGTGTATGTTCCTGCTCTATACCGGGGCCAAGATTGCGGGAAGAACCTACGACCGTCCCACGGCCCTGGCTCTCTCGGCTCTGGTGATCCTGTCGGAATCGCCTGCCTGCCTCTACACCAGCGGGTTTTTGCTGTCCTTTGGATGTGTCCTTGGACTTCTGTGTTTCCTTCCGGCCGTGGAGAGCCTGCTGGGAGTGGTTTCTCCTCTGGGAAAAAGCGGCGCCTCCTCCCTGGCGGTCTTTTTCTTCACCCTTCCCATCACCCTGTATTTTTACGGGGAGGTGTCTCTGGCGGGGATCTTCCTCAATCTCCTGGTGCTTCCCACCGTGGGTCTAGTGCTGGTAAGCGGGGTTTTGGCGGCCCTTCTTGGCAGTGTCTTTGCTGGGGCTGGGGCCTTAGCGGCCCTTCCCGGGAGGGCTCTCCTATACGGATATCGCACGCTCTGTCTCATAGCTGGGAAAATCCCCTACAGCACCTGGACGGGTGGCCAGCCGAGACTCTGGCAGATTGCCTTGTACTACGGTCTTCTGGTTCTTTTGATGGGCATTGCCCATGGGAGGAAGAGGACTGCGGGAAAAAGGCTTTCTTCAGGAGCGTCTTTCAGAAAAGCGGCCCCCGGGAAAGTGATTTTTGGGAGGGCGCCCTGTGGGAAAGGGGGTCTTCTCCTTGCTCTCGTTCTGGGGGCCGGTCTTTTGGTTCTTTCGCCCATCGAGGATCCCTGCCTTCGGATCACCTGCCTGGATGTGGGGCAGGGGGATGGGATCGTGGTGGAGAGCCCCGAGGGCTACGGGTATCTGGTGGATGGGGGAAGCTCGGATAAAAAGGGAACGGGGCAGCGCCAGATCCTTCCTTATCTGAAATCCCGGGGGATCTCCTATCTGGACGGGATTTTCATCTCTCACACGGATGGGGATCATGTGAGCGGCGTGAGGGAGCTTCTGGGTCTGGTGGAACGCAGGCTGACCGCCCTTCGCATCGGCTGCCTTTACCTGCCAAAGCTTTCCAGTCCGCCGGAGGAGTGGAAGGAACTGCGTCACATGGCGGAGAGGGCGGGGGTTTTGGTGCGTCAGGTCAAGGAGGGGGATCGCCTCGCGGCCGGCCGGCTCCAGGTTTCCTTCCTATGCCCGGAGGAAGGGGCGGAGGGCCGGAGAATCAACGAGGAAGGGATGGTGTTCCGCCTGGAATACGGGGCGTTTTCCGGTCTTTTTACCGGGGACATCGGACAGGAGGCGGAGCAGCGGCTTTTGGAAAGAGGTCTTCTGGAGCCTGCGGTTTTCTTAAAGACGGCCCACCACGGCTCCGCTTATTCCACCAGCGGCGGATTTCTGGATATGGTACGTCCCCAGGAGGCGGTGATCTCCTGCTCCCGGACAAACACCTACGGTCATCCTTCCCCGGAGACGGTGGGCCGCCTCCAAGCCGCCGGCTGCCACGTAGACTACACCATGCACAGCGGAGCCGTGACCATCAAAACAGACGGCAAAGGCTGGAGGGTGGAGCGGTTTATCCGGGAATAAAGAGGGGGGAATGCTCTCCTCTATCTGGACGTTGAGCATTTCCGGG
>JAUNJL010000012.1 GCA_030533315.1 Eubacteriales bacterium
CCGTAAAAAACAGAACAAGTCCCAACAGCCGCACCATAAGGCACCTTCCCCCTGTCCTCCTTCCCTATAGTATATGCTATGCGGCACCAGGTCAATGAAACACCTTCCTGAGAGCCGCCTCCTCCGCCAAAAAAAGACCGGCGTCACGCCGGTCTGTAATGACAAAGAGCCGCCTCCCAAAGCCCCGGGAAGCCTATTGCTCTTCCTCCTCCTTTTCTTCCTGAAGGATCTCCTCCTCTCCGCCGCCTGCGGTGAACCGGTTCACAAAATCTGGAACCATGTCCAGGATCTTGGTCAGCCCGTCCTGGTTCTTGATGTTCACCAGCTTGGTGGTGCCGTTCTGGATGACCAGCACCGCACAGGGAGTCATCTTTCCCCCCAGGCCGCCTCCGCCGTTGTTCTTTTTGTCCCCGGCAAAGGCCCCGGCTCCCACGCCGAAGGACACGTCAACCAATGGAAGGATGATGGTATCTCCCACGTGAATGGCGTCTCCCACCACGGTCTTGGCCGAAACAAAGCTGTCCATGCCTTTAAAAAGAGAATTGACGGTTTCCTTAAAGTTGTTTTCATTGTCCATGCTTAACCCTCCTTGTGCTTCCATCGGTTTATGGCATATTTGATGTTCTTGTCAAAATATATGACAACAGCCGTCCATAACAGATAACAGCCGTAAATGCGCCCCCTTGCAAGGATCTCTCCCTCAAAATGGTTCTCGCAGTCAAACAGGGGATGTACCCGTATGCGGTTCCTGTGAAAAGGAATGGTCACCCCCAGGACGGCAAGCGCCTTTCCCGTAAGAGACGGATCCTCAAACCCAAAGGTCACCTCTCCCCACAGCCTGGTGGGGAACAGATGGCGGAGCAGTCCCCCAAGGCGGGACCGGAGCAGCCCCAAGGCCTCCTGAACCCGTTCATGAAAGAAAAACTCCTTCCACCAGCTTATATTACCATAGATTTTTTGGAATGTTAATCGGGTTTTCTGGATTTTTTTCAGCAGCCTGCCAAAAAGAGCCCTTATCCTCCCGAAAAGCTCCTGCAATCTCCCCAGGCTTTTCCTTATGCTCTCCAAAAGCCTGGCAAAAAATCCACGTTCAGGGGAAAATCCCATCTCCTCCCCCGGCCCTATCTCCTCTTCCTGGGTGGCCGCCGGCGGGCTGCCAGCCTCTTCATCAGGATGGAGAACACCTTCCCCAATGTCTGAAGGCCCTTCGCCATCCACCTTCCCCTCAAAAGAGCTCTCCTGGCCAGGAGGAGCCTTCCTTTCCTCTTTCTTCTCATCCTTCCTCTTCCTTTCCGTCTTCCCGCGGGAGGAGCTCCCTTCCCGGACTTGCCCCTTTGCCAGAGCCCTTTTTTCCTTCCACGCTCTCAGGCGGTCCAGGGAAAGGCCAAAAACCTTCACGGTGACCCTCAGCCCCTCCTCACCAAAGTCGGCCTGAAGGAGGATGGCCCGAAGAAGCCAGCTCACCTCCCCGGCCAGGGAGGCGCTTTTCATGGCCGCTCCCCTCTTTTCCCCCCGAAGCCGGTACCGCAGGGGGCAAAACAGAAGCAGAAGGATCAGGACCAGAAGAAATCCCAAAAGGATTCCCAGAAGCATCAGTATCAACTTGATCCCCATCCATAGTATATGTAACATCCGCTCACCTGTTTTCCAAAAATTCCTTTACCTGAAAGGCTCCCGTGGCCTGATAAACGTCCTTTACGATGGAGGATGCCAGCTCAATGGCCGCCTCCTTTCCCTTGGCCATCCCGACGATGGCCGGGCAAAGCCGGGCCAGGGGCTTCTGCACCAGAAGGACGGCCGGTACCACCTCCAAAAGATTCCCAGGATTGTGGGAAAGCGTCACCAGATAAACGCCGACAGCCAGCTTTCCCCTGTCGATCCTGTCCCGGATCCTCTCAGGATCCCTGATCCCTTCCCCCACGTAATAATCCAAAATCCATTCCTGCATTCCCAGCTGCTCACTCCTTTTTATCAGGATACCCACAATAAAAAAATCTAAACAGGGCTGCGTAAAAACACAGCCCCATCCCAGCCTTACGATCTTCGCGGTCTGACCCAAAGACCGGAGCTCCGCATCTCCAGATATTCCTGATAAGCTCTCTCCACGATCTGCTTTTCGTTGGAAAAGCGAAGGAGATGATAAATCTCATGAAACTTATAATATCCAGAGTCCACGAAAAACTCCTCTCTTTGCGGCTTGCTATGATAATTATCCGCCGTCATCAGATACCAATGAACCTCCTTGGTGACCATATCCTCCGGTACTGTGAAATTGTACTGACTTTTTCCGATGTACTTCACGATGGAAGCCTTCACGTCCGCTTCCTCTCTCACCTCTCGCAGAGCAGTCTGCTCATGGCTCTCTCCCGGCTCCACAGTTCCCTTCGGTAATACCCAGCCCTCATAACGGTTTTTATAAGACTTATATAATGCCAGAATCTTACCTCGATGAATTACCACACCGCCACAGCTTGTTGCTTCTATCATCCTGCAATCCCTCCTGTAATGCGTGTGTATCGTAAACTGTATATAGTATACCCCAATTTCAGACAACTGGCAACTAGAATCCAAATTTTTCGGGAGGGCAGGCATCCATTCTCCGGCGGCATTTGCGATCCCCCATTCTTCTGCGATGAAAAAAACATCCCGCCCTGCACAAAAAGAGGGCGCCAAAAAAGGGGCAAGGAGGAAAACAGATCTCATCTCTCCCCTGCCGTCATGAATAATAGTAAGCGTCAAAAATCTGTCCGGCAATGGGAACCGCCGCCTCGCTGCCGGCTCCGCCTCCCTCCACGATCACCGCCACCGCAATGTCTGGATCATCCACGTTGGAATAGCCGATAAACCAGGAATGGCTATCCCCCTGCTCGTTGTACTCCGCCGAGCCGGTCTTTCCGGCGGCGGTATAGCCTCTCCCGCTCAAGGCGGAGGCCGAGCCGCTGGTCACCGCCCGCTCCATCATCTTCCCTATCAGGTTCGCCTCGTTCGTGGACATCAGGCGCTTGTACACCGTGCCGGTCGTTTTTTTCACCAGATCCCCGCTGTCATTCTGGATCTGGTCGATCAGATAAGGCTTCATCAGAATGCCCCCGTTTGCCACGGCGGAGGCGATCAGCGCCATGTGCATGGGGGAGACCAGGGTCTTGCCCTGGCCGATGGCCGTCTGCATGATCATGGGATCGTCATCCCTCTTACTTAGGGTAAAGCTGCTCTTTCGGTAGGTGTCCAGGGGAAGCGCCTTGTTAAACAAAAGCTCCTCCGCCGTATCCCGTAGAGAATCGCTTCCCAAAAAAAGGCCGATCTGAGCAAAGGCACAGTTACAGGAGGAGGCAAAAGCCCCGTAGAGATCCTCCTGGCCGTGAACCGCCCCCTTGTAGCAGTGGATGGTAAAATCATCCGCCGTGACGCTGCCCTCGCAGACATAGGAAAATCCCTCCAGGGTTCCCTTTGTCCGAAAATAATCCAAAGCCGTCACGATCTTGAAGGTGGAGCCCGGGGGATACGCCCCGTTGGTAGCCCTGTTCAAAAGACTGCTGTCGTTTTCGTCCTGAATCAGATAATCCCAGTTTTGGGAGATGGTATTGGGGTCAAAATCCGGCTTGCTCACCTCCGCCAGAATCCTCCCCGTGGAGGGCTCCAGCACGATCACCGCCCCTCTCCGGTTCCCCAAAGCGCTGTAGGCCGTATTCTGCAGGCTGGCGCTCAGGGTGGAGACCACCGTATCTCCCATGTTCTTCCTCCCCAGAAACTGATTCTTCATCTGGTCCAGGAAAAAGGAATGGGAGCTGAGGAGGGAGAAATTGGCTTCGGATTCCAGCCCGCTCTTTCCGTTGGAATCATAACCGATCACGTGGGCAAAAATGTTGGAATAAGGGTAATACCGCTCCTCGGAGCCGTCCTCCCACACATTGGTCTGGGCCAGCACCTGCCCGTCCCCGGAAAGGATCTTCCCCCGGATCACCCGGTCGGAAAAGGTATCCTGCCTGGTGTTGTAGGGACTGTTGATAAAATCTTCGCTTCTCACAGCGTTAAAATAGACCAGATAGCCGATCAGGCTGAGAAAAATGGCCACGAAAAAGACAGAAACAAAGGTGTACTCCCGATTCCTCGCCCTTCGCCTCTTAGTCATAGCCTTCTCTCTTTGCCTGTATTCTCTCTGCAGCTCTTTCTCGAGCTCTCTTTGCCGCTTCTTTTCGGAACCTTTCAATTTCTTCATCCTCGTCTTCTCTATAAATATACAAGCCCTGAATGATGGCGATCATCAGAAGGGTGCTCATGACAGAGCTTCCTCCATAGCTCACAAGGGGCAGGGTCACGCCGGTCAGGGGAATGAACTTGGTGCCGCCTCCGATGGTGAGAAACACCTGAAAGGCATACTCCGTCCCCAGCCCCAGGGCGATGAGCTTGTAGAAGGGATTCTTGATCTGAAGGGATATATTCACGATCATCAGGAAAAAGCTCATGCAGACCAGGATCAGGCAGATGCCAAAGATCCCTCCCATTTCCTCGCAGATGGCGCTGAAAATAAAATCGTATTTCACAATGGGGATCTTTTCTGGGGAGCCCTGCATCAGCCCCATCCCGAACCACCCTCCCGTGCCAATGGCAAAAAGAGACTGCACGATCTGATAGCCCTCGTTTTGATAAACCGCCATGGGATCCCTCCATGCGCTGACTCTCTGGCGCACATGGCCAAACAGGAAATAGGCGGCCACCGAGGCCACGCAGCCTCCCGCCAGGCCGATGCCAAGATACACCGGCTTTTTTGTGGCCACGTAGATCATCACCAAATAGGCGGCAAAAAAGATCACCGCACTTCCCAGATCCCTGGACAAGACCAGGATCCCCACGTGGAGGCCGGCCACGACGGTGGCCGTCACCACCTTTGGAAAGGAGGCGTCCCTCCACAGAAGGGCCGCCATGAAAAACACAAAGGTGATCTTGATGGCCTCGGAGGGTTGGATCCCAAGGAGGGTCAGCTTCGCCCCCAGGCTGGTCCTGGCAAAAACCAGGACGGCGGCCAGAAGGATCACCCCGATGCCCCCATAAAGCCAGGTCAGGTTTTTTAGAAACTTCAGCTTCCGGATGATCACAGGAACCAGAAGGGAGACGGCGCTCACCGCCGCCGCAATCATCAGCTGTTTCCGGGCAGAATCCAGATCCAGCCGGCACAGCATGATAAAGCCGATGGACAAAAGCATACACATGTTGTTCAGCAGAAGCATGGAGGCTTTTTTGTAAAAAATCCGATATAATGCCTGGATCGCCCCAAAATAAACCATCATGGCGGCGAAAAAGACCACCACCTCCAGATCAAAGGTTTTCAGAAAAAGAACGAGAAAGGCCGTGAGATCCAAAAGGACGATCAGAACGATCTGCTTTCCCAGGAACCCTCTCGCCTCCTCCCCATTCTGCTTGTACACCATGTAAAAACAGTGGAAGGTGTACAAAAGCATCAGGGTGAGGATCAGATATTTGGATAATTCAACAATAATATTGATCATAGATCTTCACTCGGCTCCTCTTTTAAAATGACCCTTTGTGAACGCCCGGTCCTTGGGGGTATCCTCCCCATGATAAACCCTCAGGAAATCAAGAAGCAGCTCCTTCGCCTCCCGGGGGCTCTCCAGGGTAAAGGACAGGCGGATGGCCGCCGGGCCCAGGTCCATCACCTGCTCCCACTCCTTATAAAGACCGTAGGGAATCGTATTGTAGATGATATTATAACAGTGCCCATCTTTGCCTGTATTTCCTGTTTTCCAGGGATCACAGCAGCAGATGGACGGGAACTCCTTTCCATATCGGTCCTTCAGATAGGCCCTTCCCTCCTTGCGGTCACAGCCGTAAAGATTTTTCCTGACGCACTGGGCGCTGTGCATCAGGGGAAGATAGCCATAAACCAGCATCTCGCTGCCCCGGTTATCCCGATAGCGCAGCTCCTTTTCATTCAGTTCCAGAGGAATGGTATCCCGAAGGATCCCCTTCTCCCTCCAGAACGCCAGAGCCTCATCGTTCCAGGTGTACATGGAGTGGTCCAGAACGCAGGCCTTCCCCAGACCCTCCTCCCAGGCCATGGCAAAGGCCTCCAGGTTCCGGATCAGCAGCCCCTTCATTCCCTGATCCATCCAGCTCCTTACCTGGCTCCAAAACCCCCAGGGAGCCTCCCCCCTGGTGATATGGGGAAGGGCCAGATAAAGCTCCTTCTCCCTGGAAAGCCCCGTATCCCACAGGGCATCCATCACGTCATACGGCAGATACAGGCCAAAAAGTCCCTCCGCCTCCAGCAGGGCTCTCGCCGTGGAAACGTCCTGGCAGGAGGCATAGACGGGAATGGGCCGGCCGGCCCTCCGGTTTTTCGGCTCCCTCCAGGAGACCACAGGCTCCGGCGCCCTTCGGTGACAGGCCTCCGTCAGCCCATGCTCCAGCTCCGCCAGGGCTTCCCGGCGCACCTGGTTGAGCAGGCCCATGGGGACAAAGACGCTGCCCTCCATGGTGATGTCCAGCCGCTCCCAGGAAAAGCAGGTTTCCCCCAGCTTTTCCATCTGGAGGCGGACCCGCTCCTCCTCCATGGGCTGCTTCTGGGCATACTGCACCTCCCCCTTGGAGACGCTCACCTCCTGCTCCCCTTTCCTTACCCTTAGTATAACAGGACTTCCGGGGATCAAAATTAAATTTCCATAAATTTTTTCTTTTATTTCTGTAATTTTTCCATTGGCCTCACCGGTTTTCTTTTCGTTGGTAAAGGCCATCATCTCCCGGCCGTTTCCCATCTGGTAATAGCCTGTACAGGAACCGCCCCGGCTAAACAGCTCCAGGAGATATTTTCGATCCTCAGGATCCACCCGGTACCCAGACCGCCCCTTTTCCAAAAGGAGATCCAAATATTTACGGTATATGGAGGTGACGCCCGCCGTGTAACCCGGCTGCTTCATCCTCCCCTCGATCTTCAGGGAGGTGACGCCCGCCCCCACGATCTCCGGGAGGATGTCCAGCGTACAGATATCCTTCATGCTCAGGGGACAAAGCCCCTTTTTTCCCCGGTAGGAGCTTCCATCCATGGAGGTTTGGTAGGGCAGCCGGCAGGGCTGGGCGCACCGCCCCCGGTTGCCACTCCGCCCTCCCAGAAGGCTGCTCATAAGGCACTGCCCGGAGTAGCTGTAGCACAGGGCCCCATGGATGAAGGTCTCGATCTCAATGGGACTTGCCTGGTGCATGGCCGAAAGCTCCTCCAGGGAAAGCTCCCTTGCCGGAACGACCCTGACGGCGCCCTCCTTCTCCAAAAACCTCATACCCCCGGGGCCAGTCACGGTCATCTGGGTGCTGGCATGGAGAGGCAGCTCTGGAAACTGCTTTCTCAGAAAGGAAAACACACCATAGTCCTGGACAATGGCCGCATCCAGCCCGGCCTCATAAAAGGGTACCATATAATCGTAAAGCTGCTCCTTCAATTCCCGGTTCTTCACCAGCGTGTTGACGGTGAGATACAGCTTTTTCCCGTGAAGATGCGCCTTGTCAATGGCCCTCAGCAGCTCCTCCTGGGAAAAGTTTTTTGCGTATGCCCTGGCCCCGAACATGCCGCCGCCCGCATACACAGCGTCCGCTCCCCCGCCTATGGCCGCCAAAAACGCCTCATAGGATCCTGCCGGCGCCAACAATTCCACCTGTTGATTCATTGTTCCCCCTTTCACGGCGCATCCCGGCGCCGCTCGCAGCAAATATGGAAAGTTCTTCATTTCGTTGTCATGAAGCCCGCCGCGGACCGGATCCCTTCCATCTGCCGTCTCCTTCCCGGCTCTCCGATCCCCGCAAAGGCTTCATGATCACAGGAAAAAAGAGGATCACCGGAGCAATCCTCTTTTGTTTCTACTTCAACATTTCGTCGATCTCTTTTTCCAGCTCTGACACCTTGCCCTCCAGAAGACTCTTCTGCTCCCTGGCCTCCCGAGCCTCCTTCTCCGTCTCCTCGATCTGCATCTTCAAAGCGATCAGCTCATGCTTCAGGTCGTACATCTCCTGATCCTTCTGCCGAAGATCCTGCTCAAATACCTCCGCCTGTTTTTTTGCCTTAAAATAATCGTCTGTGATATTCAAACTCAATAAGGTGTGCTTCGTCTCCATGGGCTGCCGGCCGTAGCCGGGCATCTCGCTGAGCTCCGATATCTTTCTGTTCATATAGTTGGCTACCTGCTGGAAATACTCCGAAGATTCGTAGCCTCCCAAGGTGATGATCTTTCCGCCGATGATCACCTGTGCCGTATTTTTGACCGCCATCCTACCAGCCTCCTGTAACTCTATGTAATCAGGGGAAGAGAAGCCCTCCGCCCCGCCTTTCCTGAAAAGCCCTGCCCTAATTATAATCGAATTTTGTCAAAATGTATAGATTTTTTTCTAAAACTTTCCCTTTATTCCGCCAATGGGAAGCCCAGATGCTCATAGGCCAGCCTGGAAGCCATCCTTCCCCTGGGCGTGCGGCTGAGAAAACCGTTTTTCAGCAAATAAGGCTCGTAGACGTCCTCCAGGGTGCCGGAATCCTCCCCGATGGCAGCGGCCAGGGTGTCCAGACCCACGGGGCCGCCGGAAAAACGGACGATCAGGGTCGTCAGGATCTGCCGGTCCAGCTTGTCCAGGCCCAGGGCGTCCACCTCCAGAAGATCCAGGGCAAAGCAGGCCACCTCGTGGGTAATGACGCCGTCATACTTCACCTGAGCGAAATCCCGCACCCGCTTCAGGAGGCGGTTTGCAAGGCGGGGAGTCCCCCGGGAACGCTTTGCGATCTCCCCTGCCCCGCTGGCATCGATCTCCGCTCCCAGCACCTGGGCGGAGCGCAAAACGATGGTGGTCAGCTCCTTCTGGCTGTAAAACTCCAGATGCTGCACCACGCCG
This sequence comes from Eubacteriales bacterium, assembly GCA_030533315.1. The sequence continues at coordinate 8,884 of JAUNJL010000012.1, forward strand.
AAGCGGTCCCTCAGAGGTGCCGACAAAAGCCCCGCCCTGGTGGTCGCTCCCACCAAGGTGAATCTGGGAAGCTCCAGCCGGATGGATCTGGCCGTCGCTCCCTTCCCGATCATGATGTCGATGGCAAAATCCTCCATGGCCGGATAAAGGACCTCCTCCACTTGACGGTTCAGACGGTGGATCTCATCCACGAAGAGCACGTCCCCCTCCTGAAGATTGTTCAAAATGGCCGCCATCTCCCCCGGCTTTTCGATGGCCGGCCCGGAGGTCACCTTCAGGTGCGTCCCCATCTCATTGGCAATGATGCCGGACAGGGTGGTCTTTCCCAGGCCGGGAGGGCCGTAGAACAGCACGTGATCCAGGGCGTCCTTCCTCTGCCTGGCTGCCTCGATATATATTTTCAGTGTCTTTTTGGTCTTCTCCTGACCAATGTACTCATCCAGGGACTGAGGCCGAAGGCTCCCCTCCAGGGGGAAGTCCTCCTCCCTTACGTCCGTGGCGATGATCCGCTTTTCCATCACAACAACTCCTGTATCCTTTCAGCCCTCCAGGGAGCCGGCTCTATAGATGCTTCAGCGCCCCCTTCAGGATGGACTCCGTATCCTGGGTCTCTCCCTCCGCCGCCCTGCGCACTGCCCGAAGAGCGTCGGTGCTGCTGTAGCCCAGGGCCACCAGGGCCTCCACGGCCTCCTGCTTTGCGTCCGTGAGCCCCTCCTCCTGATGCAGCTGGGCCGCCTGGACATTAGCCGCTTTCATAGCGAAGGCCTCCCCCAGATCCAGCTTGTCCTTCAGCTCCAGGATCAGCTTCTGGGCCGTCTTCTTCCCGATGCCCGGCGCCCTGGACAAAGTCCTTACATCGTCCGAAAGGATGGCAAAGCGCAGCTCATCCGCCGTCAGCCCGGAAAGAATCCCCAGGGCCGCCTTGGGGCCCACTCCATTGACCCCCAAAAGGAGGCGGAACATGGACAGATCGTCCTTCCCCAGAAAGCCGAACAGCTGCATGGCGTCCTCCCGCACCTGAAAATAGGTATGGATCAGCACCTCGTCCCCCAGATGGATCCGTGAAAGGGCGCTCCCCGTCATAAATATCTCAAATCCAAGTCCAAAGCTCTCCACGATCAGAGAGCTTTCCGTCATATCCACGGCCTTGCCCCGCACAAATGAAATCATATCCCACTACCTCAAACCAAGGCTCAGGCCGCCGCCCTCCGCCAGAAATATCCTTGACATCATAACATATCAGGAGAAAAAAAGCAAACATTCATTCGGAGAAATGTTCTTTCAGGAAGCGTCCGGTTACTGTTTGCGGGCTGACCCGTAAACAGCAGCAAATCCGGCACATGGAAAGCCGCCTTCGGCGGGGAGCCGGATTTTGGCTGTGAGGCTTTGTTGGCCTGCCGGAACGGTAAAAAAGCAGCACAGCCGGTCCCATGCCGGCTATGCCGCTCTTTCATCGAAAAGTAAGATTTCCTGAAAATACCCGCCTCAGGCAATTCTGCTTCGCCGTAACGTGCGCAAGCCTCGAAGGATCCCTTCTCCCATCGAAAAGAAAAGGCCGAGGCGAACCGTCACTGGATGATCCCTCTGGGGCAGACCTCCTTGCATTGGCCGCAGCCGGTACAAAGGCTTCCATCCACGGAGGCACAGAAATCCGTCACCGTGATCGCTCCCGATGGGCAGGCCTTCTCGCACTTCTTACAGCCAATACAGCCCACCTGGCAGCCCTCCATGACAGCCTTTCCCTTTGCGTGGGAGACGCAGCCCACCTTCACCTTCTGCTTCTTGGGAAGAAGGGCGATAATGCCTCTTGGGCATTCGGCCACGCACTTGCCGCAGGCCCGGCAGGCCTCCTGATCCACCACGGCCACACCCTTTTCGATGTGGATGGCGTCAAAGGGACAGGCCTTCACACAGCTTCCAAAGCCCAGACATCCGTAGGTACAGGACTTTGGTCCCCCATTCTGCATCAGGACCGCCATTTTGCAGTCCAAGACTCCCTCGTAATCATAGTTTTCCTTGGTTTTCTCACAGTCCCCGAGACACCGGACGTAGGCGGTCACCGGCTCACTCTCCTCGGCCTCCTGGCCCATGATCCCGGCGATCACCTTTCCCACAGGCTCCCCGCCCACGGGACACTGGTTCACGGCCGCCTCGCCCTTGACGATGGCCGCAGCCAGGCCGTCACAGCCCGGATACCCGCAGCCGCCGCAGTTGTTTCCGGGAAGAGCCCCCCGGATCGCCACCTCTCTCTCGTCTGTCTCAACGGCGAACTTTTTCCCGGAGATTCCCAGAAAAATGCCGATAAAAAGTCCCACCGCCGCAACAAGAAGGGTCGCCCCGATAATTGCTCCCATATTCATCATAACATCTCCCTCCTTAAATCAATCCGGAAAATCCGAAAAATGCCATGGCCATCAGCCCGGCCGTGAGCAGAACTGAAGGAAAGCCCCGAAAAGCCGGAGGAAAATCATTGTTTGCCGTCTTTTCCCGGATGCCAGCCATCAAAACGATGGAAATGGTAAAGCCCACCGCCGTGGCAAAGCCGTTGACCGTTCCCTGAAGGATGGAATACTCCTTCTGTACATTGATCAGCGCCACACCCAGAACGGCACAGTTGGTGGTGATCAGAGGAAGATAGACTCCCAGGGCCCGATACAGGGAGGGAATGGACTTTTTCAGGAACATCTCCACAAACTGTACCAGCGCCGCAATGATCAGGATGAACACGATGGTCTGGAGATAGGTAAGGCCAAGGGGCGTCAGGATCCACTTATAGATGATCCCCGTGACAAAGGAGGACAGGGTGATGACAAAAACCACCGCGCCGCCCATGCCCGCCGCCGTGTCCGTGGACTTGGAAACGCCCAGGAAGGGACAAAGGCCCAAAAACTGACTCAGCACCACGTTATTTACCAGGGCGGAACCTACAATGATCAGCAAAAGCTCTTTCATGACTCTTTCCCTCCTTTCCCTTTACAAAGAGTGTTCGTACAGGAAGCGCAGCCTCCGCCGCAGCCAGGATCACTGGGGTCGATGCCCCTCTTTGCCGCTCCCACCTTGAATTTGTTCTGGACGGCGGCAAGGGCGGCCAGTACAAAGAAGGCTCCCGGCGCCAGAACGAAAATATTGATAGGCTCATATCCGCCCTTTCCCGCCGCAGCGTCCGCCAGAGGCAGGATCTGATGTCCGAACAGGCACCCTGCGCCGATCAGCTCCCTCACCGCGCCGATACAGGTGATGCTCAGGGTAAATCCAAGGCCCATGCCGATACCGTCAAAAAGGGATGCCACCGGCGCATTTTTGGAGGCGTAGGCCTCCGCCCGGCCCAGGATAATACAGTTTACCACGATCAGAGGGATATAGATCCCCAGCGAAGCGTACAGGGAAGGGATAAAGCCCTTCAAGAGCATCTCCACGATGGTCACGAAGGAGGCCACGACCACGATGTAGGCCGGCATCCGGACACTGTCGGGAATAAGCTTCCGAAGCAGGGAGATCATCAGGTTGGAGGCCGCCAGGATCACCATGGTGGTCAATCCCATGCCAATGCCATTGGAGGCGCTGGTGGTGATGGCCAGCGTGGGACACATTCCCAGCATCAGCACAAAGGTGGGATTCTCCCGGACAATTCCATTGACCAGTCTCTCCACAGGTGTATTTTCTTTCATCATTGGGTGCCTCCCTTCTCAAAACGAAATGCACAGAGCCCCGCGTTCACGCCGTTGGTCATGGCGTTTGTGGTGATGGTGGCCCCGCTTAAGGCGTCGATCTCGTCCTCCTGGACGGCGCCCGACTTGGTGTATGTAAATGCCTCCACCTGCTTTCCCTCAAACTGGCTCTGGAACTCTCTGGTGGTGGCCTTCATGCCAAGGCCTGCCGTCTCCCCGATGGACAGGATGGAAAGACCTTCCGTGGTGCCGTCCATCTGGATGCCCATGGCAAACCGGATGTCCCCTCCGTAGCCCTCCGAGGTGTTCACGGTAAAGGCATAGCCCAAGGTCTCCCCCGACTCCGACTTGGCCAGGACGCCCTCCTCCACGGTCTGGAGAGGATAGCCCCGCTCATCCAAATAGGACTCCAGCTCCGGCTTTTCCTCGGAAAAAAGAACCTCAAAGGAGTCGGCGTCCTCAAACACCGCCTGATAAGCCTCCTGCTTTGCCAGAGCCTCCTGCTTTGCGATGGGCTCCCTTGTGATGTCGTTGACAAACCCCAGGGACAAGCCGGCCACAAAGGTGATGACCGTGATGGCCATGGTGTCTTTTATGATCTTATTCATGCCTTCTTCCTCCTTTTTCCAAAAGCTGTGGGCTGGGTAAACCGCTCGATCTGAGGAACAAGAAGATTTCCGAAAATGATGGCATAGGATACGCCCTCCGGAGAGGATCCCAAAAGCCGGAAAATCCCTGTCAAAAGCCCGATACAGACACCGAAAACGATCTGTCCCATGGGCGTGATAGGCCTTGTGACATAATCCGTGGCCATGAACCAGGCTCCCAGCATGATACCACCGGAAAAGAGCTGTGCCAGCGGATAGGAAAGGTCAAAGCCCTGTCCCGTGAAAAGCTGGTACAAGACGGTAAACACAAAAAACGTGCACAGGTACGAAAGGGGGATCCGAAGATCGATCACCTTGAAGTACAAAAGCACCGCCGCTCCAATGAGGATGGCCAGGACCGAGGTCTCCCCGATGGTTCCCTGGATGTTTCCCAGAAACAGGTTTTTCAGGGGAACGGATCCCTCCACAAGACCATGATCCTTCATGGCTGCCAGGGGCGTGGCCCCGGTCACGGCGTCCACAACGCCCTTAAAGCCGCTGCCCACGGTAAAGTCCGTCATCCTTCCGGAAAAGGAGATCAGCAGGAAGCATCTGCCTGCCAGAGCCGGGTTCATAAAGTTCTGGCCCAGCCCTCCAAAAAGCTGCTTGACCACGATGATGGCAAAGGCGCAGCCCAGCACCGGCATCCACAGAGGCACGGACACGGGCATGTTCAGCCCCAGCAAAAGGCCGGTGACTGCGGCGCTCATATCCCTGGTGGTGTTTTCCTTGTGAATACACAGATCATAAAGCCATTCCCAGCAGACGCTGGCAGCCACACTGACAGCCAGGATCAGCGCCGCCCTGGGTCCGAAATTCCAGATGCCAAAAGCGGATGCGGGAAGAAGGGCCAGCACTACCAGCCCCATGATCTTATCAGTAGTCATCCGATCCCTCACGTGAGGGTTCGATGAGACGTGAAGCATTCCTTCCATTGTGAATATCCCCCTTTATTTCTTTTTCCGGCTGGCCAGTATCATCTTTCGCATGGACTTGATGCTCTGGGTCAGCGGGCGCTTTGCCGGACAGATGTAGCTGCAGCAGCCGCACTCACAGCACTCCATACCGTCATACTTCTCGAAGCTCTCCCTGTCTCCCCGAAGGGCAAACTCCGCAAGCCTGGCAGGAATGATCAGTCCTGGACAGGCGCTGACACAGCGGCCGCAGTTGATACAGGGCGAAGGCTTTCTTTGGGTCACCTCGTCCTCCTTCATGCAGAGAAGGGAGGAGGACGTCTTGGTACAGGGCACGTGGAGATCATACATGGCAAAGCCCATCATAGGTCCTCCAGAGATCACCTTCTGTGCGCCGGACACCAAGCCCCCCGCCTCCTCTAGAACCTCCGCTAAATCGGTTCCCGTGAGGACGTCAAAATGAGCCGGCGCCTGGACGCCGTCCCCCGTCACCGTGATGACCCGCTTCATCACCGGCCTGCCCTTGATCACGGCCTGGTAAACACTGCATACCGTCTCAACGTTGTCCACCACGCAGCCCACGTCCGCAGGAAGCATGGAGGAATTGATCTCCCGCCCGGTAACGGCGTAGATCAGGGTACGCTCTCCTCCCTGAGGATATTTTGTCAGAAGCTCCTTGACCTGGATCCTTGGGATATCCTTCGTCAGCTCCTCCATCTTCCGAATGCAGTCCGGCTTGTTGTCCTCGATGCAGATACAGCCCGTGGCCTTGGGAAACAGCTTCAGGATCACCAGAAGCCCCTCCACCACCTCCTCCGGGCTGGTCATCATCCGGTAGTAATCGCTGGTGATGTAAGGCTCACACTCCGCCCCGTTCACAAGGATGTAGTCGATCTTGTCCGGCTCCTTCGGCGCCAGCTTCACGTGGGTGGGAAACCCGGCCCCTCCCATGCCCACCACGCCTCCGTCCTGGATCCGCTTCAGGATCTCCTCCCTCGACAGATCCGACAAATCGGCTGGTGTAAACTCCGTCTCCTGATACATCCCGTCATTTTCCACAATGACCGCATCCGTCATGGAGCCCGTGGCCGTCAGCCTCTTCTCCAGGCCCTTGACGGTTCCCGACACCGAAGAATGGATGGGAACGGACACGAAGCCCCCCGCCTCCGCCAGGGGCTGGCCCGCCAAAACCTTATCTCCCTTTTTTACCAGCGCCTTTGCTGGGGCGCCGATGTGCTGGGAAAGGGGATAAACCAGGTCGCCCTTGGGAAGATATTCCTTTGACGGACAGTCCTTGGACATGCTCTTGCCGTCAAAGGGATGGACCCCTCCTTTAAAGGTCAATCGTTTCATAGCACTCACCCTCCTTAATGAGTCTGGAAAGAAAACCCAGGTCATCCTTCCAGCCCTTCTTTTTCATTCTTTTTTTTATGATGGATCCTATAACCTCGGTTAAGGTTGGGATAGGATTTCACAAGCCTGCGGAAGCTGTAGCCGAATTTGCCTGCCATGGCCGCCTTTCTCTTGTTCAGCTCCATGGAAACCTCCTCCATGAGAACCAGACGCCTCTTCTCCAGCTCCTTCAACACCGCGATGTCATCCAGCTTATCCGTAAATTTCTTTTTCAGGGCTCCGGTGACCATCCCCGGCTCCGCCATGGCGTCCTCCATTTTCTGGCGCACCTTCAGCAAAAGCTCGCCCTGCAGCTCATCCAGCGCCTGCTCCCAGGCAGGGATGCGCTCCCGCAGACGGAAGGCCGCCGCCGCAGACCAGCAAAAATCCACCGTGTAACCCGCCGTGATCACCACAAGGCCGATCTGCCCTGCCCTGATCGGATAAAAGGCCACGATGTTCTCCACCATGGGATGAAGGATACGAAAAAGGATCAACGTAAAAAGCCCCCATCCAAGAGACGCTCCCAGACAGATCCTTCCCTGAAAATTCCATTTTTTGTCGCTGTAGTCCCACCAGGAGGTATGAAAGATACTCTCCATGAGAACCGCCGTTATGTACTCCAGGGTGGTGGCCACCACGATGCCCCCCAGAAAAAGCCAGAGGGTATTTCCCTCCACCGGCTTTAGGATCAGGTAGACGCCAAGGGCGCCAAATCCATAGATGGTGCAGAAGGGCCCGTTGATAAAGCCCCGGTTCACCAGCTCTCCCTGCTTTGCCGAGACATAACAGGTCTCCCACAGCCATCCAAGAAAGCTGTAGATAAAAAACCAGCTGGCAATGTGGTAAAAATCCACCCCTGCGATCGTCGCTTCCCACATAGTCTTTCCTCTTTTCTACTATTTTTGTCCTCTCCGCCTAATACCGCCCAGCGCCCCGGCCGTCTTCAACTGCAAAAAATGGTCAGGCCCCCATGCCAGACCGAACAGGCGTCCTTCCGGGCATTTTTCACGGTGCGAGCCTGCCCCATCCAGGGTGTACGGGCAAACGACGGCATTTCTATACCATTATATCTCATTTTTTTTCAAAATTCACTATGAAAAATACTTTTTTTTATGTATAATCCTATTATTACCATTCACGCACGAAAATTCAGCCGCTGGACTGCCGCACATGAAAGTCTACCATAGCCGTCTGTTTTCCATCACGGAAATATGCGGAACGTTTTTTTATGCCAAAATACCAGGCAGGGAAGCACCTGCCGGAACAGGAGCATCTTATGATCACAAAAACCCAGGTTTTACCCCGTTCACCCCTCCTACCCTCCCAGGTGGAGACATTTGCCGAAAAAAAAGTGCGGCCCCTCTTTTACGACATCGAGACCACCGGTCTGTCAGGAGGCTCCTCCTTTGTATATCTCATCGGCGCCGTCATCCCCAGGGGAGAGGACTGGGAGCTGACTCAGTGGATGGCCATGGAGGAAGAGGAGGAACGGCAGATTCTGGAGGCTTTCTCCCTGGCCCTGTCCGGCTGTGACTTCACCATCCAGTACAATGGCGACAGCTTTGACATGCCCTTCCTGGAGACCCGGTACGACCATTACGGCCTCCCCTCCCCTTTTGAGGATCTGCCCTCCTTGGATCTTTACAGGACTCTCAAGCCCCTCAAGCCTCTTCTGAAGCTGGAGAACATGAAGCAGCCCTCCCTGGAGACCCTGCTCTCCTGTCCCAAGAGGATCTACCCCGATGGAAAGGACTGCATCCGCCTGTACGACATCCACGAGGACAAAAAGAACGATCCATCCACCATCATCCTATTCGGCCATAACCAGGAGGATCTTTTGGGGCTGCTGCAGGTTTTTACCATGACCGCCTACCTGGCGCTCCTCCACGGAAAATATCAGGTCGCCCAGTCAGAGTGGAAGGAGGAAACCCTTTGCCTGACCCTCCAGGTGCCCTCCCCTCTCCCGGTTCCCTTTGTCAATGAAAGTCCTGCCTTCTCCATTGCCGGGGAGGAGAGCCAGGTAAGGCTCCTCATCCCCCTGAAGGATGGACGGCTTCGCAGGTATTATGACAATTACCGGGATTATGTGTATCTCTTCCAGGAGGATACCGCCATCCCCAAGGCCCTGGCCACCTACATGGACAGGAGCCTCTACAAGCCGGCGAAGCCGGAGACCTGCTTCACCTGGTTCCCCGTCAGCGAAAGGTTTCTGGAGGACCGGACGGGGTTGGTGTCTTATCTGAAGACAGCCCTCCCCATCTTTCTCTCCACCCTTTCCTGACATCCTGGAAACACGGTTTGATCCCGCAAAAAAACTCACATGGCCGCTTCTTCTGGAGGACATGTGAGTTTCTCTTTTTCTGTGAGGTCTAAATCCAGATCAAATGGTTACGCCCCGTACTTTTCCTTGATGTAGGCGTCAATACCTCTTGCACCGGCCTTTCCTGCGCCCATGGCCAGGATGACCGTGGCGGCGCCTGTCACGGCGTCTCCGCCGGCATAAACGCCCTCCTTGGAGGTCTTTCCAAACTCCTCGTCAGCAATGATACATTTTCTCTTATTGACGTCCAGGCCAATGGTGGTGGAGGAGATCAAAGGATTGGGGCTGGTGCCCAGGGACATGATCACCGTGTCCACCTCGATGGTGAACTCAGAGCCCGGGATCTCCACCGGACGCCTTCTTCCAGATGCGTCAGGCTCGCCCAGCTCCATGCGGATGCACCGGATACCCGTCACGCAGTCCTGATCGTCCGTAAGGATCTCCACCGGATTGCACAGGAGGTTAAAGTTCACGCCCTCCTCCTTTGCATGGTGCACTTCCTCTGCCCTTGCCGGAAGCTCAGCCTCGGAGCGGCGGTACACGATATGTACCTCGGCGCCCAGGCGCAGTGCGGTCCTGGCAGCGTCCATGGCCACGTTTCCGCCTCCTACCACGGCTACCTTCCTGCCCTTGGCGATGGGAGTGTCGTAATCCTCCCGGAAGGCCTTCATCAGATTGTTCCTGGTCAGGTACTCATTTGCGGAAAAGACTCCGTTTGCCTGCTCTCCCGGGATCCCCATGAACATGGGGAGTCCGGCGCCGGAGCCGATGAACACCGCCTCGAAGCCCTCCTCCGTCAAAAGCTCGTCGATGGTCACGGATTTTCCGATGACCACGTTCGTCTCGATCTTCACGCCGAGAGATTTTACATTTTCTACCTCCTCGGCAACCACCTTGTCCTTAGGAAGACGAAATTCCGGGATACCGTACACCAGCACTCCGCCCGCCTTGTGAAGGGCCTCGAAAATGGTCACGTCGTAGCCCAGCTTTGCCAGGTCTCCGGCGCAGGTCAGTCCGGCAGGACCGGAACCGATGACTGCGATCTTGTGTCCGTTTTTCTGGTCGGCAGGAATCGGCTTGATCCCGTTCTCCTTGGCCCAATCCGCCACGAAGCGCTCCAGCTTGCCGATGGAAACGGGCTCACCCTTGATCCCCCGGATACACCTGCCCTCGCACTGGCTCTCCTGGGGGCAGACGCGTCCGCAGACAGCCGGAAGTGCGCTGGACTCTCCGATGATCTGATACGCCTTCTCAAAATTCCCCTCCTTCACCTCATGGACAAAGGCTGGGATGTTGATGGATACCGGGCATCCCTTCACGCATTTTGCATTCTTGCAGTTCAGGCAGCGCTCCGCCTCCGCTGCGGCCTCTTCTTTATTGTAGCCCAGACAAACCTCCTCGAAATTTGCTGCACGGACCTTGGGGTCCTGCTCTCTAACCGGAACCTTCTTTAATACATCAGCCATTATTCGTCACCTCCGCAATGTCCGCATCCGCCGTGGTGGGTATCCCCCTCCTGAAGCTTCAGCATGGCACGTCCTTCCTCTGTCTTATACATCTGCATCCTCTTCATGGCAAGATCGAAATCCACCTTGTGGCCGTCAAACTCAGGGCCGTCCACACAGGCAAACTTCACCTCGCCGCCCACCATCAAACGGCAGGCTCCGCACATACCTGTGCCGTCCACCATGATAGGGTTCATGCTGACAACGGTGGGAATGTTCAGCTCCTTCGTCAGAAGGCAGACAAACTTCATCATGATCATGGGGCCGATGGCTATGCAGAGATCGTACTCCTTGCCCTGATTCTGCACCAGATCGCGAAGGACGTCCGTACCCATGCCCTTTCGCACATAGGAGCCGTCGTCCGTCGTCACGTAGAGATTGCTGACCTTGCTCATCTCATCCTCCAGGATCAGCAGATCCTTCGTCTTTGCTCCAACGATGGCATCCGCCGTGATCCCATGCTGGTGAAGCCACTTCAGCTGCGGATATACCGGGGCCGTTCCTACGCCGCCGGCCACGAAAACGATCCGTTTTTTCTTCAGCTCCTCTATGTCCTCATGGACCAGATCGGACGGCTGTCCCAAAGGTCCCACAAAATCCTCAAAGAAATCCCCGGCCTTCAGTTCGGTAAATTTCTCGGTAGAAGCGCCGATGGGCTGAAATACGATGGTCACAGTACCCTTCTCCGAGTCGTAGTCACAAATGGTAAGGGGGATCCTCTCACCCACCTCGTCCATCTTCACGATCACGAACTGACCCGGCAGGCAATGCTTTGCCACCCGCGGCGCCTCAACGTCCATAAGATAAACATTGGAAGACAGTTTTTCTGCTTTCAGAATCTTATACATAATTCCCTCCTGATTCGTATATTAACAGGCGCATATGGTTTCGTCTGTCTCTCATCTTACCTACTATAGCACAAAAAAAGCGGATAGTAAAATAAAAAATCCGCAAAATCTACGGGATTTCCCATTTTATCTCCGCTTATCTCCCTCTCTATAGGAAAAAATGGTGCATTTTTCCCAAAGAGCACCCCTATTTTCCCTTTATTTTCCCTCTTTTTCCCTGCGGATCATCTCCTTCAGCTTCCCCAGGGCATCCCTCATGCCCCCCACCTGGTCGATGAGCCCTTCCCTGACCGCTTCCTCCCCCTCCAGCATGGTGCCCACGTCCTTCACCAGCTGGGTGGTGTCCAGCATCAGCGTCTCCAGACGCTCCTGGGTGATCCTGGAATGGGCGGCGATAAAGCCGGTGATGCGGTCCTGGATCTTCTCCATGTTCCGATAGGTCTGTGCCACCCCGATGAACATCCCGTTGGTGCGCACCGGGTGGATCACCATGGTGGCGCTGGGCACCACAAAGGAATAATCCGCTGAGACGGCCATGGGAACCCCGATGGAATGGCCGCCGCCCAGGACCAGGGATACGGTGGGAATGCTCAGGGATGCGATCATCTCCGAGATGGCAAGCCCCGCCTCCACATCCCCTCCAACGGTGTTCAGAAGGATCAAAAGCCCGTCCACCCCGTCGTCGTCCTCGATCGTGGCCAGCTTGGGAAGCACGTGCTCATACTTGGTGGTCTTGCTGTGGGAGGGTGCGGATTCATGCCCCTCCACCTCCCCGATGATGGTCAGCAGCTCGATCTTGTAGCCATTTTTGTTCTCTGCGAGAAGGACCTGACCCATCTCCCGGATCTGACGGTTTTCCTCGGAGGCCTGTTCCAGCTCTTCTCCCCTCTTCCCCGTCTCAGACTCTGTCTGCGCACCCTCGTCTCTTTGATAAATGGGATCCATAAAAATACCTCCAGTCATGTTCCTGGAGGTATTATGTGCTCTTTTGGAAATCTTATACCACAAAAAATCCCGGCCGGTTCATCATCCCGGCATCCCTCATGCTCCGCCGGGATCTCTTTCTCATAAAAGGCCGTTCCCCCTACAGGGGGATCATCTTGACCACCGCCGTGTGGCTGTAGGTCAAAGGCCCCGCGTGGAGATAGTAGACAATGCCATCCACCGGCGCATAAAGCCGGGAGCGCACCTCTCCCTCCACGGGATCCAGCACCCGGGCCAGAAGCGCACCGGCCGTCACCCTCTGCTCCACCTGGACCGACGGCTCGAACAGCCCCGCCTCCGGCGTCCGCACAGCCACGATCTGGCTGTCATCCACAAGGACGGAAGGGGCGTGAGACTTGGTTTTGCCCAGATAGATCCCCTCGCCCGCCAGGAAAGAAAGGACGGCCTCCACACCCCGGTCCGCACTCTCCCGGTCAATGGTCTCCGTGCTGGTGGTGTAAAGGCTGAAGGCCTTCGTCCCCCAGATCTGCCAGTTATAATTCAAGGTGGTGGTGTCGTAAGGCCTGGAATGGCGGAGCACCACGTAGGGCAGGCCAAAGGCGGACGCCTTCTCCGTATCCTCAAAGCCGGTGGTCATCACGTTGACGTAGGAGAGGAATACGCCGGTCATGTAGTTGGAGGCAAACTGCACGCCGTAGGTAAAGTCCTTGATCTTCTCAAAGATCCCTGCGGCGATGCGCTGGGTGGTCTCCCCCTGATCGTACCCCGGGAACATCCGATTGATGTCCGTGTTGTCAATGGGCCAGAACCGTTTCTGGATGTTCATGGAATACGGGTTTGCGCTGGGGATCACCATGATCTCATGGCCCGGCCTCAGGGCATCCGCCTCCTCCGCCCGCTTCAGCCTCTGTATCAGGCGGGAGCAGGTATAAAGCTGCTGGTATTCATTGCCCCGCATGTTTCCCACCACACAGAGAGATTTCTCCCCGGAACCAAAGACATATCCCCTGATCTGGAAGCTGTCCCTGTACAGGGAACCGCTCTCGTATAAAATCTCAGTCCTCATGCTCTGCCTCCTCCCCCTGGGCCCCTAAGCCCCCGGCCTCATCCTTTAAGATACGGGCAATGAGGGAACCCTCCGCCACCACCGGATACTCCCGTATGGTAAAAAGGATGCCGCCGCAGGGAGCCTTCATCCGCTCCAGGATCCTCCCCTGCAGGGGATCCACGATCATCCCCACAGAATCTCCCTCGCACAGGCGATCCCCATGGCCTGCCTGGCTGATGAACACCCCTGCGATGGGAGCGTTCAGGAAGCTGACGGCGTCCTCCGCCTCCGCCAGAATGGGAGCCCTCACCTCTCCCACGGGACCGCTCCACATCCCCATGGTCTTCATCACGCGAAAGATCCCCTCTGTCAGCTGATGGCAGTACTCCTTGGTGATCCGCATTCCCACCCCCATCTCCACCACCAGCGTAGGCGTTCCCTTGCTGTTCAGGCTGTAGGCAAGGGTGGACTCCAGCACCGTGCTGTTGGAGTGTACCCAGATCAGGTCGATGTTCAATTCCCTTGCAAAGGGGACCAAAACGTCCCGGTGAAGCTGGTTGATCCTCACCTGGGGGATCTCCGTGAGAAAAATATTGCTGGCATGGATGTCGATGCAGAGATCGGAACCCAAAAGATCCTCCGTGATCCTTGCCGCCACGTACTCCGTGGCAGAGCCCTCCTGGCTGCCGGGAAAAACCCGGTTCATATCCAGGTCAAAGCCGGGGATCCCTCTTGTGATGGAGTCGATCCCCAGGGGATTCATGGCCGGATAAATGTCCACGATCCCATCCAAATATTCCGGATGCTCCTGGATGCGCCGGGAAACCAGGTAACAGACGTACTGCCCCTCCAGCTCATCACCATGCACCCCCGTCACGATACTGATCCGTTTTTTCGTTTTTCCGCCCCCGGACTCCAGCCGGTTCTTCTGGATCCGCAGATCCTCCAAAACCGGCATGGACAGGGCCGCCACTGTCTTGATCAAGTCTTTGTTCCTCCATTTTTACGCAGACCTCCTGGGTCTGGACCACGTTCCCCCGGAAAATGCCCCTGCTAAGAGGGCAGCCCCAGGCGTCTCTTCCCACGGCAAAGGGAATATACCCGTCCCCCGCGGGACAGTTGTGGGTGGGATCCAGCCCATACCAGCTGCCCTCCTCCCACACCTCCACCCATGCGTGGCTCTGCCCCTCCCCTGGGATCGCCCCCGCCACGTACCGGCAGGTGGCCTTATCCTGCCGCAGCAGGGCCAGCAGGATGTGTGCATAATCCTGGCACACCCCGCAGCCTTGTTCAAAGGCCTCCTCCGCCCCGGTATAAAAGCTGGTGCTCCCCGCCACGTACCGAAAGGACGTGTACAGCCGGTCCATCAGCTCCGCCGCCCTTTGCCGGGTCCCTGCCGGAAAAGACAGGGAAATGCCCTGGTAAAAGGAGAGAAGAGCCCTTCCCATGCCAGTGAGCCTTGTGGGATAACGGTACATCCCCAGGGCGTAATAGCTCTTGGCCGCCGGCAGGGGCTCATCCCTCATCAGCACCGTGGCCGTGGACCTCACGGCAAAGCTGTGATGAGGCTCCTGTATCCTTCCGGTGAGCACCCCATTCCCAAAGGAATCTGCGCCCCTGCCCACAGCCACGGGAGGGAATACCTGACAGGCCCTCTCCCTGATCTCACAGGCCGTGGACTCTCTCGGAAGGCATCTCAGGGAAAAGGAGTGCTCCGTCACGGGACCGTCAAAGCGATCCTTCAGCTCATAGCTTAGCTTCCATAGCTTCAAAGGCCTACACCTCCAGGATCTGTTCCACCTTGGAAACGATTTTGGGATAGTCCAGGGGCTCCTCCTTCAGGCAGAGATTCAGATCCTCCAAAATATCCTGCCTGTATTTTAACCGGCACCGGCCGATCCGTCCAGTCAATCTGCATATTTCCCGTTCCACATCCTCCCGGCTCCTGTGAAGACGCCCGTAAAGATCGATGCGCTCCACCCGTTTTCCCACCTTCAGCAGGTTGCGCACGTTTTCACTTAGGATCTGATCGTCACAGATGCCCCAGAAGGCCATCAGATTGTCCAGCACCCTTTGAAACTCCACAAGGGGAGCCTGGGACACCCTTCCCTTCTGCATCTCGTAGATGGCCAGCTGTATGTAGGCCAAGGCCTCGCTGCCGATCTCCTCCCGAAGGACGATGGCGTTGTCATAGGCCCTTATCAGATTGCTCATCATGGAATTGCAGTCCCCCTCGTCAAAGGCGTACCGCCTGCAAAAGTCCTCCCCGTCCGTATAAATATCCGGGATTTCCAGCCTCCGGAAGAAATTTTGATACTCCTTTGCGATTCGGTCGATGATGTTGTCATAGGCGGCGAAATACAGCCTCATGGTAGTGTACACCCGCTCCGTATATCTTCCAAGCCAGTAAAGCCTGTCTGTCTGTTCTACTGAGATAATACCCATGTGTCCTTAAAGCCTCCTCCCTGAGATGAATTTACGATAAAGGAATCGGGATTTCTGGAAAAACGGGTCAGCCCGCTCTTCCATACCCGGGTGGTCTCCCCGGAAAGGACGAAGGCCCGGAGATCCGCCTTTCTGGGAACCGCCTTCCCGTCGTCAAAAATATCAAGATCCTCAAAATCAATGACCTCCTGGGCGATGAACCGGCGGGGCTCCCGCTCCAGCATGGCCAGAAACGCCTCCTTCTCCTCCTTTGTCATCTTGTTCGCGAACACCACGCCGTAGCCTCCCGCCTCCGCGACGTCCTTCAGCACAAGGCGGTCAAAATTTGCCAGAACAAACCTTTTGTCCTCCTCATAAAAGGGAAGGTAGGTAGGTGCGTTTTGGAGAACGGGCTCCTGATCCAGATAATACCGGATCATCCTGGGCACAAAATAGTAAATGCCCTTGTCGTCGGCCACCCCGTTGCCCGGCGTGTTCAGAAGGGCCACGTGGCCCTTGCGGTAAACGTCAAAAATATGGGGGATGCCAATGACGGATTCCGGGTTAAAGTTCATGGGATCCAGGTACTCATCGGAGATCCGCCGGTAGACTGCGCCCACCTTCTCCTTGTTTCCAGAATAATCCACGAAATACAGATAATCCCCCTCCACCGTCAGCTCGCTGCCGTTTACCAGGTGGGCCCCCGTTTTCTCTGCCAGATAAGAATGTTCAAAATAAGCCGCATTGTACCGACCGGGGGTAAGGATCACGTTGATGCCGCCGGTGTTCACCTGATCCATGGTTTCCTTCAGCAGCTCCGCATAGTTGCGGTTGTCCTCCAGGTGGTTCACATGGAAGGTCCTGGGGGAGCACCTGCGGCAGAGATTTCTGGCGATCATCGGGTAAGAGGCCCCCGACGGCACCCGAAGGTTGTCCTCCAGGATATACCACTGCCCGTCCTTCCCCTTTACCAGATCGATCCCGGAAATGTGGGAAAAGATCCCCTTCGGAGGAACGAAGTCCTCGCACTGGGGCAGATAGCCGCTGGAGGAATACACAAAGTCCTCCGGCACCACCCCGTCCCGGATGATCCTCTTCTCCGTATAAATATCCTTCAGGAACAAATTGAGGGCGTCCACCCTCTGAATCAGGCCCTTTTCCAGAGTTTCCCATTCCTCATGGCCGATCACCCGAGGAATGACGTCAAAGGGAAACAGCTGCTCGTGAAACTGGTTGTTTTTGTATATACCGAATTTCACCCCGTAGCGGGCAAGCATCTCATTGATCGTATCCATACGCTCATATAAATCCATGTCCTGCAATTTGATTTCCTCCTTCCATTTACCTCACTGATAAAAAAGACAAAGGCCTCATCTTTGCCCCCGCATACGCTTTTTCTGTCCCTGCCAAACACTGCAGAACGCAGAAAAAGCGTTCTGCCCACGCAAAACGCCTTTGTCTTCGCTATCTGATTTGAATATAACAGACCCCCGGCAGAATGTCAACCCGAAAAGAGTCCTTCGGCAAAAAACTCCATCAAATCCGTCCAGTTATCCCTGGAACGCCGGCTTTTCCCGCCCTGCAAAAGTCCTTCGCCCACTCTCTCCAGCCATGCCGCCGCCCGGAAATCTTCGCATTCCCCGCTGCGCAGAAACCGCCGCAGGCTGCAGGCGCCCGCTGGCTGCCGCCTCCATGAACCGTTCTGGAATCCCTTACTTATTCCTCCCAGTTATGCCACACGTCGGTCACGTCGTCATCATCGTCCAGAAGGTCCAAGGTCTTCTGCAGGTCCTTGACGGACTTCTCATCCGTGAGAGCTATGTAGTTCTGGGGAATCATGGCCACCTGGGCCTCCAAAAGGGGCACGCCCGCACTCTCCAGCGCCTCCCGCACCGCGCCCAGGTCATCGGGAGCGGTGAGAACCTCGTAGCTGTCCTCCTCCTCGGAGAAATCCTCGGCTCCCGCGTCAAGGGCCACCATCATCAGCTCGTCGGCGTCCATCTCGCACTCTTCCTTGTCGATGAGGATCTGTCCCCTCTGATCAAACATGAAGGACACGCACCCCTGGGTGCCGATGCTTCCATTTCCCTTGGAAAAGGCGTTCCTCACATTGCTGGCCGTACGGTTTTTGTTGTCCGTCAGCGTCTCCACGATGATAGCCACGCCGTTGGGCCCGTAGCCCTCGTAAACCGCCTTCTCATAATTGTCCGCAGACTCAGCCCCCGCCGCCTTTTTGATGCCTCTGTCAATGGTATCATTGGGCATATTGTTGGCCTTCGCCTTTGCGATCACATCCCGAAGCTTGCTGTTGTTGTTGGGATCCGGCCCGCCGGCCTTTACGGCCATGACGATCTCACGGCCGATGATGGTAAAGATCTTTCCCTTTTTTGCGTCATTTTTTTCTTTTTTGTGCTTTATGTTGGCAAATTTTGAATGTCCAGACATTTTTCTTCTCCTTTAGATCACAGGTAAACGATATGTCACAGCCCATCGGGCCGTCACACGCAAAAATCCGCAAGAACCGCCCGGGCCCTTGGGATCTCAGCACATTTCCATTATTTTCTCATGTCCGGTACGGCAAGCCTCCGGCCCCTCTCAAGCCGCCGCACCGCACCACTCTTGATAAAATATAACACCGAAACCGCCATCCGTCAAGAATCCCCCCGAAATTCCCTGACCGGCACATGCCTGAAAAATCAGCTCCCGACGCCCCGACGCTCCTAGAAACTCAGCTCCAGGCTGATCTCAAGGGCGTGGTTCACTTTATCCAGAAGAGGGCCGTCCAGATGGCATACTTTGTCCTTCAGGCGCCGCTTGTCGATGGTGCGGAGCTGCTCCAGCAAAATGACCGAGTCCTTTTCGATGCCGTAGGCGGATGCATCGATCTCGATGTGGGTGGGCAGCTTCGCCTTGTTCATCTTTGAGGTGATGGCCGCACAGATCACCGTCGGGCTGTGGCGGTTCCCCACATCGTTCTGGATGATGAGCACCGGGCGGACTCCCCCCTGCTCACTTCCCACCACCGGGCGAAGATCCGCATAAAAAATATCCCCTCGTTTAATTACCACACAATTCACACTCCATAACCCTGCCTGCAAAGGCATCTCATTTCCCCTGGCAGGACGCCGGGAAGATCCCTGGGGATACCCCCGGCCTCCGCCTGCTTCTAAAAGGTAGTATCTCCATTTTTTTCTCGTGTATACATGCGTGGTTTTTGAAAGACTTACCCGAAATGGGTCAGAACACCCTCCTCCTGATGGTTCTTGATATAAACTCTCGGCACCCGTTTTCCAATGTCACAGACAAACTCATAGGGAAATCTTCCCGAAAGATCTCCCAGGGTGTCCACCCCCAAAAACTCCTGGCCGTCTCTCCCCATGAGGGTCACCTCATCCCCCGCCTTCACCTGGGGAATCTCCGTCACGTCCACCATCATCTGATCCATGCAGACCCGCCCCCGGATGGGAGCCCTTTTTCCATGGATCAGGACCCAGCCCTTATTGGAGAGGGATCGGGGATAGCCGTCCGCATAGCCCACGGGGATGGTGGCCAGACGGGTAGGCCTCTCTGTCACATAGGTGCCTCCATAGCTCACGGCGGTTCCCTGCTCCACGTCCTTTACGTAGGACACGTGGCTTTTCAGCTCCATGACGGGCCTTAGTCGGACGGCCTCCCTCTCCACCTCCTGGGAAGGGTACACGCCGTAGATGGTGATCCCGGCCCGGACCAGGCTCAGGTTGGCCTCCGGGATGCGGATGATCCCGGCGCTGTTGGAGCAGTGGCGGACGGGAATGCGGACGCCGTTTTCCTCCAGCATACGGGCAAAGCGAAGATACCGGTCCAGCTGCACCATGGCCGGGCTGCGGTCATACTCGTCCGCCCGGGCAAAATGGGTAAAAAGCCCCTCGATGACAAGCCCCGGAAGCTGGGAGATCCTTTTGATCTGAGGGACGCTGTCCGGCACGTCCCGATAACCGATCCTGGTCATCCCCGTGTCCACGGCAAGGTGGATATGTACAGTCCTTCCTACAGCCTCGCCCTCCCGGGCAAACCTTTCCGCCGTCTCATAGTCGCAGACGGTCATGCGGACGTCCTGCCTGGCAAGCTCCCTGAAATGCTCCTCAAACACGGGACCCAGCACCAGCAGCGGCTTTCGGATGCCGGCCTCCCTAAGCTGCAGGGCCTCCTCCGCCGTGGCGGTGGCAAAGCCCCAGATGTATTCCCGATCCTCCACCAGGCGTGCGATTGGCACGGCCCCGTGGCCATAGGCATCCGCCTTGATCACCGCAAGGATCCCCGTCTCCTCCCGGATATTTTTATTCATCTCTTCAAAATTATGCAAAATGGCGTCCATGTCTATGACCGCCTTGATCCTGTCAAATCTTCCCATTCTGGGTCTTCTCCTTCTGTATAGTTCGTTCTCCCTGGGTTCCAGGCCCTCCTCGCCTGCTCCTCCCCCGCCTTCAGCACCTGGGGAAGATACTCCGTCAGATCTCCGGCCTTCATGCCCCTCGTTCCCTTTTCCTTTGCCGCCAGGTCTCCGGCAAGGCTGTGAACCAAAACCCCCAGGGCTGCGGCAAGGTCCAGCTCCCACGGCTCCCTCCTTCCCCGGTACATACAGAGAACGGCTCCCAGCACGCCGGAGAGCACATCCCCGCTTCCCGCAGTGGCCATACCCGGGTTCCCGAATAGATTGACATAACAGCGTCCCTCAGGGCCGGCAGTCACCGTCACCGCATCCTTCAGCACGCAGACGGCGCCGGTCTCCTTTGCAAAAGAAAGAGCTGTCCCGGCCGGATCCTCCTTGATCTCCCCGGGGGAGACGCCGGTCAGACGGCTCATCTCCCCAATATGGGGCGTCAGGATGCAGCGGCCCCTCAGATACACGTTCCAGTTGGGATTTTCCGCCAAAAGATTCAGTCCGTCCGCATCCAGGACCATGGGCTTTTTTTTCCGGCTGCCATGAGAAAGAAACCAGTGGATCCTCCGGCGGCCTTCCTCTTCCATCCCCATCCCCGGACCTGCCACCAGCACGTCGCACCAGTCCAGAAGGCTTTCATATTCCCCTTCCTCCCGTGCGGCTGCCACCATGGCCTCCGGCAAAAGAGTGTGGAGAGGCTGCCGGTTTTCCTCTGCGGTCAGGATCTTTACCATCCCCGCCCCCGCCCGCAGGCAGGCAGCGGCGCAGAGATAAGCGGCTCCGCACATCCCCCTCGCTCCCCCTACCACCAGAACCTTGCCGAAGGTCCCTTTGTTTCCCTGGGGAATGCGAAGGGGCAGCTCCTTTACGTCCGTCCGCTCCAGGCACCGGTATGGTAAGGACAGCTCCCTCTTATCTTGGTAGATGCCGACATCCGCCACCAGAATGCGGCCAGCATACGACCGCCCGGGATAAAGGCAGAGTCCTTTTTTCAGGAAGGCAAAGGTCACGGTCAAATGGGACTGGAAGGCCGTTCCTAAGACCTGCCCCGTGTCAGCGCTTATACCGGATGGAATGTCCAGCGCCGCCTTCTTTCCAGAAGCCCGGTTCATGGCCTTTACCACGTCCTCCAGCCTGCCTCCGATGGGACGGGAAAGCCCCACCCCAAAAAGTGCATCTACTATAGTAGTATATTCATCCCAGACAGGGTTATTCACGAAGGGCAGCTCATAATTTTCGGCGATGCGAAGCTCCGCCCGGGCCTCGCTGGTCATCCGCTCCAGATTTCCTGCCAAATAGATCTCACAGGAAAAGCCCCAAAGGGTCAGGATCCTGGCCAGAGCCAGCCCGTCGCCCCCATTGTTCCCGCTGCCGCAGACCACCAGGATCCGCTCCTCCTCCCTTTTGTCAAGAAATCCCAGAAGTCCCTCCGCAGCCTTCAGGGCCGCCCGCTCCATCAGCACCAGGGAGGGAACTCCCATCTCCGAAATGGTGTGCCGATCCAAAGCCTTCATCTCTTCCGCCGTCACGATCCTCTTCATTTTTCCATCCTTTCTCACAAAGCTCTCACCAAAGCCAGGCCATGGGCCTCTTTTTCCGATGAAAAAAAGGCTGTTCCTTGTTTTCCCTAAAGGAAAAGCAGTTTACAGCCTCATGCCTGCATCCGTCCCTCTGTGGAGATGTTCCCCACAGCGACTCTGTTTTACCCTTTATCCCGTGTGCTCCTTGCGGTACTGGCTCAGATTGTAGGACAGCGCCATCAGACTCTCGGAAAGATGGACATTTTCCACCACCACGTCCTCCGGCGTGTCCAGATCGATGTGGGCGAAATTCCAGATGGCCTTAATGCCATTTTCCACCAGGAGATTCGACATTTCCTTTGCCTTGTTCTTCGGAAGCGTCAATATGGCGATGTCCACCGGCGTCTCCTTCAGGAAACGGGGCAGATGCTCGATCATCTGGATCTCGATCCCCCGCACCGAAATCCCCTCCAGAACGGGGTTCACGTCAAAAATCCCTATGAGGCGGAACCCCCTCTTCTCAAAGTCACTGTAGTTGGCAAGCGCCTGTCCCAGATTGCCGGCCCCCAAAATGATCATGGGATGCACGGTGTCCAGACCAAGGATCTTTCCGATCTCCGTATACAGGTAACTCACGTTGTACCCGTATCCCTGCTGTCCGAAGCCGCCGAAATTATTCAGGTCCTGGCGGATCTGAGACGCGGTGACATGCATCTTCTTGCTCAGGTCCCCGGAAGAGATCCTCTCCACGTTCTCCTCCAGCAGCTCACCCAGGTAACGGTAATACCGGGGCAGTCTTTTTATGACTGCTTTTGATATTTCTTTTGCATCCACGAAGCAATCCTCCTTCTCTGTCTCGGAGCCCTTTTCCCGCTTCTGCGGGAACCCCCTCACTTCATAGAGTCATTATAACGAAATGTTATTTTCCTGTCAATTCAGTTGTCAAGAATTGACCATAAAATTCCCCTTCGTCGGTATGAGAATGTCCACTTTACAAAATAGGTTTTTTCAGTATAATGAAAATGGTACCGAAGCCTAGGGGCATCCGCTCCCGGAACCCCTCTTCGGCAAAAACAGACTGCACAGGCAAAGAGCAGGCCTCCCACAGGGGATCCTGGCCTGCTTTTTCATACATTTTTACATGACTGCGGCTTACACCCGCAAACGGAGGAACACTTATGATTTTATCTTGTCAAAATATAAACAAGGCCTTTGGAGATAAGGAGATCCTGCGGGACGCCTCCTTTCACATCCAGGAGAGGGAAAAGGCGGCCCTGATCGGAAACAACGGGGCCGGAAAAACCACCCTGCTTCGGATCATCATCGGGGAGGAGCCCTGCGATTCCGGCACCGTGGTTCTGGCGAAAGACAAGACTCTGGGCTATCTGGCCCAATACCAGGACATCAAAAGCAGCCACACCATCTATCAGGAGCTTCTGACCACAAAGCAGCACATCCTGGACATGGAACAGCGGATGCGCACCCTGGAGCAGGAGATGAAGCATCACCAGGGCGAGGCCCTGGCGGATCTCATGGAGTCCTACACCCGCCTGACCCATCAGTTTGAAATGGAAAACGGCTACGCCTGGAAAAGTGAGATCACCGGCGTCCTAAAGGGCCTGGGCTTCGGGGAGGAGGATTTTGACCGCCAGCTTTCCACCCTGTCCGGCGGCCAAAAAACCAGGGTGGCCCTGGGCAAGCTTCTGATCATGAAGCCGGACGTCCTTCTTTTGGACGAGCCCACCAACCACCTGGATATGGAAAGCATCTCATGGCTGGAGACCTATTTGATCAACTACCCCGGCGCCGTCTTCATCGTGTCCCATGACCGCTACTTCCTGGACAAGGTGGTAACCAAGGTGGTGGAGCTGGAGCAGGCCTCCATGCGCATGTACAGCGGCAATTATTCCGACTTTGCGGAGAAGAAGGCCCAGCTTCGGGATGCGCAGTACAAGGCCTATCTCAACCAGCAGAGGGAGATCCGCCACCAGGAAGCGGTGATCATGAAGCTGAAATCCTTCAACCGGGAAAAATCCATCCGCCGGGCGGAAAGCCGGGAAAAGCAGCTGGAAAAGATACAGCGCCTGGACCGTCCCGTGGAGGAGCTGGCCCGTATGCGCATCACCCTGGAACCCCGGTACGTCAGCGGAAACGACGTCCTCACGGTGGAAAGCCTTTCCAAGGCCTTCCCGGGACAGCCCCTGTTTTCACACATCTCCTTCGATATCAAGCGGGGAGAGCGGGTCGCCCTGATCGGGAACAACGGTACGGGAAAGACCACCATCCTGAAGATGCTGAACGGCCTGATCCCGGCGGACGCCGGGCGGATCACCCTGGGGGCCAAGGTGCAGATCGGCTACTACGACCAGGAGCACCACGTCCTCCACGCCCAAAAGACCATCTTCCAGGAGATCTCCGACACCTACCCCACCCTGACGGAGACCCAGATCCGCAACATGCTGGCCGCCTTCCTCTTTACCGGGGACGACGTGTTCCAGGAGATCTCCTCCCTCTCCGGCGGAGAAAGAGGCCGTGTCTCCCTGGCGAAGCTCATGCTCTCCGAGTCCAATTTCCTCATCCTGGACGAGCCCACCAACCACCTGGACATCGCCTCCAAGGAGATCCTGGAGGAGGCCCTGAACAGCTACACCGGAACGGTCCTGTACGTGTCCCATGACCGGTATTTCATCAACCAGACGGCCACCCGCATTCTGGATCTGGCCAATCAGTCCCTGGTCAACTATCTGGGAGACTACGACTATTATCTGGAAAAGCGGGAGGAGATGACCGCCATTTACGCTCCCCCGGAGGAAACGGAGGGACAGGGTGAAAACCTTCCCACAGAAAACAAGCTTTCCTGGCAGCAAAAAAAGGAGGAACAGGCCCAAAAGCGAAAAAGAGAAAACGAACTGAAAAGGGTGGAGGCCCGCATCGAGGAGCTGGAAACGCGGGATCGGGAGATCGACGAGACCCTGGTGCTGCCGGACGTCTGCACCGACGTGGCAAAATGCACGGCCCTCAGCCGGGAAAAAGAAACCGTCGCCTCAGAGCTGGAGGAGCTTTACGAAAAATGGGAGGAGCTGGCATGACCGCTCCTCCCTCTCTCATTCCAGACCTTGTCTGGCTTCCCTCCAGATCCGTTTCCGTCAAAGAATGCTTTCCAGTTTTTTCTTCACTGCCAGGATAAAGTCCCGGCTGTTCAGCACCGTCACATTCTCCTGGCTGGTGATCAGAGCCAGATCCTTCGTCATCTCTCCGCCCTCGATGGTGGCGATGACCGCCTTCTCCAGCTTGTCCCCAAACTCCATCAGCTCCTGGTTCCCATCCAGCTCTCCCCTCTTTCGGAGGGCTCCCGTCCAGGCAAAGATGGTGGCCACAGAGTTGGTGGAGGTCTCCTCTCCCTTCAGATGCCTGTAATAATGGCGCTGAACGGTGCCGTGTGCGGCCTCGTACTCATAATAGCCCTTGGGGGAGACCAGAACCGAGGTCATCATGGCCAGGGAGCCAAAGGCGGAGGACACCATGTCGCTCATCACGTCCCCGTCATAATTCTTGCAGGCCCAGATGAATCCCCCCTCTGCCTTCATGATGCGGGCCACCGCATCGTCGATCAGGGTGTAGAAATAAACGATGCCAGCCTCCTGGAAGGCCTCCTTGTACTCCTTCTCATAAATCTCCCCGAAAATGTCCTTAAAACGGTGATCGTATTTCTTGGAGATGGTATCCTTGGTGGCGAACCACAGATCCTGCTTCGTGGACAGGGCGTAGGAGAAGCAGCTTCTGGCAAAGCTCTCGATGGAGCCGTCCAGATTGTGCATTCCCTGGATGACGCCGGGGCCGGCAAAATCATGGATCAGCTCCCGGACCTCCTTTCCGTCCTCCCCGGTGTAAACCAGCTCCGCCTTCCCCGGCCCGGGAACCTGAAGCTCTGCGTTCTTGTATACGTCCCCGTAGGCATGTCTGGCGATGGTGATGGGCTTCTTCCAGCTCCTCACGCAGGGCTGGATGCCCTTTACCACGATGGGCGCCCGGAAAACCGTGCCGTCCAGCATGGCCCGGATGGTGCCGTTGGGGCTCTTCCACATCTGCTTCAGGTCATACTCCTTCATGCGCGCCCCGTTGGGGGTGATGGTGGCGCATTTGACAGCCACCCCGTACTTCATGGCCGCCTTCGCCGAGTCGATGGTCACCTGGTCCTCCGTCTCATTGCGGTGCTCAAGCCCCAGGTCATAATATTCCGTGTTCAGGTCGATATATGGCAGCAACAGCTCGTCCTTGATCATTTTCCAGAGGATCCGGGTCATCTCGTCTCCGTCCATCTCCACCAGGGGTGTCGTCATCTGAATTTTTTTCATAATCTCCTCCTTATCTGCTGTCTGTGTCTTCATTTTCTCCTATTGTACTCAAAAAGACTTCCTCCGTCAACGTTTTTTCCTCTTTGCCCCCGCCCGCTCCTCTCACAGAGAAAGAAAACGGTTCAGGTCAAACAGTCCCCAGCCCTGAAGATTTTTTGGCAGTCCTAAGTCCCTTGCGCTTTCCTTCAGCCGCATTTTGATCTCCTTGTTGGTAAGGCTTCCGTCCTTTTCCAGGGCACAGGCCACCGCACCGGAGATCACCGGCGTGGACATGGAGGTGCCGCTTTTGACCCCATATCCGTTTCCCGGCCCCGGCACACAGGAGACGATCCCCCCTCCCGGAGTGACGATGTCCGGCTTGCAGACGCACTCCCAGGTAGGC
The DNA here is from genome assembly GCA_030533315.1 of Eubacteriales bacterium. The sequence continues at coordinate 35,275 of JAUNJL010000012.1, forward strand.
CCCCTCCCGGAGACGCCGCTTTTTCCATCCAGAAGGTCGCTGGCTCCCACGGTGATCACCTTCTTGCTGCTTCCAGGGGCCGTGATGCTCCCCGCCCTCGGCCCCTGATTCCCGGCGGCGGCCACCACCACATACCCCCTGTCCCAAAGCTGCTCCGCCCCCTGGATGAGGGAGGCCACCTCCCATCCGGCCCCGTAGGAGGCCCCCACGGAAATGTTCACCACCCGAACGCCGTAAAGCTCCCCGTGGCCCAGGATCCACTGAAAGGCCCTCAGCACGTCCTCCTTGCTACCGTTCCCATATTGATCCAGCACTTTTAGGGAAACGATCCCACATTCCGGGGCCACTCCCCGGTATTTTCCCTGGGAAGCCCTGCCGCTGCCCCCCAGGATCCCAGCCACGTGGGTGCCGTGGCCGTTGTCGTCGTAGGGCGTGCGGCGCCGGTGCAGAAAATCAAAAAAGGCCACGATGCGGTTCCCAAAATCCACGTGAGGGTATATCCCCTCTCGTGTCAAGGAACTGCACGAGCCTTTTTTCGGCCTGGCTACGCTTCCTTTCCGTAATGCTGGGTGATCAGCCGCATGAAGATGTTCTCCTCCGGCGTGTGCATTTTTTTACGGTCATTTGTGAAAAGCACCAGGTTCATGGTCATGTTGGTGTCCAGACGGCGGGTGATGACGTTGTGCTTCTGCAGCTCATCCTTCTGCCAGCAGTTGCCCAGCATAAACGCATCCATCTTATTCAGCATCCCCACCATCAGAGGATAATTGTTTGCCACCAGGGTGTTTTCCAGGTCTCCCACCGGCACCCCGTCAATGGCCACGGACTGTCGAAGGATGGAATAGGTGTCAAAAGGAAGATGGCAGAAGGTACATTTCTTCAGATCCTCCGCAGTAATCTTTTCCTTGCTGTAAAGACTGCTGGCCTCCGTGATATGAGCGTACAGAGGGCCGCTGTCCACCACGATCAGCTTCATCTTCCGCGCCTCCGCCACGTTCTGGATGATGGGAAGCTCCAGATCGCTGACCACCGCCAGCCCCATCTCGCTTTTTCCCTGGCACACGTTGTTGATCAGCTCCTCCAGGGCCACCTCCTCCACGTTGATCACCGTCTCCTTTGCCCTGCACTCCTTACAGAACTCCGCAAACAGGCTTTCCTTCAGAAGAAGGGAGTAGACGGAAATGCTGATCTCCGCATTGTGGACCACGTCACTGGTATTTTTCAGCTCACTGATCAGCTCCATCTCTTTTAAAACGGTCTGTCCGTACTGATAAAGCATCTCCCCGTCTCTGGTAAGGGTGACTCCCTTATCGTAGCGATTCAGGAGAGGCTTCCCCACCTCATCCTCCAGCGCCTTCATGCTGGCGCTCAAGGTGGGTTGGGAAATAAAAAGCTTTTCTGCCGCCTTATTAATGCTCCCTGTCTCTGCAACCGTCACAAAACGCTGCAGCTGTGCTATTTTAACCATTCTTAAAACGACTCCTCTCTGTTACAGTACCGCGATTTCTTCTGTCAAATACGACAACAAGATGCGTTGTCTCTCAAAAGCCGCATCTTGATACTGATTTACTATATTATTTAATATACCATATAGAAATATTTTTGGAAACAGGATGTTCCCGTCCCTTTCAAATTTCGTCATTTTTCACATAATTTATAATCTGGACCTACAAATTTTAATTTTACCACAAAAAGGCCAAGTGAATTTTGAAAAAATTTCTCAGAAGCGGCCCGGTCAGCCGAACCGCTCGCTACAAATCTTCACAAAAAACACTTGACCCCATAGAATTTTTGCGGACCCTCACACCGCTTCCGGGCCGCATCTTCTCCGCCTCATCACCTTCCTCGCAGGGTTTCCCAGATCCTCATCCTCTTTCATGGGATCCCACGCATCACCCGGGACGGCCTTTAGCCCTCGCTGACTGCCAGAGCTCCCATCATGGACGCTTCCTTTTTCAGGAGGGACAGATACCCCTCCCGCTCCAGGGGCTTGGAATAATGATAGCCCTGAGCCATGTAGCAATTATTCTTTACGAGGAAGCCTGCCTGCTCCTCGTTCTCCACGCCCTCCGCAATGATCTGCATATTCAGATGATTCGCCATGTTGATGGTGGAATTAATGATAATGTTCATCTTCTCGCTGCCAATGGCGTCGATGAAGGATTTGTCCAGCTTAATGGTGTCAAAGCTGGTGTCACACAGGGAAAGGAGGGTGGAGCTCCCCTTTCCGTAATCATCCATGTCCACCTGAAAACCCATCTGGTGCAGCTCCCACACCATCTGATCCATAATCCTCTTGTCGCTGTAGGAGGTGCTCTCCGTGATCTCGAAGGATATCTGCCGGCCCGTGATGCTGTAAAGCTTCGTGATGGCCTGGATCTTCCCCACGATGCCCGGCTTTACCAGGTGGAGCTTGGAAAGGTTCACGGAGATGGGACGCATGTCGATCCCCTCTTTTTTCGCCCGGTTAATGTCCATGCACACCGTCTTTAGCACATACTCGTCCAGCTCCACGATCTGTCCCGTGTTTTCAAAAACCGGGATAAAGGATCCGGGGAAGATGATGGTGCCGTCTCTCTTCTTCCACCGCACCAGGGCCTCGGCCCCGCAGATCCTCCGGGAACGCATATCATACTTGGGCTGGTACCACACCTGAAACTCCTTCTTCTGGATGGCCTCCCGAAAGGCCAGCTCCATGTTTCGGTATTCTACCTGCACCTCCAGATTGTCGTCATAGAAGCGAAACTTCTCCGTAAAGCTTCCTTTGATCTCGTTTTTCGCCAAAAGGGCATTGCTGTATATCAGGTTGATCTGGTCGAACTGGGTCAGAGGGCAGATTCCAAAGGAGACGGTCAGCTCCAAAAGCTCCTTGTTTTCGATCTTCTCCTCCAGCACCTGGCAGAAACATTCCAGCTTTCCGGCAATCTCCTCCTTGCTTTTTCCCCTCATGATGGCCACGAAGATATCCGCATGGTAATGATAGATCTGATCCTCCGGCAGGGTTTCCTGGAAGGTATGAAAAACCTTTTTCAGGATGTCGTCTCCCACCTTGACCCCATAGATCAGATTGATCATTTTGAACTTGTCAATGTCAAAATTCACCAGATACCGGTTTTCCCTTTCCTCCTGGGGAATGTCCGAAAAGATATGCTTGTAGTACTGATAATTCTTTCCGCCGGTGAGCCGGTCGCGGAAAACCACCTGGAAAATCTTTTTCTGAAATCCATGGTACACGAAGACGAAAAGGCCGGTGATGGCGGCGATCACCCCGTAAAGCCCCAGTATGATGTACAGGATGTTCCGGTTGATCTCCCTTGCGGCGGCATACATATAATCCGCCTCGGCGTAGGTGAGCAGATACCATTCTGTCTTTTCCATAGGAGCCGCAAAGCCCAGGTAGGAGGTGCCGTCCTTCTCAAATTCATAGAAAAGCTGCTTCGGATCTCCCTCCGCCTCGCCGGGCACCATCCATCCATTGGAATCCAGGTAGGCGGCCATCCCGCCGTCCAGCTCCTCGAAGGATCCGCCCTCCCAGAGAGCCACACACCTTCCCTGGCCATTCATGGCCACGCTCCTGCCGTTTCCGTCAAAGGAGGAGATATCCGTCATCTCCAAAAAGTCCCGGGACCGGTAGGCGGCAGCCAGGATCAAGGTGGTCTCGCCGTCCATCACCACCGGCACGGCGATGAAATTAATGGGCAGCTCCCCTTCCCCCGCCAGGTAGCTTTCCGAGACAAGGGATTCTCCGTTCATGCCCCTTTGCAGGTAATCGCTGTCCTTTCCCATGTGGAAGGACTCTCCATTGACCGTGACGCAAAGGCCCTCTCCGTTCACAACGCCCATGTCAAAATATCCATAATTGTCCCGATGGCTGCCCAGGATTCCCAGAATTTTTTTCACGTCCCTGTTCCTGCTCCTGGAAATCTCCTTGGCAACCGTGGTCAAAAACATCTGCTCTGCGTTGATCTTCTCATCCAGCATCTTCGCATTCTGGATCCCCACGCTTTGGAGAGATTTTCGGGCCTGCTCCTCCACCAGCCCCTTCACATTGCCGCCAAACTGCATAAAAGCAGAAATGCCCACCAAGATCATACCAAGGACAAGCATTGCGATACTGACCTTGGTGCGCACATTCAGCCGAAACATTTTTCTTTTGACTGCTTTCATTACAAAAACCCCCATCGTCTTGTCACTGTCTGCCCCCTCCCACCAAAGCGGAAGATTTTGTATCTCTTTTTTTCACGGAAATACTTGGGGCATCCAACGCCTCTGCTGTCTCATACGATCCTGTCGCGGAGGAGTCTGTATCCTTCTCTTACGAAGAATTGACAAAAAACCTGCGGCAGCTGGGAAACGTCCATTTTCCTGCCTTCCTCACAGGCAGGGCCTCCGGGGATCAGCCCCCGGCCGCCGCATGGTATATTCAGGGTAATTATAATACACCTGTTCCCACAAAGAATAATACCTTTTATCTATATATAAACCCATTTTATCCATAGTTAATGCCTATATTTTCACATCCCTTTTTGATCGGTCTGCAGGCCCTTCATTTTCGTGCATCAATCCACCTCCATCCCCCGTATCGAGAACCGCCACCGAGATTCCCTTTCCCGTATACGTCCCGTTCATCCCCTTTTCCCCCTTTTTTTCTTCCTCTCATACTTTACTTTATTCCACAGACCGGCTTTTGCCTGTTTCCCACAAAGAAAGAGGCTTCGGAAAACGAAGCGCTCATAGGAAGCCCAGGCTGCGGCAGAGCTTTCCCGAAAGAAAAAAAGGCGGTGCAAAAAGCATTTCTGCCTTTTGCACCGTCTTCTGCATGAGTCTCATCCAGCCTACAGGGCCTGGGACAGCCTATTCCCCATAGCGGACGATGGACTGAACCGTGTGGGAAATCCCGTAGGCTCCCGCTCCATAAACTCCCCGATACCAGCCCAGTGCATGGGCTTCCGGGTCATAATAGGCCCCGTTGATGCGCACCCAGCAATGACGGGTGTAGCCATCTGCGGCCCCGTCCCTGGTACCGGAAACTCTCCCGCAGATCAGGTAGGGATCGTACCCGATTTCCCTTGCAAGAGCTGCAAAGGCACAGGCATAGCCGTAGCAGTTTCCCCTTCCCTGTCCCAGGGCTATGGCCGCCAGTTCCTTCTGCCAGCCAGGCCGCCAGCTGGGATAATACCCACAATAGGACATATGGGTCGTCACGTAGCTCCAGGCCCGCTGAAGCTTCTGGCCATCCGACATACCAGGCGTCGTGATCCGAGAAAGGATGTTCATGGCGAGAAGCTTGCTGTTGGCGGCCGCGCCGTCCGCAGCATAACCCTGATCTGTGAAGGTAATGCCCTCCCGGCTTCTGTTTTTCAGATACAGGCGCCCCTTGGAGTCTGCGTAATACAGCCGGTTGTTCACCGTAAACCACCCCCGGGAAGCCCTTCCCCTTACATCCACATAATATTTGTTCTTTTTTACGGCAACAACCCTGGGCGTCCTGGGACGGTACAGCCTCCCGTTCTCCCGAAACACATACACCTTGCCGCCCCGAGCCATGCTTCCGGTGACGGCCCTTCCCTTTTCGTTAAAAAAGTATCTGTTCTGGCCTACATTCACCCAACGGTTTTTTACCCTTGCACCCTTTTTGTTGTAGTAGGAATAATAACGGCCTTCCTTCACAAGCCCCTTCTTGGTCTTCGACCTTTTGGCTGGCGCCTGCCCTACGCCGTCCATGTGATCTGTCAGGGCCTGATACCCCCCCCTTGGAGTTCTGACGCCTCAACGGGCAGAGTGAGAAGGCAAAGGGCCAACATCCAGATGGCCGCCCCCATTTTCTTCATTTTTTTCAACACATTCATTCTCTCCCACCTGTCGGCTTCTTCCGGTTTCCCCCCACCGTCCAGATACCTGAAGGATCACGTGCAACAATCCATCCGCGGCACCGAAGGGTCTGCCCGCCGCATCATCCTTCTGTGGTCGATGCGGCCGGCGCACAGGCCTATCTGAGGAGGCCGGCTCCGCCGTCAATATTCCTCGTAGGTTACACTTCCATCGGACCAGGTAATCTCGTAATAGCCATGGCCGCTTCCGTCACAGTCGTCATAGGCCTGACGGCTGACCTCCGTCTTTGCGGCGGGCGCTGCCTGCTGGGCTGCCGCTGCCTGCTGGGCCGCTGCCGCCGCCTGAGCTGCCGCCGCTGCCGCTGCCTGAGCCGCTGCGGCCTCCTCCTGCTTCTTCTTGATCAAGGCGTCCACAGCCGCCTTGTCCTCAGTGAGATAGCTGTGGTAGGCATAGCCCTTCAGCTCTCCGGACTCCACCTGGAACCAGCCGGGAACAGCTCCCGTCACCGTACATTCCTCCCCCAGCTGTGCCACCTTTAAGGACTGAGATTCCTTATCCGCTTTCTCCCGGATATGAACGTTGGCAGAGGTGTACATGGTCAGGGCCTGATCAAAGCTGCGCTCGTCCGCCTTCTCCAGGGCCTCCTGCTCTTTTCCGCTCCCGTCCTTGTAGACAATGTACAAAAATTCATAGGAATTAATCAGAACCGGCTCCGTCCAGTCCTCCGGGTCCACGGCCTCAAAAACATGAAGCGTTCCGTTCTCCTCCTTCAGGGTCAGGTCAAAGGCCGGCTCCCCTTCCTTCTCATCCGTCTTCCTCTCCTTCAGCTCCGCATCCAGTATCCTCTGCGCCGTCTGATTCGTCACGGAGATCTCCTCATCCCCCAAAGAGATGGAAAAATCCTCCGCCGTCTCCTGGGCCTCTTCCTCCTGCCCGGCCTCGCCGGCCCATAAAACGGCCGGTGAATGTACCGCAAGAACGGCGGCCGTCAGCAGACTGAGCATCCTGGTCACATAAGCTTTTTTCATCACGCATCCTCCTTTATCTCGTGTCTTGAAATGATATGATATTCCTCCTGATCCCTCACCGCCACCTCCAGGGTGTTCTCCCCAGGCCTTAGACCTGCGGCGGGAAGATACAGGCAGAAGCCTCCCTCATCCGTGGTTCCGTCCTCCAGTCTGACATCCATGGGAAAAGCCTCGTAGACTCCCGCTTCGTTGATACGCAGGTAAATCCTTGTCCTCTCGTCCAGATATTCCTCCCGGATCCGCCCGGTCAGCTTCACAAGATTTCCCATGGCGGTCATGGCCACATCCAGGGCGCCGTCCCCAGCTTTCTCGATCATGCCCCTCTCGCAGACCACGGCAGGTCCCTCCATCACGGGAGGAGACTGAGCCATATCAGGAAGAAAACGCTCCGCCCTCAGGATCGCCACCCCGCTGGCAGCCATGGTATCCACGTCCCCCAGCTGGTACGGGACGCCTCTGGAAAAATAAGCGCTTCCATAGGCGTCCGCCATGAAGGGAAGGACGGCATTCCCAAAGGAATCCCGGTACATCACAAGGCTTCCCCCCTTCACAGGATTCACCGTGTGAATCCTGGGGGCAAAATTGCTTTCCACCTCCCCCACGTAGGCAAAGGTGGGCTCCTTGGTGTAGTAGATCTCCTCCTCTAAAGTGACCATGGCCGGATACAGCATGGTATCCAGATCCCCCTCAAAGTCCGCCCGCACCTCGTAAGGCTCCGCCTCGTAAGAATCATGCTCCTGGCCCAGGGCCGTTAAAAGCAGGTCCGCCGCCATGGCAGCTCCTTTGTTGTTCCAGTGGGAATCCCGCTTGTGGTACAATACCTCCTCCTGAGAGGAAAATACGCCGTACAGATCCACGTAGGACACCCCCTCCTCCCAAAGGCATTCCTCCAGGCGGAGAAGATTTTTCTCCGCAGAGGCCTTCTTCCGGTAATAATAAGGCATATTCTCCTGGTAAAGAGAGTTCTTGTTCGGTGCGGCCGCAAACACAAAGGCCACACCCTTCCCCTCCAGATACTCCTGAACCATGGACAGGGTGTGGGAAATATTAAAAATACTCCGACCCGGCAAAAGGCCCGTTCCCTGGTAATCCTCCAGGGAATCCTTGTAATACAGCCAGCCATTGGTCCCCTGTATCACGCCGGATGCAGTGGACACCCCCAGCAGCCTGCCCTTCAAAACCGCATTGGCCGTCACCAGCTCCCTTCGGAACGCAAAATGATCCTGGAAATAGTCGCCGGCCATGGACATCCACTGGGTGTTGAGCCCCTCCTCCGTCCAGATGGAGGGAAACTCTGCCAGATCCCGGTTCTCCGTGGATTCCTCCGCGGGCCGGACCGCCAATCCCACCAGAGGAAACAGGCAGATGGCGAAGAACAAAACGCAGTAAACGATCTTTCCTTTTTTCATCCTCTCCTGCCCCTCCTAAAAACGAAAATAAATAAACGGGTTATAAGTACCCCCGGCCAGGCTGAGAATACACAGCAAAAGACCGGCCAGGCTGAGAACGGTTCCCATCTCCTGGAAGCCCTTTCGCCCCTTCAGCCTCTCCGCCGCCGGCATGGATGCCAGGATGGCCGCCGCAAAGGTCACCAGGAATAAAGGTGTCAGCTGCTGGAGCACCAGCACCATGGAGGCCTTCGTTATGGAAAAATCCCAGAACATCCGCCTCAGCCAAAACAAGCCCTGGCCCATGGTCTCCGCCCGGAAGAACACGAACCCCACGCATACCACCAAAAGGGCGTAAAGATGCTGGAGGGCGCTCTTCACCCTTCCTCCCTTTCTCGTGATGGCAGGGACGTACTCCTCCACCATCAGGAAGGTGCCGTGATAAATTCCCCAGAACAGGAAGTTGAACGCCGCCCCGTGCCAGATCCCGGTGGCAAGAAAAACGATCATCTTGTTGAGAACGGTCCTCCCCTTCCCCCTTCGGTTCCCTCCTAAGGGGATGTACAGGTATTCCCGAAACCAGCCGGACAGGGAAATGTGCCACCTTCTCCAAAATTCCTTGATGCTGCTGGATATGTACGGGTAATGAAAGTTCTCCTTGAAGTGAAAGCCGAACATCCAGCCCAGGCCGATGGCCATATCGCTGTAGCCGGAAAAATCAAAGTATATCTGGAGCATGTAGGAGACCGCTCCCACCCAGGCCCCCAAAACGTTGATCTGCTCCGGAGCAGCCCCGAACAGATTGTCCGCCGCAAGCCCCATGACGTTGGCGATGAGCACCTTTTTGCACAGGCCGGCAATAAACCTGCGGATACCAAGAGCGCACCCATCCAAGGTCTGCTTCCTTGTGTCGATCTCCACCTCAATATCGTGATACTTGACAATGGGGCCGGCGATGAGCTGCGGAAAAAAGGAAATATACAAAAGTACCTTCCCAAAGCTTTTCTGAGCCCTGGTCACGCCCCGGTAAACGTCGATCACGTAGGACATGGCCTGAAATGTAAAAAAAGAGATCCCGATCGGCATCCGAATATCCGGGATGGGGATCTTTGTTCCCACGGCCCCGTTGATACTTTGGATGAGAAACCCTGTGTATTTGAACCAGATCAGGACCGCCAGGTTGGCCGCCACGGCCGCGGCGACCCACATCCGCCTCTTCCCGCTGTACTTTTCCAGAAGGAGCGCACAAAGATAATTCAGGAAGGAGGAGGCCAGGAGCATTCCCACGTAGATGGGTTCACCGTAGGCATAAAAAAACAGGCTGGCGATCACCAGCAGGATGTTTTTGGCCCGCATCCCCGGAAGAAGGAGATGCAGACCAAAGACAACGGGCAAAAAAACACACAGGAACACCATTGAACTGAAAACCATCGATCAAATCTCCACGTTTATGTATTTTGCCGTTTTGTAACGATAGATCTTTTTCATGGATGAGCGCTTCTGCTGATACCATTTTCCCTCTCTCTGCTTGGAGAACTGATCCGCATTGGCGTCAAAGGTGTACCATGTCCTGCCGATCTTGATCTCCACCCAGGCGTGAGGCTGCCAGCTGCTCCCAAAGGCCTTTGCCTGTCCATAGCCGATACGCACCGGATAATCCGTGGCTTTCTTCGCAAGGAAGGCCAGGGCTGCCGCGTAGTGGTAGCAGCTTCCCCTTTTGCTCTTCAAAAGCTTTTTCGCAAAATCCGTCTCCCAGTTCTTCTGGGTGTCCGGCTTAAAGCCCAAAGGCGCCCTCTCGTACCTGCATTTCTTCACATAAGAAAAAACCTTCTTCAAGGCCTTCTCCTTCGGTGTGGAGGAGGTGATCCTGCGGCCCTTGAGCACCTTGTTCACGGATGTGGTAAGAGCCTTGTCCGCCTTCCCCGTCGCTGCCGCCTGCACCGGCAGGGCTCCCAGTACCAAACCCAGGATCAGCAGGCAAACCGCCGCCCTTTTCAGCATGATTTTCTTTTTCATCTTCATTTTCCTCTCCTTTCATGGCACGCACCGTGCCGGTCATGAACGGATTCAGAAGCCTCTGCATCCAGCTCCCTCCTCCCTACTGTTCATTGCCCTTCCCAGTTACCTGGGAAGGCAAAAAATGTCAATTGCATTATAGCACAGTTTATACTCCCGTGCAATAAGCATCAGCCCGCCTCCCCGGCATATGGACGGGCCCATACGGTTTTCGGCGAAGTATGGAAAAAAACATCATATTCTATTTTCAACTGTATATTTTTTTAAAAAGAGGGAAATACTGCTCTTAAATTTTCATAATAAAGGAGGCTTTTCCATGGGCTTACTGTTAAGTATTCTCCTGATCTTTTTTCTTCTCCAGACCATTGTCCTGTTTTGCTGTGCGGCTGCTGGAAACGATCCCCTGTCCCAGTCCATTTCTGATGAGGAGCAGATCGCGTTTCTGGAGGCATGGAGGAAAAAGCATCCTCTGAAGAAGGATGGGAATGGCTGACCCCATGCCAGGATCCCCAGAGACCGCAGCTTTTCCACAAAGCATCAAGGGCGCAGGCAGGCTGTCACATGGCAGCCTGCCTGCGCCCCTGTGTGAAAAGGGAGCTCTCCCGATATCTTTAAATGATGATGCACACCAGTCCTCCCTTGCTGTCGTTGACAATCTTCTGCATGGTGTCCTGAAGCTTCTCCTGGCTTTCCTGGGTGATGGCCGCAGCCTTCCCTTGGATGCCCTCCTGGACCAGCTGCCGCAGGGTCTTTCCAAATATATTGGTCTCCCAGATGCCCTCCCCCCGGCTTTCGCTCTCCCCGATGTAGGTGATCAGATCCTTTGCCTGCTCCTCCGTCCCCACGATGGGGGCGATCTCCGTCACGATGTTTGCCCGGATCATGTGGATGGAAGGACTCTTGGATTTGATCTTCACGCCAAACTTGTTCCCCTGACGGATCACCGCCGGCTCCTCCAGGGAGATCTCTGAAAGCTCTGGAAGCACCACCCCGTATCCGCACTCCCGCACGGAGGTCAAAGCCGAGGCGGCCTTTTCATACTCCTCCTTCATGGCGGACAATTCCTTCATGGTATGGATCAGCTGGTACTCGCTCTCAATGAGAACGCCGCTCAGCTCACTGAGCATGGAATAATAGCAGGCCTCCGTAAGGCGTACCTGGACGCTGGCCACCCCGTCGGAAAGCCTTACATCCTCCAGCAGGGTGTCCTGGATCTCCTCCCCCTCCAGGCGCACCCCCTCCCTGGTCACGTCCCGGATGTGGGAAAGCCCCTTCATCCTCTCCCGGATCTGTGCAATCAGCCGGCTCTTCACCGGATGGGTGACGGGAAGGAGCTCCGCCCATCGGGGAATGAAGAAGCGGATCTCACTGACCGGGAACTCATAGAGGATCTCCTCCAGAATCCTTGTGACGTCCTCCTTCTTCAGCTGCTCACAGCTGACCGTCAGCACCGTCACCTGATAGCTTTCCTGAAGCTGAAGGGCCAGCTTCCTAGTCTCCTCGTGGTACGGCGTCCTGGAATTTAAGATCACCAGGAAGGGCTTTCCCTGCTTTTTCAAGGCGGCGATGGTCTCCTCCTCCGCCTTCACGAAGTTTTCCCTGGGGATTTCCCCAAAGCTTCCGTCGGTGGTAACAACAAGGCCGATGGTGGAATGCTCCTGGATCACCTTTGTGGTGCCGATCATGGCCGCCTGATGAAAGGGAATGGGCTTTTCGGTCCAGGGCGTTTTTACCATCCGCTCCCTTCCCTCCTCCATATGACCGCCTGCGTCCTTTACCAGAAATCCCACGCAGTCGATGAGGCGCACCCGCACCCTTTGATCCTCCCCCAGCTTGACGGTCACCGCCTCCCTGGGGATAAACTTCGGCTCCACCGTGGTGATCAGCTTACCCATTCCACTTAAGGGAAGCTGATCCTGCACCTCCTTCGCCAGGCCTTCCTCCATGGACGGAAGGGCCATCAGCTCCATAAATCTGCGGATAAAGGTGGATTTTCCTGTCCGCACCGGCCCTACCACCCCTATGTATATATCTCCTCCGGTCCGTGCCTGGATGTCCCGGTATACCTGAAAATTCTCCATAAAAAAGCCCCCCTGCACAAATATCACACAATCCCACCAGGTCAGGAGCAAAAGGCGCCTTGCCCCTTCGGCCCCTGCATGGATCCCATGTATTGTTATATATTATGCCGGAGAGCTTTCCCATATGCGGTTTTCTTTCTTCTAAGCCTTTCTCATGGCGGCCTCTACCACATGGCCCACCAGGACGGAGGTGGTCACGCTTCCCACGCCGCCCGGTACGGGAGTGATGGCCTCCACCACAGGCTCCACGGCCGGGTAATCCACGTCCCCGCAGAGCTTCCCTTCCTCATTTACGTTGATGCCCACATCAATGACGATCTGGCCCTCTTTTACGTATTCCTCACCGATCACTCCTGCCCGTCCGGCGGCGACGATGATAATGTCCGCCTCCCTTGCCGCGGAGGGCATGTCCACGGTTCTGGTGTGGCAGACGGTAACGGTGGCGTTTTTCTTGATGAGCATCATGGCCGCAGGCTTTCCTACCACCAGGCTCCTGCCGATGACAACGGCCTTCTTGCCGGTGCAGTCAATGCCGTAATGATCCAGGATCTCCATGCAGGCCTGGGGGGTACAGGGAGGAAACCCAATCTTCTTCCCGGTAAACACCCCGGACATGGAAAGGTCCGTCATACAGTCCACGTCCTTCTCGGGAGCCAGGGCGTTCTCGATCACCGCCTGGTCCAGATGCTTCGGAAGCGGGCGGAACAAGAGCACGCCGTGGATGGAATCGTCCTCATTTACCTCCTGGATCACCTTCAGAAGCTCCTCCTGAGAAACGTCCTCCGGGAGAAGGATCTTCCCACAGGCCACCCCAAGGGTCTCACAGCGCTTGGTCGCACCCCTCTCGTAAGAGATATCGCTGGGATTTTCCCCCACCCGGATGATGCACAGCTTGGGATCGATCCCCTTTTCCTGAAGCTTTGCCACGTCAGCCTTGATACGCTCGTTGAGAGCGGCGGTTACTTCTTTGCCTAATAACTGTTTTGCCATTTCTATGATCCTCCAACGCCGCAGCAGATACGGCGGATTTTTTATGATGTGCGGATATCACGGGACAGCCCAGCTCAGCGCGGACGCCAGGGCTGCGATCCCTTCACAAGGCCCGGCTCCCCCTTGGGAGCAGCCTTTCCTTACAGCGGGCAAAAGCCCTGGGATCACCTCAGTCTTCCCAGTACGCTGTCAAAGGTTTCGTCCGCCAGCTTCGTATACTTCTCCAGCATGTCGTCCGCCTTTTTGTTCAGCTCCATGGCATATTCCCTGTCCGCCATGGATTTCGTGTTGATGTACACGTTCAGGCTGGCCCCCTTCAATGCGGCCTTGCAAAAGGCTGCGGCCACACCGGCGTCGCTGATGGCAAGGACAGAGCCCTTGGCCGCAAACTCCTTGATCAGCTCCAGAGCCTCACAGCATTTTTCCATGATCTCCATGGGAACGGAGCAGGCGTCCTTCAAAACGATGGCCATGACCCTCGCCTTCTCCGCCTTCTCCTCCTCCGTCTCCTTAGGCATACCATAGGCCTTGGAAAGAGGCTCGAACACCTGGGCGTCCCTCTCGATGAGACGGAGGAAATCCTTCTGGAGCTGATCGCATTTTCCCTTCAGCTCCCACATCTCCTCTTCCACCGCCGCATATTTTTTCTTGCCCACGGTCAGGCTCCCCACCATGTTTCCCAAAGCGGTGCCTACGGCTCCCACCAGGGCGGAAGCTCCTCCTCCCCCGGGAACCGGAGCCTTGGAAGCCAGGACCTCAACAAACTCGGTACAGGTACTTGTAGAAAAACCCATTGTCATTTACTCCTTTATCCACCATATTGACGGCTTTTTGCCGTCCCTTTTTCAGCCATCCCGGCCAAAAAAGAGGCCGGGATGGCAAGCCTTTCTTCTTAGAACAGGCCGGTGATCCTTCCGGTCTCGTCCACGTCGATCTTTTCCGCGGCGGGCACCTTGGGAAGGCCGGGCATGGTCATGATCTCTCCCGTGAGGGCCACGATGAAGC
>JAUNJL010000068.1 GCA_030533315.1 Eubacteriales bacterium
ATAGCTTGTTTAAGTGCGCCATTTATTGGCTGTCCTCTACTTTCTTTCACAGTAAAGAACCTCCATAAATAAAAGCGTAGATGGACGGAAATGCCACTTGTCCTTTTATCAGTATACTCCAGTCTCAAGGAGGGATGCAAGAGGCGGCGAAACGGCTTCTCCCTTCTTTCTCCATTGTAAAATAAGGCGGCAGATGCTATAATAGGTAGGAAAAAGGGAGCCTGCCAGGGCGCTTTTTGAGAAAACATGAAGAAAAAAGATAGGAGATCCATGGAAAAATGGAGGTTTCCATGGGATTAGGAGGGAACAGACATGGATAAAAAGGTGTATATTTTTTTTGCAGACGGATTTGAGGAGGTTGAGGGACTCACGGTGGTGGATCTGATGCGGAGAGCCGGGATCGAGATCGTGACGGTATCCATCAAGGATACAAGGGAGGTGACCAGCTCTCACAGCATCGCCCTCTTGACGGACAAGTGCTTCATGGACGTGGATTTTTCCGATGGGGATATGCTGGTTCTGCCGGGAGGCCTGGGAGGGACAAAGCGTCTGGCTGCATGTGAGCCTCTGAGAGAGCTTCTGAAAAACTTCCATAATAAGGGAGGGAAGGTCGCAGCGGTCTGCGCAGGACCTACCGTTCTTGCAGATCTGGGACTTTTGAAGGGCAGGCGGGCAACTGCTTATCCGTCCTGTATGGACGGTCTGAAGGATGCCATCCCTTCGGAGGAAAAGGTTGTCGTTGATGGGAACGTGACCACCAGCCGGGGACTGGGGACGTCGATCGACTTTGCCCTTTCCCTGATAGGCCAGCTTCTGGGAGAAGAAAAGGCAAAGGAGGTTGCGGCCTCCATCGTGTATGCCTGATCGGAGAGGGCGGCGCACCCGTCCCAGCGGTGATGTCCTGAGACGGCGATGAGCTGAATTTCCTATAAAAAATACTGGCGTTTTTGTTCCTCTTGTGCTATACTACTAAAATGACTGTAATTGTATGATGACGGAGGCGAGAGAGGGCGCTGTGTTTCCGGAGGGATTCCTGCTTTCGGTACCACGGCACAGCCGCAGCATCCTGCGAACCGGCATAGAGCATAGACAGGAAAGAAAAAAGAGTGATAAGATATGACCTGGAAATTTAAGGAGGAACGCAACAAATGAGCTTACAGGTAGAGAAAATGGAGAAAAACATGGCAAAGCTGACCATTGAGGTTTCCGCAGAGGATCTGGATCAGGCAATGGAAAGAGCTTACCATAAGGCAAAGGGCAGGATTTCCATCCCCGGTTTCCGAAGGGGAAAGGCACCGAGGAAGATGATCGAGAAGATGTACGGCAAGGGCGTGTTCATGGAGGATGCGGTAAACGCCATCATTCCTGAGCATTATTCCAAGGCGGTGGAGGAGTCCGATCTGGAGATCGTTTCCCAGCCGGAGATCAACGTGGAGCAGATGGAGCCGGGAAAAGCTCTCATTTTCACTGCAGAGGTGGCAGTCAAGCCGGAGGTGACCCTTGGGGAATACAAGGGAGTTGAGGTTCCTGTCTCCGACGTGGCTGTGACAGACGAGGATGTGGACGCAGAGGTGAAGAAGGAGCAGGAGAAGAACTCCAGAACCATCGCTGTGGAGGATCGGGCAGCCGCAAAGGATGACATTGTGACCCTGGATTTTGAGGGCTTTGTAGATGGAGAGGCCTTTGAAGGCGGAAAGGGTACCGATTATAGCCTTACCCTTGGATCTGGAACCTTTATCCCAGGCTTTGAGGATCAGCTGGTCGGCGCATCCGCAGGTGATCACGTGGAAGTGAACGTGACCTTCCCGGAGGAGTACCAGGCGAAGGAGCTGGCCGGAAAGGCAGCCGTGTTCCAGTGTGATATCAAGAAGATCGAGACGAAGGAGCTTCCTGCGCTGGATGATGATTTTGCAAAGGATGTTTCCGAGTTTGACACTTTGGAAGAGTACAAGGAGAGTGTAAGGAAGAGCCTGGCGGAGAAGAAGGAGAAGGCAGCCAGGACCGCAAAGGAAAATGCGGCTATCGATAAGGTGATCGAGAATGCCCAGATGGATATTCCAGAGCCCATGATCCGCACGCAGAGCCGCCAGATGATGGACGACTTTGCGCGGGGGATGCAGAGGCAGGGCCTGACCATGGAGCAGTATTTCCAGTTTACCGGTCTCAGTGCGGAGAAGATGCTGGAGGATACGAAGCCTCAGGCTTTGAAGAGAATCCAGACAAGACTGGTTCTGGAGGCCGTTGTGGCGGCAGAGCAGCTCCAGGCAGGTGAGGATGAGGTAGAGCAGGAGATCGCCAAGATGGCCGAGATGTACAAGATGGAGCCTGACAAGGTGAAAGAGCTCCTTGGAGAGAAGGGCCTGGCTCAGATGAAGGAGGATCTGGCCGTTCAGAAGGCGGTTACACTCATTGCAGACACTGCAAAAGAGGTTTAATGATCAGAAAAGAGGGAATTATGAGCTTAGTACCATATGTCCTTGAACAGACAAGCAGAGGCGAAAGAAGCTACGACATCTATTCAAGGCTTTTGAAAGACAGAATCATCTTCCTGGGAGAAGAGGTGAATGACGTGACGGCCAGCCTTGTGGTGGCGGAGCTTCTCTTCCTGGAAGCGGAGGATCCCGGAAAAGACATCCAGCTGTATATCAACAGCCCTGGCGGTTCCGTGACGGCGGGCATGGCCATCTATGATACCATGCAGTACATCAAATGCGATGTATCCACCATCTGTCTCGGTATGGCGGCCAGTATGGGGGCGTTTCTGTTGGCTGGCGGTACGAAGGGCAAGCGTTTTGCACTCCCCAACTCCACGATCATGATCCATCAGCCCTCTGGCGGCGCTCAGGGTCAGGCGACGGAGATTCAGATCGTGGCGGATCACATTGCAAAGACCAAGAAAACCTTGAATGAGATCCTTGCGGCAAACACCGGACAGCCTTACGAGGTTGTGGAGAAGGACACGGATCGGGACAATTATATGTCCGCAGAGGAAGCGAAGGCTTACGGTCTGATCGATGGTGTGGTGCAGCACAAATAATATGATTTGTGCTGTACGCTTCCGCAGCTTTGGCAGACATCCGCATTGGGGGCCGTCGCCCGGCAGGGGCTGTCCCTTCTGCCGCCGCAAAAGAGAATGGATCTGGTTCCCCGAAGCCGGTGGCTTGGCAGGGGCCGGGTCGGGAGGTCATTTGCGGCAGGTTCGCAGACGGCTGTCAGAAACAAAAGAAATCTCCTTACAGGGGCTTTCTTTTGTGTGAAGGAAAAGGCTCCTGGAGATCAGGAGTCTTGTCTTGCTTAATGCGGGAATCTGAAAAATAGAAGGGATTGCCCTGTATCTATGCGAAATTTGGGAAAAAGAAAGGAAAAATAAGAAATCAATGGCAGATAAAACAAGAGAGGGAAAAATAAGATGTTCCTTTTGCCATAAAAGCGAGGACCAGGTACGAAAGCTGATCGCCGGACCGGGAGGGGCCTACATCTGTGATGAATGTGTGGGCATCTGTGCGGAGATCATGGAGGAGGAATTTGGAGGCTACGAGCCGGAGGTTTCCTTCCAGGGCGATATCAATCTGATGAAGCCCGAGGAGATCCACGCCATCCTGGATGACTATGTCATCGGCCAGGACGAAGCGAAGAAGGTCCTCTCCGTGGCGGTGTACAACCACTACAAGAGGGTGACGGCTTCCAGGAGCCTGGATGTGGAGCTTCAAAAGAGCAACATCCTCATGCTGGGGCCCACGGGATCCGGAAAGACGCTGCTGGCCCAGACGCTGGCCAGGCTGCTGAACGTACCCTTTGCCATAGCGGACGCCACCACGCTGACGGAGGCGGGCTATGTGGGAGAGGACGTGGAAAACATTCTCCTGAAGATCATTCAGGCGGCGGATTACGATGTGGAGAGGGCTCAGTATGGCATTATCTATATTGACGAGATCGATAAGATCACCAGGAAATCTGAGAATGTTTCCATCACCCGGGACGTATCGGGGGAGGGGGTTCAGCAGGCCCTTCTGAAGATCCTGGAGGGTACGGTGGCCAGCGTGCCTCCCCAGGGAGGGAGGAAGCATCCCCACCAGGAATTTATCCAGATCGATACCACCAACATCCTGTTTATCTGCGGAGGGGCTTTTGACGGCCTGGAGAAGATCATTGATGCCAGACAGGACACCAAGTCCATCGGCTTTGGCGCCGAGGTGGCGGCAAAGGAAGAGAAGAACGTGGGTGAGCTGTTCAAGAAGGTTATGCCGGAGGATCTGATCAAGTACGGACTGATCCCGGAGTTTGTGGGACGGGTGCCGGTGGTGGTGACCCTGGACGCTCTTGATGAGAATGCTTTGATCCGTATTCTGCGGGAGCCGAGAAACTCCCTTACCAGGCAGTATCACAAGCTGTTTGAGCTGGACGGAGTGGAGCTGGATTTTGACGAGGACGCCCTGGAGCTGATGGCCCGCCGTTCCCTGGAGAGAAAAACAGGGGCGAGAGGTCTCAGGGCCATTATGGAGGGTACTTTGATGGATCTGATGTACAAGGCTCCCTCGGACAGTACCATCCGCAAGTGCATCATAACAAAAGAGGTAGTGGAAGGCACCGGTGAGCCAGAGATCATCCGGGGAGAGGCCCCTGTCCAGGCTGCGGGCCGGAGAAGCACCCGAACGAGAAAAAAGGGCAAGCCGGAGACTGCCTGACCAACATAGAAGGGATTGACGATTCATGAGTGATTCGATACACGTACTGCCGGCCATTGCCCTGCGGGGAACCACGATCCTTCCGGGGATGATCGCACACTTTGATGTGAGCCGGGAGCGGTCCATCAAGGCCATTGAGGCGGCCATGCTCCGGGATCAGAAGATCTTTCTGGTTACCCAGAAAAATCCACAGGTGGAGGATCCGGGGCTTCGGGATCTTTACCAAATTGGGACCGTGGCCTACATCAAGCAGGTGGTGAAGCTTCCCAAGAATCTTCTCCGGGTGCTTGCGGAGGGATGGGAAAAGGGAGAGCTGATCAGCCTGGAGCAGGAGAAGCCGTATCTTCTTGCGGAGGCGGATCTTTTTGAAAAGGAAGACGTTTCCCTGCCGAAGCCTATGCTGGAAGCAATGTACCGAAACATCCGTGAGCTTTTCCATCAATACTGCGAGGAGAGCGGAAAGATCAGCAAGGAGCTGGCTGCTCAGATTCTTGGGATCACGGAAGCGGAGGAGCTGATCGACCAGGTTGCGGTGAATTTGCCTCTGTCCTACCAGAACAAGCAGAAGCTGCTGGAGGCCATTTCCCTGGAGGAGAGATATGAGCTTCTGGGGAGGCTGATGGCAAATGAGATCGAGGTCCTTCACATTTCCAAGGAGCTTCAGAGGAAGCTGAAGGGCCGGATCGACAAAAACCAGAGAGAATACATTCTTCGGGAGCAGCTGAAGATGATCCGGGAGGAGCTGGGCGAGGACAACACCGCCGATGAGGCCATGGAGTTTCGCAAAAAGCTGGAGGAGCTGGAGGCGTCCCAGGAGGTCAAGGAAAAAATCGCAAGGGAGATCGACCGGTTTAAGGGGATGAACAACAACGGTGCGGAGATCACCGTGGTGAGAGGCTATATCGAGACCCTTTTGTCCCTCCCCTGGGACCGCCGCTCCACGGACAGCAATGATCTGACTAGGGCGTGGGAGATCCTTCAGGAGGGTCATTACGGGTTAAAAGAGGTGAAGGAGCGGATTATGGAGTTCCTGTCCGTGAGGAAGCTGACAGGGAAGGGAAAGAGCCCCATTCTCTGCCTGGTGGGACCGCCGGGCACGGGGAAGACCTCCATCGCCAGGTCTGTTGCGGAGGCTCTGAACAAGAAATATGTCCGCATCTGTCTGGGAGGAGTTCGGGACGAGGCTGAGATCCGAGGGCATCGGAAGACGTATGTGGGCTCCATGCCCGGGCGCATTACCGCGGCTCTGGCGCAGGCCGGCGTGGGAAATCCCCTGATGCTGCTGGACGAGATCGACAAAACCAGCAGCGATCACAAGGGAGACACGGCATCGGCGCTTCTGGAGGTGCTGGATCCGGAGCAGAACAGCCGGTTCAACGACCATTACGTGGAGCTGCCCCAGGATCTTTCCGAGGTGCTTTTTATCGCCACGGCCAATGATGCCCACGGGATCCCCAGGCCTCTTCTGGACCGTATGGAGGTGCTGGAGATTCCGGGTTACACGGAAAACGAAAAGGAACATATCGCAAGGGAGCACCTCCTTCCCAAGCAGATGGAGATCAACGGGATTCCGCAGGGAAGCCTGACCATCCAGAAGGGCGCCATGCGCAGGATCATCAACAATTACACGAAGGAAGCGGGAGTCCGCAGTCTGGAGCGATGTCTTGGCCGAATTTGCCGCAAAACGGCAAGAGCCCTTATGGAGGAGGGGAAGGAGACGGTCAATGTCACCGGAAAGACGCTTTCCCAGTACCTTGGCCAGGAAAAGTATAATTACATGATGGCAAACAAGAAGGACGAGATCGGCATTGCCAGAGGTCTTGCCTGGACACAGGTGGGAGGGGATACTCTCCAGATCGAGGTGAACGTCATGCCTGGAAAGGGGGAGCTGATGCTCACCGGCCAGCTGGGGGACGTGATGAAGGAGTCCGCCCGGACGGGGATCAGCTACATCCGCTCCGTGGCAGATAAATATGGGATTTCTTCGGAGTTTTTCCGGGAAAATGATATCCACATACATATTCCTGAGGGGGCTGTTCCGAAGGACGGGCCTTCCGCTGGGATCACCATGGCCACGGCTATGCTTTCTGCCATTGTGGAGGAGCCCGTTCGTTCGGATATCGCCATGACGGGGGAGATCACCCTGCGGGGAAGGGTTCTTCCCATCGGGGGTCTGAAGGAGAAGCTTTTGGCGGCGAAGTACGCCAGGCTGAAGGAGGTTCTGGTTCCCAAGGAGAACAAGGCGGATATCCGAGAGATGGATCAGGAGATTACGGAGGGCCTGAAGATCTCCTTCGTGGAAAACATGGGTGACGTCCTGGGAAGAGCCTTGGCGGAGCATAAGTAAGACCGCGGGCAATAATAAGGAAGAAACACCTAAAGGTGTACCAGGATGCCCAAAGACCGTGGGCAATAAGGAGGAAACACCTAAAGGTGTACCAGGATGCCCAGAAACCGCGGGCAATAAAGGAGGAAATATGGTTATTAAGAACGTGTCGCTGGATATTGTTTGCGGGATCACCAGTAAGCTGCCGGAAACAGGGCGGCCGGAGGTGGCCTTTGCAGGCAAGTCCAATGTGGGAAAGTCCTCCCTGATCAATGGACTGATGAACCGGAAATCCCTGGCAAGGACCAGCTCTCAGCCTGGAAAAACCCAGACCATCAATTTTTACAACATTAACGAGACCATCTATCTGGTGGACCTTCCCGGTTACGGATATGCAAAGATCGCAAAATCGGAAAAGGAAAAATGGGGAAAAATGATCGAGAGGTATCTCCACACCTCCAAAAATCTGAAAGCGGTGTTTTTGCTTGTGGATATACGCCACGATCCCTCTGCCAACGATAAAATGATGTATGACTGGATCCTTCACAATGGCTTTGAACCTATAATCATTGCCACGAAGCTGGATAAGCTGAAACGAAGCCAGGTGCAGAAATGCCTGAAGGCCGTAAGGGACGGCTTGGGGATGGGTCCGGATGGCATTTTGCTCCCCTTCTCTGCGGAGACGAAGCAGGGGAGGGAGGAGATCTGGGCGCTGATCGATGAGCTGACCGGGCAAAGTCAGGCGGCGGAGGGCCTCTGAAAAAGGCTGGGACAGCCTCCGGATCTGCCGTTCATAGTGCGGCAGAGCAACAATTTAAGCGGATCCTATGGACCGCAAAAGGATGATAGGATTTTTGCCGGTAACATTCAGCCGTCTGAACCGTTACCGGCAAACCTGCCGTAAGGGGGGAAAACATGGGAATTATCAAGGCGCTCAAGCTGGGCTTTGACTATTTGAAATATGACGAAGACGGTAATGTGGAGGACACACAGAGGGCGGTCAATGACGTGGATCTGGACATTGAGGAGGGTGCCTTTGTGGCGATCCTGGGACACAACGGTTCCGGGAAGTCCACGCTGGCAAAGCACATCAATGCGCTCCTCCTCCCCTCGGAGGGGACGATCTGGGTGGATGACATGGATACGGCCAAGGAAGAGGAGCTGTGGAGGATCCGCCAGAAGGCGGGAATGGTCTTCCAGAATCCAGACAACCAGATCATCGGTACGGTGGTGGAGGAGGACGTGGGGTTCGGCCCGGAAAATATGGGGGTTCCCACGGAGGATATCTGGAAGCGGGTGGATGACAGCCTGAAAAAGACAGGTATGACGGCATACCGTTTCCATTCCCCCAACAAGCTTTCCGGGGGACAAAAGCAGCGGGTGGCCATTGCCGGCGTGATGGCCATGCAGCCCAGGTGCATCGTTCTGGATGAGCCCACCGCCATGCTGGATCCCAACGGCCGCAGGGAGGTGCTGGAGGCCGTCCGGGAGCTGAACCGCAAAGAAAGGGTGACCGTGATCCTGATCACCCATTACATGGAGGAGGTGATCCATGCGGATCAGGTCTACGTGATGGACAGCGGAGAGGTGGTCATGCAGGGAACGCCACGGGAGATCTTTTCTCAGGTGGATACTCTGGAAAAGTATCGCCTGGATGTTCCGCAGGTGACTCTCCTGGCCCACGAGCTTCGGCTGGCAGGGGTGGACATCCCGGAGGGGATACTGACTACGGAGGAATTGGTGAACGCATTATGTCAATAGAATTAAAAAACGTTACGTATACCTACAGTCCAGGCACCGCTTACGAGATCCATGCCCTAAAGAACATCAATCTTTCCATTTTGGACGGGCAGTTTGCAGGGATTATCGGGCATACAGGGAGCGGGAAGTCAACCCTGATCCAGCACCTGAATGCCTTGATCAGGCCTACCTCCGGAACCATCCTTTACAATGGGGAAGACATCTGGGGAGAGTCCTATAATCGGAAGGAGCTTCGGAGCCAGGTGGGGCTGGTGTTTCAATATCCGGAGCATCAGCTTTTTGAAAGTGACGTTCTGTCGGATGTGTGCTTTGGCCCCATGAACCAGGGAAAAAGCCGGGAGGAAGCGGAGGAGGAGGCCAAAAGGGCGCTGGCTCAGGTGGGAGTGAAGGAAGAGAATTATGGAAAATCTCCCTTCGAGCTTTCAGGAGGACAGAAGAAGCGAGTGGCCATTGCCGGTGTTTTGGCTATGAATCCCAGGATCCTGATTCTGGATGAGCCTACGGCGGGGCTGGATCCCAGGGGAAGGGATGATATCCTGGATCAGATCCAAGGCCTCCATGAAATGCGGGGGATCTCCATTGTGCTGGTTTCTCACAGCATGGAGGACATCGCAAAATATGTGGAGCGGCTGATCGTCATGAACCAGGGGGAGGCCGTGTTTGACGATACGCCGAGGGCTGTGTTTTCCCATTACAGGGAGCTGGAAGCCATGGGGCTTGCGGCCCCTCAGATCACCTACATCATGGGCGCCCTGAGGGACCATGGCCTGGAGGTGGACGCCGACGCCATCACGGTGGCAGAGGCCAGGGACAGCATCCTGAAGGCTCTTGCAAAGAAGAAAAGAGGAGGTGCCGGGAAATGATCCGAGATATCACCATTGGACAGTATTATCCGGCGGACTCTTTGCTTCACAGGCTGGATCCCAGGACAAAGCTGGCAGGCACGTTGGTGTTCATCGTTTCTGTGTTCGTCTTTCATACCTTTCCGGGATATGGGGTGGCGACCCTTTTTCTGGCTGGGGTGATCCTGATGTCCAAGGTGCCGGTAAGGTTTATTTTCAAGGGGCTGAAGGCCATCTTCGTCCTTCTCCTGTTCACGGCATTCTTCAACATAATTCTGACTCCCGGTGAGGTGCTGTGGAAGCTGGGCTTTTTGAGGATCACGAAGGAGGGGCTGGTGCTGGCTGGGAGAATGGCCATCCGGCTGGTTTATCTGGTGCTGGGTTCCTCCATTATGACCCTGACCACGACTCCGACCCAGCTGACGGACGGCCTGGAGCGCCTTCTGCGGCCTCTAAATAAGATACGGGTGCCGGTCCATGAGATCGCTATGATGATGTCCATTGCCCTGCGGTTCATCCCGATCCTGCTGGAGGAGACGGACAAGATCATGAAGGCACAGATCGCCAGGGGGGCGGATTTTGAAAACGGGAATTTGCTCCAGAAGGCAAAGAACATGATTCCCCTGCTGGTGCCCCTTTTTATTTCCGCATTTCGCCGGGCCAACGACCTGGCCATGGCGATGGAAGCGAGATGCTACCATGGGGGAGATCAGCGTACTCAGATGAAGCCTCTGAAATATAAGCAAAGAGACTATGGCGCATATGGAGTGATGGCGCTTTATATGGGGATTGCCATCGCCTTTCGCATGGCGGGGATCTGACCGTTGATTTTGAGAAGAAAAGGGATCCGTGGGTCAGAGATGCCAAAAGAACCTGTGAAACGTGTTTGCTGTTTTAGAAAAAGGATGTTAGGATGAAGAAACGAATCGGTCTTGTGGTGGCCTATGACGGCACAAACTACTGCGGCTGGCAGGTCCAGCCAAACGGCATTACCATACAGGGCGTCCTTAACGACTGCCTGACCCAGCTGCTGGGAGAGCCCATAGAGATCATGGGGGCCAGCAGGACGGATGCAGGGGTACACGCCCTGGGAAACGTGGCTGTTTTTGACACCAGCACTCGGATTCCGGGGGAAAAGATCTCTTACGCCCTGAATCAGCGCCTTCCCCAGGACATTCGCATCCAGCTGTCTGAGGAGGTGGAGCCGGATTTTCATCCCAGATACTGTGACAGTGAAAAGACTTACCAGTATCGGATCCTCAACCGAAGATTTCCCGTTCCCACAGAAAGGCTTTATACCTATTTTTACCATCATCATCTGGATGTGGAGAAGATGCGGGAGGCCACCTCTTATCTGATCGGGCGCCATGATTTTGCCAGCTTCTGCGGTGCAAAGGCGCAGGTCAAGACGACGGTCCGCACCGTGACGGCCATGGACGTGTGGAGGGAAGGGGATGTGGTCACCATTCAGGTGTCGGGTACCGGCTTCCTTTACAATATGGTTCGGATCATTTCCGGGACCCTTATTGAGATCGGAAACGGAAAGTATCCCCCGGAGAGGATGAAAAGGATCCTGGAGGCCTGTGACCGGGAGATGGCCGGGCCCACGGCGCCGGCCCAGGGTCTGACTCTGATGGGGATCGAATTTTTTGACTGATGGGATCTGCAAAAGGAAAAGCCCTCTTTCCACATTGGTGGGAAGGGGGCTTTTTGGGTCAGGCGCCGGTGTAAACCCGGTCCACCTGGATGACGGCAAAGAGATTCTTGTGGGGAATGCTGCGGATCTGTTTCTTGATGGCGTTGGTGACCTCCACATCGGTCAGCCTACATTCAAAGGGGACGGCCACGTCAAAGATGAGATTGGTGTGGGTCGGCCCCTCCACCATGCGGAAATCGTGGATATCCAAGGCGGGATCCACGGACCTGGCGATCTGGCTCACCTGCTCCCGGAGAAGGGCGACCTCCTGGTCGTCGGTGATGATAGGATCCATGTGGATGGTGGCGGCGCAGTTCAGCTTATCGTGGAGCTCCTTTTCGATGTTGTCGATCTCATCGTGGATGGTGAGGAGATTGCCGGCGGAGGAAACCTCCGCATGGAGAGAGATCATCAGCCTGCCGGGGCCATAGTCATGGACGATGAGATCGTGGAGGCCGTGGACAATGGTATGTCTCATGACGATCTCCTGGATCTCCTTCACCAGCTCCTGGTCCGGGGCCTGGCCCAGAAGGGGATCGATGGTGTCCTTCATGGTGGTGACGCCGGTGTAGAGGATGAACAATCCCACCAGAACACCGAACCATCCATCCAGAAGGAGCCCGGTCAGTTGGCCGATCACCGTGGAGGCCAGGACCAGGAAGGTGGAGATGGTGTCGCTCAGACTGTCGCTGGCGGTGGCCAGCATGGCGGCGCTTCCAATCTTCTTGCCGATGGAGCGGTTATAAAACCACATATAGACCTTTACCAGGATGGAGGCAATGAGGATGGCCAGGATCAGAGGCCCGCTTTGGATGGCTTTTGGGTGGAGGATCTTGTTTATGGAGCTTTTCGTCAGCTCATATCCCATCAGGAGGATGGCCACGGACACAAACAGCCCGGAGATATACTCCATCCGCCCATGCCCGAAGGGATGCTCTGGGTCCGGCTTCTGTCCGGAAAGGTGAAACCCTATAAGGGTGATCACGGAGGAGCCGGCGTCAGACAGGTTGTTGAAGGCGTCGGCTGTGATGGCGATGGAGCCGCTGATGGTTCCCGCCAGCCATTTTCCCAGGAACAAAAGAATATTCAGGCCGATTCCCACCGCCCCACAGAGCATTCCATAGGCCTGCCGGACCGTCGGGGAGGACACGTCCGTCCTGTTTTTGATCAGAAAACGAGATAAAAATGAAATCATAGCAAAAACTCCCTATTTTTGGTTTAAAGTTAATTGTATCACGGATAGGAAGAAAATGCCAGAAAAAGTTGGGGGCCGCTTTGTCGGATCGTTCTTCTTTGGCCTTTCCGGTTCTTTCCGTTCTTGTAAAGGAAAGTGAAGGAAAACGTAAAAAATGGTTGACATGGTAAAATGAATATAATATAATTACTCAATGTGACGTAGTGCGAAGATACTTTAGCCAATAGCCCCGGCGA
>JAUNJL010000163.1 GCA_030533315.1 Eubacteriales bacterium
TTGAACACGTTTTTGAACTTGCCAAGACCAAAAGAATTGTGTTCGTTATTGATGAGTACCCCTATGTTGCCCGCGCATCAAAAAGTCTTGCTTCCACACTTCAGCTTTTGATTGATAAAAATAAGGACTCCTCAAAAATGCTCTTAATCCTTTGCGGTTCTTCTATGTCGTATATGGAAGACCACATTTTAGCATATAAGGCGCCTCTTTACGGCAGGAGAACCGCACAGTTTAAGGTGAAACCCTTTGAATTTTCAGAGGCTTGCTCCTATTTTAAGAACTTCTCTGATGAAGATAAGGCGTTGGCTTACGGTATTATGGGCGGAACGCCCCAGTATCTTATGCAGCTTGACGATCAGCTTTCTATCGAAGAAAACATAAAAAATACCCACTTGAATCCGTCATCATCAATCTTTGAGGAGCCTAACAACCTCTTAAAACAAGAAGTGCGTGAGCCTGCCATTTATAATGCGATCGTTACCGCTATTGCCACCGGCTCATCAAAAATGAATGAAATCTCTAATAAGATTGACGAGGATACAAGCGTATGCGCCACCTATATCAAGAACCTGATTGCCCTCGGTATTGTAAAAAAAGAATCGCCCTACGGTGAAAAAAGCACCCGCAAGACGATTTACTCTATTGAGGATCATATGTTCCGTTTTTGGTATCGTTTCGTACCGGAGAACACCTCTGTCATTTCCCGTGGAGCCGTTGACTTGGCATATAGCCGCATTGCTCCCGAGCTTTCCTCTTACATGGGCAGTGTTTTTGAAGATATTTGCAAACAGTATCTTTGGAAGCTGCTCCTTGAAGGAAAATGTAAAGTGAACTTTACCGGGTTGGGCCGTTGGTGGGGGGCGAACCCCAAGACAAAGTCCCAAACAGAGATCGACATTATGGGTTCGGAAAAAGATGCCGCCCTCTTTGCCGAATGTAAATGGACGAATGAGAAGATTGACCTTGGCGTACTTGAAACACTCGCAGCGCGCAGCGCCTTGTTTCACTACGAGAAAACTCACTTTTACCTTTTTGCCAAAACCGGCTTTACCAAAGGCTGCATCGATAAAGCAAACGAGATGGGTAATGTAACGCTCGTTACCTACAAGGATATGCTGAAAGCATAGTCCCCTTATGACCCCGCAGGTATCTTTTCAAATTACCCCTTTCCGTCTTCCAGAACGGATAAAGCAGCAAACAAATCGCCCCGCCTGGAATTTCTTCCGGGCGGGGCGGTTTGCTTTACGGGTGTCTAGGATTGGGCATAGGCGGATAGAAAACACTGGAGGGCGCCGATGAGGTTGGCGTCGTTTTGGAATTTGCAGCTTACCACCTCCGCCTGGGGAAGATAGTAGGGGCACTCCATATACAGGGCTTTCAGGTTATTTTTGATAGATTCGATGAACAGGGGCTGGGCGCTGATGCCGCCGCCGATGGCGAAGCGTTCCGGATCCAGGATGGTCTGGATGTTAAAGATCTGCCGCGCGATCTCCCTGGTGAAGGTGTGGAGGCATTCCAGAGCCACCGGGTCTCCCCCGTTTACAGCCTCGAAAACACGGACGCCGTCCACCTCCTGAAGGGGAAGTCCTTTTCTCTCGGCAAAAAGCCGGCAAAGGGCGGGAGTGCCGCACCGGTTCCCCCACACGTCCGGGGCAGCAGGCCTTTCCCCGGGGCATATGTAGGAAACCTCCCCGGCGGAAAAGTGGCGTCCCCGGTGGAGCCGTCCATCCTTCACAAACCCGCCGCCGATCATAGTCCCGAAGATCAGGACGAAGCCGTCCTTCACATCCTTCAGGCTGCCTGCAGCAGCCTCCGCCATGGCCGCGCACTTCGCGTCATTTTCCATGTAGATCTTCACAGGACATCTCTGGTACAGGCTGTGACGGAAATAAAAATCGTCGTTGTACCCCAGAGCGCCTCCCATGACACAGTAGCCGTTCTCCGAGTCGATGATCCCCGGCATGGAGATGGCGATCCCCTCCGCGTCCGGCATTTTGTCATAGATCTGGCCGATGGTCTCCACCAGCGCCTCCCGGCCCTCCCTGGGAGTCTTGATCCTTCCCCTGGAGAGGATCTCCATATTTTCCTCCATCAGCGCATATTTGATAAACGTACCTCCGATGTCCACAGACAGGATCTTCATCTTCTCCCCCTTCTCCAGGAGCCTCCTCCTTTTTCTTAACAGGTAACCATGTTCCTTCCTTTTCCGGTCAGTCCCTCAAAATCCTGGATAAAAT
>JAUNJL010000164.1 GCA_030533315.1 Eubacteriales bacterium
ATATATAAAGGATAAGGGAATATCCCAAGGTTTGTGTAAACCTCCAAACTGGCGTAAGATAGTTTTGCCAGTTTGGAGGTTTCTTTTGTTGGATAAAAAATAAAATTTCATTGGACAAAAAGCAGGGATGGCTTATCTAATAAGTGTAATCGAAAAAATCAAATTTCCCATAAAGGGGGTGATGTGAGGATGTTTTTGGTTCGTAAGGCAAGAAAGCATGACAAGGATGCCTTTGTGCTGCTGATGAAGGAGTGCGGGCCTGATATGTATAAGGTGGCAAAGGCAATTTTAAGAAATGATGACGACGCCGCGGATGCCATGCAGGAGACGGCGCTGACTTGCTGGGACAAAATTGGGACATTAAAGAATGACCGATACTTTAAAACGTGGATGACACGTATCCTGATCAATCACTGCAACGCAATTCTTCGAGAACGAAAACGCTTTGTGGAGGGGGAGGAGCTTCTGGAGAACAGAGGATGTCCGGGGGAGTATTCCTCTGTGGAATGGAAGGCGTTTCTGGAGGAGGTAGAGGAAAAGTACAGGATCATATTGATCCTTTATTACGTTCAGGGATTTAAAACCAGGGAGATCGCAGAGATCCTGGGTATCCACGAAAGCACGGTAAGGGGAAGGCTTTCCACAGCCAGAAGCCGGATCGAGCGGATGTATTGTGAGCAGACATAGGATAAAGAAAAGCTGGAGGGAGACGGCGAAGGCAGCGGTGACCGTCCCAGCCTGTGAGCTGTGGGGAATGAAGCATGAAAGAAAGGAGACCATACATGAGCCATTTGAATGAGATGATGGAAAAAATCAGGCAGGACGAAAGGGTACCGGAGAAGGTGTGGGATCAATATCTGTATACCCTGGAAAATCTTCCGGATAAAACGAGGAGGGATCAAAAAAACCATTGGGGCGGAAAAATAGCTGCCGCTGCTGTTGGCATTCTTGCCGCAGGCAGCGTCCTTTGTTACTCAAATCCTGCCTTGGCATCCAGGATCCCCATATTGGGAGACATTTTCAGGCAGATTGAAAAAATCACCACATATTCCGGGGACTACAGCGACTATGCAGTGGTTTTGTCCTCTGAAGAGGATGGAGAGGCGGGCAAAGAAAACCTTTCCGCAGAGGACGCTGGGATCAAGGTAAGGGCGTCGGAAGTGCTGTATGATGGAATGTCTGTGTTCCTTACCTTGAAAATGGATGTGGATCAGGGGAATCTGCGGAATATTCCAAGGTATTCCACCGCAGATGGGACGAAAGAGGGCGCGTCCATCGTATATCTGTGGGGGGAATATGAGGTGCCGGGAGCTGCGGCGCCCCAACCGCTGACAGAGGAAGCCTTTTATCTGGAAGGAAAAGCGCTGGATGATCACACATATGTGGGAATGATGAAAATGAACCTAAACCAGGACGGCCTTGAAAAGGGGATGCTGTCATTAAATTTATCCGCAATCGGCTATGATGATGTGGAAGGGGTGTATGTGGAGAATAAGGATGGACATAAATGGGAGGGAAGCTGGGAGTTACAGATTCCGTTCCAGTTGGATAAGGAACGCACAAAGCACATAACCTTAGACACAAAGGGAAAACCCTACGGCACGAAAGAGGTCACCATCTCCCCATACCAGATCGTGACCGTGACAGACGTTCCGTTTATGGAAAGAACCGTTACACGGGAAGAATATGAGGAAGCAATGGCGATCAAAACAGAAGGCCTTGAAGAGGAATGTGGGATTTCCTATGAGGAATACGCGGAAATGGAAGGCAAAGTATACGCCCCCTGTCACACGCTGCTCTTTGACCAGAATGGGGAAGCCCTTTCCCAAAGCAGGGGATATGGGGATGGAACATCCATCTTCGCGGTCCACGGGAGGGAGCTTACCAAGCTGCAGGTTCTTGTATTTGACGGGGATGACTGGATGGATATGGATACCACAAGGCTTACCGATGAGGCCATAAATGCGGCGGTGAATTATGAAGTGATCGAAATCAAATAACGAAGTAGTTACTGTTCACGGGTACCCCGTAAACAGTAACCAAATCCGGCTCATGGAAAGTCGCCTACGGCGAGGAGCCGGATTTTGGCTGTTCAAATTTACTGGCCTGCCATTTTCAGCGGAGTGAAAATGGCAGGGGTAAACAGTAACAATAATCACCATTTTTAAAGAACAAAAGCTTCCGGGGGATAGCAGTTTGCAGGCATTCGTGATAGAATAAGGG
>JAUNJL010000069.1 GCA_030533315.1 Eubacteriales bacterium
ACTTCCGTGATTGCAAGTGTTATTTCTCTGATTTTTTTCCCCAAGGGCAAATGCCAAAGGAAGGTTCACAGTTCACCGGCGCCCCGCAGGCAAAAATGGTAAATATAATCGTTCGCCTCCCTCTCCTCCCTGTCATCCAAAGGGGAGAGGCGAATCTCCCCGCCATACTTCCTTTCCAGCGCCCTGGCAATGAGCCAATCGGCCAGCTGCGGATTTTTGGGGAGGAGGGGCCCGTGAAGATAGGTGCCGATCACATTCTTATAGACCACGCCCTCATAGCCGCTGTCCCCGTCATTTCCTGAGCCATAAAGCACCTTCCCCAAAGGACGGTTTTTCCCGATGTAGGTCCTGCCCCCATGGTTCTCAAATCCCACCACGGGCATGTCAAACAGGTCACTTTTCAGCACGATGTTGTCGATCAGGCGCCCCTCTCCCTGCTGGGTGTAAAAGTCCACCAAGCCCAGGCCCGTGATGGTGCCCTGAGCCGTCTTATAATAATTGCCTAAAAGCTGATAGCCTCCGCAGATGGCTATGACAACACCGTCCGACTCCACATACTCCTGAAAATCCTCCCGGATCTCCTTCAGCTTTTCACAGACCAGCATCTGTTCCCTGTCGGAGCCGCCTCCAAGAAGCACGATGTCCAGGCCGGAAAAATCGATCCTGTCATTCAGCTCAAAGGCAATGGTTCTGGCCTCGATCCCCCTCCACTGGCAGCGCTTCATGAGACACTGGATATTTCCTCTGTCCCCATAAAGATTCAGAAGATCCGGGTAAAGGTGACCTATGGTGATCCTCCT
The DNA here is from genome assembly GCA_030533315.1 of Eubacteriales bacterium. The sequence goes on from JAUNJL010000069.1 coordinate 801, forward strand.
GCCATCCCCCTCTCTGTCGGCGTGGGCTTCCCCATGGGAAGATCCCCGCATTCCGCCCCCGAAGGCGGGCTCCTTGCACGTTCCCGTCATTTTCTCATGATCCGCACAGCAGGTGCGCAGACCCCTTCCAACTGTTACCATGCCTTCTCACCCTCCAGCTTCTTCAGTATATTTCTGGTGCTAAACAGGGCCGTGTAATTGACCAGCACGTAAAGATTCCCTGTCCCATCCTTGATGCGGGACCGTACCGCCTTTTCCACGTCCCCCTCCAGGATGGAGGGAATATCCACATATTTCAGACGGAGGCGCATGTCCTGACACCGGATCCCCGTCACCGTGATGGAACGGATGCTGTCCTCCTGAAACAGATCGAAATCCACATCCCACAGCCAGGAAATATCCCTTCCGTCCTGCGCATTGTCATTGATGGCAATGACGATGTCCTTGGGGGAGGGATCCTGCATCACGGCGGAAATGTTCTGATTAAAGCCCGCTGGGTTTTTTGCCAGGTTCAGGGTAACGCCGCACCCCTGGATGCGGAACTGCTCCATCCGTCCATTCTCCGGACGAAAGCCCTTGAGCATTTCACAAAAATGCTCTCCCTGAAATCCAGCCGTCCGAAGGGCCCCATAGGCGGCAAGGATATTGTACACGTTGTAAAAGCCTTTATAATTGGCCACAATATGCCGGTTCCCCACCCGGAAGGAGATCTGTTCTCCCAGCCGCACGTCCTGTGCGTCAAAATCCAGAGCCGGGCGGGCAAACCCGCAGCTGGGGCAGCTATAATCCCCCAGCTGGCTGTAATGATAAAAACGGTAGCTGAGGCGGGCGCCGCAGCACTTACAGAAGCGCCCCTCCCGGATCTCGTTTGCCGCACTTTTGACCACCGGCTGGCTGATGCCATAGGTAAGAAATGAATTGCCGCTGTCCTTTGCCAGATATGTGGAAAGGGCGTCGTCCCCGTTTACCAGGATCTGCAGCTTTGGCTCCGTCCGTATCATCTCCTCCAAAATATTCATGGTAATGTCGATCTCCCCGTAACGGTCCAGCTGATCCCGGAACAGATTCGTCATCACCATGTGATCCGGGTGAATCCTGGGAAAGATGTGGCGCGTGGAGGCCTCGTCCACCTCGATGCAGGCGTAATCTGCGTCCAGCCGCCCGTCCAGGCGGGCAGACAGGGCAAAGGCCGCCGCCACTCCGTTCAGCATATTGGAGCCGGTGTGATTGCACACCACCTTCTGTCCCTCCGCCTCCAATGCAGCGCAAAGAAGGTTGTTGGTGGTAGTCTTTCCGTTTGTCCCGCAGGTGACAAAAATCTCTTTTCGCACCTGGGCGGACAGCTCTTCCAGGATGTGCGGATCCAGGCGCAGAGCCACCTTGCCCGCCCAGGTTACCCCCTGGCGGCCCAGCCTCCGGCAGACAAAGCCTGCGAATTTTGCCGCCCATACAGCAGCCAACGTTCTGATCTTCATTCTTTTCTCCAATTCCTTTGTGTATTTCCTGGGAACGTAACCGTTCCGATACCCGGATGAAAACGCACGCAAAGCCCCGCAGATCCCCAAAAGCCATGGCCCCTTTGCACATCCCCATCATTGTCTTAGGTAGTATACCCCTTTTCCCAAGCGTCAGCCTGAATGATACGGAAAAAAGAGATATCTACAAAGCTGTAAATATCTCTTTTCCTATCTTCTGCCTTACGACAAGGGATTATACCAGCTCGATGAGCACTTCCAGCGCTCCGTCGCCTTTACGCTGGCCAATCTTCACGATCCTTGTATAACCACCGTTGCGGTTCGTATACTTCGGAGCGATCTCATCAAACATCTTTGCAACCATGTCCACGTTCTTCGTGTTTTTCTTTCTTCCAGCGCCCTTCTCCGGAACCTCTTTTACCGGATAGAAGACCTTGAGCATCTGACGGCGGGCGTGAAGTCTGGAAGGAGCGTCCTTTGTGATCTCCTTCTGAACCTCGTCGTAAACGGTTCTCTTCTTTCCGTCTACAACCTCCTTCACCCTCTTGCCCTCTGCGTCTTTTCTGGCAACCTTCGCAGTCACGGTCAGGGTCTCAAAATTGTCCTTCTCACGAACGGCCATTGCGATCAGGCCCTCAGCGATCTTGCGGATCTCCTTCGCCTTTGCCTCGGTCGTCACGATCTTTCCATGATACAGCAGAGCTGTAACCTGGCTTCTTAACAGAGCCTTTCTCTGGTCTGAGGTTCTGCCTAACTTTCTATACTTTGCCATGATATTTTCCTCCATCTGCGGACAGCAATGCACGCTTGTTCGGTCTTACTGCACTGCTGCTTTGGCATCCGCTCTCATAATCTTTTCTGTTGTCTGTGCCTTACTCCTCAGCTGGCTGAAGCTGTAAGCCCAGCTCCTTCAGCTTTGCCAGAACCTCCTCCAGGGACTTACGCCCCAGGTTCCGTACCTTCATCATGTCATCTGAGGTCTTGCTGCACAGCTCCTCCACGGTATTGATACCGGCTCTCTTCAAACAGTTGTAGGAACGAACAGACAGCTCAAGCTCGTCAATGCTCATCTCCAACACCTTTTCCTTCTCATTGTCCTCTTTCTCGATCATAACCTCTGCGGTCTTCGCATTCTCGGAAAGATCAATGAACAGACTTAAATGCTCACTTAACACCTTTGCTGCAAGGCTGACTGCCTCATCTGGATCCAGTGTACCGTTGGTATACACGTCCAGAGTAAGCTTATCATAATCCGTCACCTGACCGACACGCGTATTCTCTACGACCATGTTGACTCTGTCTACCGGTGTATAGATGGCATCCACCGCGATCACGCCGATGGGCATATCATCAGACTTTCCCTTGTCTGCGCTGACATAACCCCGCCCCTTTGTGATGGTAAGCTCCATGGCAAGCCTGCAGTCCTTACCGCCATTTAAGGTTGCGATCACCTGATCTGGATTCATGATCTCAATATCCTGATCCGCCTGAATATCAGCGGCCGTCACGACGCCCTTCCCCTCACACTCAATGTATGCGGTCTTCGGCTCGTTATCAGAGCTGTTATTCTTGATGGCGAGATTTTTCAGGTTCATGATGATCTCGGTAACATCCTCTTTCACCCCGGCAATGGAACTGAACTCATGAAGCACACCCTCGATCTTCACCTGGCTTACGGCCGCTCCCGGCAGGGAGGACAGCATAATCCTCCGAAGAGAATTGCCAAGTGTGGTGCCATAGCCTCTCTCCAGAGGTTCTACAACAAACCTACCAAACCTTTCGGACTTCTCGGTAATTTCGATTTTTGGTTTATTGAAATCAAACACTATAATGTTCCCTCCTTTTGGGTCAATCAACATTTGAGGGTATTCATGACTGGGATTACTTGGAATACAGCTCGACGATAAGCATCTCGTCTACGGGAACGTCGATCTCCTCCCTGGTGGGAAGCTCCTTTACAACGCCCTTCAGGTTCTCCTGGTCAACATCCAGCCAGTTGGGAACCAGTCTTCCGCCGGTGACCTCCAGGATCCCTTTGTATCTGGGGGAACTCTTGTATTTTTCTTTGATCTCAATGGTGTCTCCAGCCTTCACCAGGTAGGAGGGCACGCTGACACATCTGCCGTTTACCAGAACATGCTTGTGATCCACGATCTGGCGGGCCTCTTTTCTTGTCCTTGCAAATCCCATGCGGAACATCACGTTGTCGATCCTGCTCTCCAGCATGATCATCAGGTTCTCACCTGTCTGTCCCTTCATTCTGTCTGCCTTTACGTAGTAGTTGCGGAAAGGCTTCTCCAGAACGCCGTAAATGAATTTTGCTTTCTGTTTCTCTCTCAACTGAGTACCATACTCAGAAACCTTGCGGTTTGCCCGCTTCAACTGTCTCGTGGACTTCTTGTCAATACCTAAATAAATGGGATCCAGACCAAGAGATCTGCATCTTTTCAGGACCGGTGTTCTATCTACTGCCATCTCAGCTCAACCTCCTAAAATTAGACTCTTCTGCGTTTTGGTGGGCGACATCCATTGTGGGGAACCGGAGTCACGTCACGGATGCTGGTTACCTCAAGGCCACATGCCTGAAGGGCGCGGATCGCTGCCTCACGGCCGGAGCCAGGGCCCTTTACCATTACGTCAACTGTTTTTAATCCATGGATCAGCGCAGCCTTCGTTGCAGTCTCAGCTGCCATCTGTGCTGCGTAAGGGGTAGATTTCCTTGAACCTCTAAAGCCCAGACCACCGGCACTTGCCCAGGAAAGAGCATTTCCTTCGTTGTCAGTCAGCGTAACGATCGTATTGTTAAAGGAAGACTGAATATGTGCCTGTCCGTGTTCAACGTTTTTCTTGACACGACGTTTTGTTACCGTTCTTTTCGTTGTTTTTGCCATTTTAAAACTAACCTACACTTTCCTTATGATAAAATGATAAGATTTATTTACATTCAGTGCTCTGTTACTTGTTCAATCTGTTTACAACGGTTCAGCCAAATGAACTGCTATGCTTATTTCTTCTTATTTGCCACCGTTCTCTTAGGACCTTTGCGGGTTCTTGCATTCGTCTTGGTGTTCTGGCCGCGAACCGGAAGTCCTTTACGATGACGGATACCTCTGTAGCATCCGATTTCCTGCAGTCTCTTGATATTGAGAGCGATTTCTCTTCTAAGATCACCTTCCACCATCATCGTCTCATCGATCACGGAGCTAATTCTCTTTACCTCGTCATCGGTAAGATCTCTGACCCTGGTGTCCGGGTTCACATCTGCCTGAGCAAGGATCTTGCCTGCGCTTGGTCTTCCAATCCCATAGATGTAGGTAAGACCGATTTCGATTCTCTTTTCTCTTGGTAAGTCTACACCAGCTATACGAGCCATGTACTGTTTCCTCCATTTTCTTTACTGGAAAGCCCTTCGTCTCTGTACACCACTTATACATGGGTATAAGGTGAAATGGGGTGCATCCGTACGACGCTTTCTTTCTTAGTTCCTAATTGGGGTGCCTCGGTAAAACACCCAGCCGCTTTGGCGTCCTGCGGCCTTTCCGATCTTGTACGGCCAACGGGCCAACGTTGCCTCTCGGTATTAGGCAATACATGCTTAGTTCATTATTTCATCAGTCGGACAACCTATCCGGGTGTCTCAACTGCAGCCGCTTTGCTCACAAACAAGCATGTCCTCCCCGCCGTTTTTGGCGCGGGACAGGGTATGCAATCCTTACAGACAGCAATTTTCCTCTGTCTGACCTTGCATTAGCCCTGACGCTGTTTGTGCTTTGGATTCTCGCAGATGATTCTGATAGATCCTTTTCTCTTAATGACCTTGCATTTTTCGCAGATCGGTTTTACAGATGATCTTACTTTCACTGGAAATCCTCCTTCCGTAATAACATGAAAATCTGCAGTTTCTGGGCGCACCAATGCACAGAGCATCCGCACGCCCGAAGTACATGATAGCATTTTCCGGTAAAAATTGCAAGCATATTTTTAAATTTTTTAGCACCGAATCCTCTTACTTATCCTCCCATCGTTTCTTTACCAGGTAGGCGGCGTCCTTTGGCTGACGGTCTCTTGTAAAAATACCCTTTTTATTTCCGTTTACCCGCATAATGCCCTGAGCAGTCTGAAAATCCGCATAGTTCCAGATCAGTTCACCCTTCACAAAATCATACCGGTCAAATATCTGGAAATAGCCCTCCAAATACTCCTTCTGATATTCCTGGCTCCACATCACCGATGGAAGCTTGTGAAGAGAGTCCAGGGTATCCGCCCCAAATTCCGTAAAGACAAAGGGGCGTTCCATCTGCTTCTCCTTCCAGCCCTCCATTTCCTCTGTAAATTCCTGAAGAGCCGTTTCCAGCTGCGAGCCTCCGTGGATGTACCAGCCATAGTACCGGTTCAGGCAGACGAAATCCATGAGGGAACAGCATTTACAAGCGCTGGGAGAGCTGCTGCCCTCCAGCACCCCGGTGAGAGGCCTTCCCTGAGGATCCAAGTCTCTTGCAAAGTCAAACAGGGACCGAAAGTACTCCTCTGCGATATCCGTGGTTGTTTCTGCTTCATTAAACAGGCTCCAGGCAATGACGGAGGGATGGTGTTTATCTCTTGTGATCATTTCCTCGATCGCCATTTTATGATTGTGCCGGAGAAGCTCTATGTCGGGACAGCCGCTGAAGAAATCCTTGGAGGATCTGCCCTGTCCGGCTTCCACGTAATTGACAAGGCTCCTCATCATTCCCACTGCCGGAACCTCGTCGATGATCAAAAAGCCTTCCTCATCCGCCATCTGATACCACTCCTCCGCATAAGGATAATGACTGGTCCGAAAACAGTTGGCCTCGATCCATTTCATACATTCAAAGTCACGCTTTGCAATGGCATAATGAAATCCCCGGCCCAGCAGGTCAAAGTCCTCGTGGCGCCCGAATCCCTTCAGATACACGGGCTCACCATTAAGCAAAATATCCGTTCCCTTGATCTCAACGGTTCTGATGCCGATCCTGCTGCTGTACCGATCCACCAGGGCGTCTCCATCCACAATGCTGATCACCAGCGTATAGAGATAGGCGTCCCTTACCTTCCATAAGACAGGATGGCTGACGTACAGGGTTCCCTTTTTTCCTTCCTGCTCTGCCACAATCTCGCCCTTTTGATCCTTCAGCTGCACACGCACATCCCTTTGGCCATTGGTAAACACCTCATAGTCCACCCAGGCCTCCTGATCCTTCAGCCTGTAGCTGACCTGGAAGTCCTGAATGGCCTCACAAGGCGTCTGTACCAGCCACACGCTGCGATGTATTCCTGCATAATTAAAAAAGTCAAAATAGGGAAGCGCTAATTTTTCCTTCTCCTTCTGAATGACGGTCATCCCGCAGGGAATACTCGTCTCGTTTAATTCATTGTTCACCTGCACGACCAGAAGGTTTCTCTGGGTTCTGGATACCACCTCCGTGATATCGGCAACGACCGGGAGAAAGCCTCCCTCGTGCTTTGCCACCAAGACCCCATTACAGAATACAGAGCATCTGTGGGTGATGCTTCCAAAACGCAGGAGCACCCTGTCATCCGCAGCCTCCTTCGTACAGAAAAAGGAGGTTTCATACCAGAAATCCCCGCAAAAATCCCGCTCTTTTCTGGTGATGAACAGATCGTTAAAGCTGGATGGGACAGGCATGGAGATCCCCTCCGGGAGCCCTCTCTCATGCCAGCCCTCCTCCATGCCCCGGGCTTCGGGGTCAAACTGGAATTTCCAAAGGCCATCCAGTAATTTTGCCTTCCTTACTTCATTGTCAACCGGATATAATTCTGAATATGGTAACATAATGTCCTCCACGTTTGTAAATGTATTCTCACTAAGATATTAACCTTTGATCCCTGAGCTGGCAATCCCTTCCACGAAATATTTCTGAAGGAAGATAAAGAGAATGAGCACGGGGATCAGCGCCACCACCGCCGCCGCCATGATCTGAGCATAGTTTGACGAGTATTGAGAGTTAAACATACGCAGCATTAACTGAATCGTCTTTTTGTTGGTGGAAGAAAGATAGATCAATGGCCCCATAAAATCGTTCCATTCAAAGGTGAAGGAGGTGATCGCCAGGGTTGCCAGAGCCGACTTGGAAAGGGGCATCATCACCTTCCACCATATGCCGTATTCTGACAGGCCGTCAATACGGGCAGCCTCCAGCAGCGCATCCGGGATTCCCATAAAGAACTGCCTCATAAGGAATACCCCCATGGCCGTAAAAGCGTGCATCAAAACAATGCCCAGGTGGCTGTCTGTCAATCCCAGCATGGTCATCATCTTAAACTGCGGAACCATGTAAACCTGCCAGGGAATGGAAATGGTCAGCACGTACATCATAAACAAGGTATCCCTGCCCCGGAAGGTCAGCTTTGCAAAGGCGTAGGCCGCAAAGCTTGAGGTAACGATCTGCAGGACCGTGGTAAAAAAGGTCAGCTTGATCGTGTTGAAAAAGCCTGTGAGCAAGGGTACCTTTTCCCAGATCTCTTTGTAATTCTGCCACTGAGGAACCTGGGGGATCCACTGAATGGGATAGCTAAAAACATCCTTTTCCAATTTCAGGGATGCAGAGATCATCCATGCAAAGGGGATGAGCATGATGAAGGCAATCAAGATCAAAAGCACGTACAGCACGGTCCTTTGAATCAGAGCACTTCTTTTCTTCTTCTGTCTTATGTTCATTACAAAGCCTCCTACTACATATAGCTTGTCATTTTCTTTTCTACTTTGAACTGAATCAAGGTAACCGTCATAACAATGACGAACAATACCATGGAAACCGCACTGGCGTAGCCGAATTTGGAGTTGACAAAGGCGCTGTTAAAAATGTGGTACGCCAACACCTTGGTCGCCTCTCCCGGACCGCCTTGAGTCGTAATGTACATAATGTCATAAGATTTGAAGGTGGATACCATCAGCATCATTAAAATATAAAATGTGGTCGGCGTGACACAGGGCCAGGTCACATACCTGAATTTCTGAAAGCTGTTGGCGCCGTCAAGAGAGGCCGCCTCATAAAGCTCCTTGGAGACGCCCTGAAGTCCGGCCAGGTAAACCACCATGTAATACCCCATGTTTTTCCACACGGTTAAGCCGATGATCGTGGGGAGAGCCCATGTCTGAGAAGCCGCCCACCTGGGAGGATTAGAAACCCCCAGAGCCATTAAAAAGCTATTGATGGGCCCCCTGTCCGGATTAAACAGCGCCATCCATACCACGGCTACTGCCACCAGGGAGGCAATATAGGGGAAGAAGAGAACGGATCTGAAAAACACCCGTCCTTTCAGTGGCTTGTTCACCACGATTGCCAAAAGCAAGGCAATAAAAAGGGTGACGGGAACCGTGACAACGGTGTAGAAGATGGTATTTTTCAAGGAAATGTAAAAACTGGGGTCCTTGGTGAACATGGTAATAAAGTTATCCAGACCTATAAACTTCATCGTGTTTCCTGAGTTCCATTCAAAAAAGCTGAGGATCAGGGAAAAGACGATGGGAATAAAGGTAAAGACGAGAAAGCCGATAAAGTTGGGTAAAATAAACGAACATATGATCAATGCTCTTTTTTTCTGTTTCATAGCGTACACCTCATTTTCTAATACAGTCATTCCATCCTGCCGCCGCAGAAGGAATGATACAAATAAGAGCAATGAACTCTTTTGCAAGCCAATACCGGCAAACATCCCACATTTGCAAATGGTTCATTGCTCTTTCATCCTTACTGCTCCGCAGCGGACCGTGATGGTCTTATCCCTGGATTCCCTCTACTCGTTCCTTGGCATTTTCAATGCCCTCTTCAGCAGAAACACTATTGGTCATCACAGAGCTGTGCATCTCGCCCAGTATGTTTTCGATCTCCTTCGCATTTGGATCCATAGGTGTCTCTATCACAGAATTAACATCGCCTGTGATATACTTTGACAGATTTTCCGGTGCATTGGGATATTTTTCCGGCAGCTTGTCAAAGATCTCTCTTACACCGTCGGAGATATATCCGGGAACAATCCCGTTCTCTGCCAGAATCTTCGCTCCATTGTCCCCACAGATGTATTTGATAAACTTCCATGCCTCATCCGCATGCTTTGCATAGGCTCCGATGGACACGGGGGCAACGCTTCCAACTCCGTTTTCATTTCCCATACCATCGTTGTTGGGAAGGCTGCACACGCCCCAGTTAAAATCCTTTACGTTTTCGCAGAGCATGTTGATATACCAGGTTCCAATGGGAAGCATGGCTGCCTGCTGGTTGTAGAATACTCCGGAGTAATGCAGATTGGAGGATTTCAGTGCGCCGTAGTCCATGATCACTCCCTCCTCCTGCATGGCAAGGATCTCGTCATAATACTCCTTCAGAAGGTCGTAGGTGGACACGTCATCTGGATTGTAGGTTCCCAGTCTTCGCACCTGATTGGTCACATTCGTGGTCCAGGTATGGATGTGAGCTCCGTATACCTTGTCATTTCCTTCGCCAGAGGTCAGCTTTTCAGCCAGCTGGTGGAACTCCTCCATGGACATTCCATCCTCTGGATAATCAACCTGTGCAGCGTCAAAAAGGTCTTTGTTGTAGTAGAGAAGCGTGTTGTCAGAACGGAAGGGAACGGCATAAACCTTGTCATCCATCTTCAGGGCTTCCACAAGGCCCTTATAATCGGCGGCATCAAATTCACTGTCACCCTCTATTTTGTCATCCAATGCAAGCAGATGTCCCTGTTGGATCAAAGCAGCGATACTGGGCATATCCTTTGTGAACACCACGTCAAAATCAGCCTTTCCGCCCAGCTGCGTCGTGATGGTGGTGTTGTACTCATCGGATGGAAATTCCACCGGCTCAATGGTGATATCCGGATTTTCCTTCATAAAGTCATCGAACAAGGTTTTAAAATATTCTGTGTTGGAATAGTCCCACATAGCCACTCTCAAAGTTACCTGGTCGGAATCCGCAGCCTTTCCTTCTGATGCGTTATCCTTGGAACCGCATCCTGCTAACAAACCGATCGCCATACATCCTAAAACAACTGCAAATTTCTTGCGCATCATTTTTTCTCCTCCTTTAATATCGGGTTAGCAAATTTGTGCACATTTTGCTGATAGTGAAAATATATCATATTTTTTTGTGTATTTCTTCCTTATTTGTGCTATAATTATGTCATATAGTGCTGACAAAGAGAACATGTTGCCTAATAAAGAAAGGAAAAACAACAAGTGTTATGGAAATAATGGCAGGAGATATCAATCTGATACAAGCCTCTCACAACATCACACAACAGCATGTTACATACCCTCTTCACTTTCACAACCATTCTTACGAAATGATGCTGGTTAAGTCCGGACATATCACCTATTTTATCGACCATGTGGCATACCGCCTGGAATCTGGGGATGTAACGCTGATCTCTCCTGGAGACCTTCACGGGCTAAGTGTCCAGGACGAAAGCACATACGAACGTTATCCCGTCCATTTTGGCAGAAAAGTGGGCTCTGCGCTGTGCAGCTCCGAAACGGATCTTCTGGAATGCTTTCATACGGACGGCAAAAAGGTCTGTCATCTGTCAGAGGAAGAATCAGAAGAATTTATCTATTACTGCAATCAGCTGATCCGCAGCCTGGATACGAAGGAGTTTGGTTCGGACATCCAGCAGAAATCCTGTCTGTCCCTCCTACTGATCCTGATCAACAAGGCCTACACCCATTCTCCCATGAAGCACATCAACGTTCTCCCGGTTTTGATCAAAAATACCATTCAGTATATTGAGAAGCATCTAACAGAAGATTTCAGCATTCAGGATATGTCCTCCACCTTAAACATAAGCAGAAGCCGCCTGATGCACAGCTTCAAAGAAAAAACCGGTTTATCCGTGTGGAATTACGTGACACTCAGAAGGATATCCCGGGCAAAGGATCTGATCCAGGGGGGAAAGAGCATTACGGAGGCCTGCTTTGAGTCAGGCTTCCAGGACTACGGCCATTTCATCAAAACATTCCGAAAATTTAACGAAGATACGACTCCCGGAGAGTTTGCAAAGGAATGCTCTGCCAACCGCATAATCCACGAAAAAACAGAGAAGAATGCGGATCCTGCATTCCCGAGTGCAAAAGATGGAGACAAGACCGATGACAGGCGGCGGGGCAAAGGCACCGGCCGATCCCGTCATCATGAAGATGGGTGATACAAGCTGTGAAAACCGCAGAGTTGCCCTGTGGGC
>JAUNJL010000165.1 GCA_030533315.1 Eubacteriales bacterium
GGGCCTGTCACCCGGACCATTGACGCGGCGGGAGACCTTATAGCTTCCAAGGCTTTCAGAATCAGCCAGTAGGCCCTTGGCCTGTCCACCCTCCGGGAGCGCGCCTTCCCAAAGGGTACCGGTACTATAATCTATGCCGGCCTCCTTCCTTTTCAGAACTCTTTTTTTACTGTTCAGTCAGACCTCTCCATGGCCCGATTGCATTTTTTAGAAAAAATCCGTATAATAAACAGTACAAAGCATAGAAGGAGGTCTCATTATGCCAAAAGAACAGCGAGCCGTCGCGGAGCTGATCACCAATCTGATCCTTGGAAACAGGGACTACACCAGCCGGGTCACTTTTTTTCCGCAAAAAACTCCTTTTCCCTTTGAAGAGCCATATCTCCAGCCCTTTCCCAGAGCGACACCGGAAAGCCAGGGGATCTCTTCCGCCCTTCTTACCGCCATGCTGGATGAGCTCTCCCAGGCGCCCTCCGTGGACATCCATCATCTGATGGTCCTCCGCCGGGGAAAAGTTGTCTGCGACTGCAGCTTTTCACCCTACCGCCAGGGCATCTGGCACATCACCCATTCCCTGTGCAAAAGCATCACCAGCATGGCCATCGGCCTCCTTGTGGAGGAGGGTAAGCTGTCCCTGGATGAAAATATCTTTAAGATCTTCGAGGGAAAGATCAATCCTCTTACAAAGCTGATCCGCCCTGTCATAACCGTGGAGGATCTTCTCACCATGAGAAGCTGCGTCTCCTTCAATGAGTCGGGCATCCTGTCCGGGGACGACTGGCTGGAGCGCTTTCTTTTGGCCTCTCTCACAGGACATCCCGGAAAGGATTTTCAGTACAACAGCCTGAATACCTACGTGCTCTCCGCCATCGTAACCCAAAGGACGGGAGAAACCCTCACCCAATACCTCACTCCCCGCCTGTTTGAGCCTCTTGGGATCACAAAGTATCTCTGGGAAACAAGCCCGGAGGGGATCACAAAAGGAGGCTGGGGACTTTTTCTCTGTCCCGAGGATATGGCAAAGCTGGGACAGCTTTATCTGCAGAAAGGAGTTTGGAAGGGCCAGCAGATCATCCCGGAAAGCTGGGTACAGGCCTCTGTAAAAAAACATACGGACAGCGTCCCCGGAACCTTCGGCTACGGGTATCAGATCTGGATGGAGGAACGGGAAGACAGCTTTGAATTTAACGGGATGCTTGGTCAAAACGTGATCGTCTACCCGGATCTGGAAATGGTGGTCGTGACCTGCGCCGGAAATAACGAGCTTTTTCAGAACTGCGTAATGCTGGACATCATCCGAAGCTACTTCACCCCAAAATACCACCCTGAGGAGGTTCTTCCGGAGCATCCGGCAGCCTTTTCCCTTCTCCAGAGAAGGATCCGGGAACTCTCTCTCGGTAAGCAGCTTCCTTATACCCGGGCCAGAGGCGGTTGGAAAAACCATTCCTTCCGTACATACGGAAGGGCTTTCTCCCCAAAACCAGATTTATGTCCCACCCTTTCTCTGCTGAAAAAGCTGGACGGAAAGGTTTATGTCCTTTCTCCACAAAACGTAGGTCTCTTTCCCCTTTTTATCCAGGTTTTCCACAACAACCTGTCCAGGGGTGTGGAAGAGATCTCCTTCACCCTGGAAGGCACAGAGCTCGCTGTAGGCTTTCTGGAGGGAGGAGACTGGCATAAACTGACCGTAGGCTTCGGTCAGCCCAGGGATAACTGGCTTACCATCCAGGGAGAAGCTTATCTTACTGCCCTTTCGGGGCAATTTGCCCAGGACGAAAACCAGGTTCCAGTCCTGAAGCTAACGCTGGCCTTTCTGGAGGAATGTACCCGAAGGGAAATCCACATTTTCTTTCATGAAAAAAATATCGAGCTTCGGTGGTATGAATTTCCCGGAAAAGAAATGATCCTGGAAGGGCTGGCCTCCGTCACCCAGGAAATGGCAGACCGCTTCCCCTTCCATGCGCTCATGGATTCCGGCAAAATGGACCTGATCAACCGGCTGATCGTCCAAACCCTGGAGCCTGTAACCGTTGGCCTTTTAAAAGAGGACAGGGAAGCGGATCCCTCTCCTCTCTCTTCTTCCTGAAATGAAAGGCGGAAACCCTGCAAATACAAGGTTTCCGCCTTTTTTCCATGAAGCATCGGGGATTCGAACCCCGGACAACTTGATTAAAAGTCAAGTGCTCT
>JAUNJL010000070.1 GCA_030533315.1 Eubacteriales bacterium
CTCTCATCAAAGCTCTTTTCCCCAAAGCAGCGCACATCCCGCCGCTCCCGGCCTTTTTATCCCGCTTGCACCACACACGAAAGCCAAAGAATCAGAACCTTACGCTGCGCCGCAGCCAATTCCACATACAAGGAGCTTTCGTACATTCTGGGGCCAGAGTATTACGGCGTTATACTCCGTCTGACCTGCAGCAGCACCAGAATCAAACCAACCGCCAGAAGGATATGCCCGATCCCGGCAGCTCCAGAAATCGCTGCACTCATGCCGGAAGAAAGAACAGTTCCCAGAACCTGAAGGATTCCCCTCACCACGAACATGACGCCCGTCAGATTTAACCCCGCCTGATAAATGGCCAGCGCCCGGCTTGTCTTTTGGTCCGTGAAAGAAAAGCTTTTTTCCAGTAAAAGAAGCAGCAGAAAAAACACCATCCCCAAAAGGAAATAATGAGGATGAACCACCCCTAAAACCGTCTTTCCAGTAAAACCATTCAATTTGGTAAACTCCCGATAGAACACACCGCCTGCCATCGCCAAGGCGGCATACAACAACGCTTTATTCCCATAGCTTTTCATATTCTTTCCTCCTAGTCTTTCGTACTTCTCCCCGTTCTCTCACAGGACGGGCCCCGCGCAGCCCAGCCATCTGAACTGCCGCCTCATACGTATCATACAAGAAAACCAGACTTTTGTCGAGCCTGGCAAAGCAACCGTATCCTGCAGCTTTCAGCAGGCAGCTCTCCCAAAACTAATCCCTCACCGACGATAACCAGGTAAACGCCATCTCCGCCACGCCGCCCAGAACCATGACCCGGATCGGCGTCCATTTCCACTTTCGGAGCAGCAACAGCGCCGCTGCGAAATAGGCCGCCATCCTCCAGTCCACGCAATCTATGGCAGTGGAAAAAACGCCGCCGGCAAAAAATGCGGTGATCAAAATCGTCAGCCCCGCCTTGGCGATCATGGAGACCACCGCCGGCCGGAGAAAGGAGAGAACCTCCTTCAGCATGGACATCTCCTTGTACTTTGTGTAGATCATGGACAGGATCGTCACAAAAATACAGGAAGGCAGTATGTAGCCCACCGTCGCAGCAGCGGCGCCTGCGAATCCGGCAACCCGGGTCCCCACAAAGGTGGCCGCATTGATGGCGATGGGGCCCGGCGTCATCTCCGCAATGGAAACCAGATTCGCAAAAGCATCCATGGGAAGCCATGGATGAACCACCACCACCTGCTCCCGGATCAGAGACATGGCCGCATACCCGCCTCCGAAGCTGAGGCATCCTATCTGGAGAAAACTCCAAAAAAGCTGTAAATATATCATTTTTCCCTTTCCTTCCCCCATCTGAGAGCCGCTCGCAGGATCCCCAAGGCTGCTGCGGCCAGGATCACAAATATAACGTTCACATGAAAACAAAAGATCGCAAGAAAGCTGCCGACCATGATCCCCGTCTTCAGCCAGTCCTTTTCCCGGACGATCCTGCTTCCCATGTCGTAGACCACGGACACGATCACGGCTCCAACCCCGGCCTTCATCCCTCTTAGCATAGCCGCCACGTAAATGTTGGTGATGAAAATATCGTATATGACCGAAACAAGGGACAGTATGATCATGGGAGGAAGCATCGCTCCCAGAACAGATACCCCCACACCGGGCAATCCGGCCAGCTTATACCCCACCGCAGCCGCAGTGTTCACGGCCATGGCGCCGGGAGCCGTCTGCGCCATGGCCACCATATCCAGCATTTCCTCCTCATCGATCCAATGATATCGATCCACGAATCTCTCCTTCATCAGAGTCACGATCACATAGCCGCCGCCAAAAGTAAAGGCGCTGAGATAGAACGTTGAGAAAAACAGCTTCCACAAAACCTCCGATCTTTTTTCCATAATCATCCCCCATTCCCTGGCTCATGACAGCCAGCGCACATGTGCTGCCTCTTTCCCAGGCATTCTCTGTTACATGACCATATGATAGCAGAGCGAAGCGTTTTTTACAAGAAAGATCCTCCCCATTCCCTTCCCCGAGCTCCCGCTGCCGCCGTTTATGAGCGTCCCGTAAATCACGCTCCTACACCCTCGCAGCCCAATTTTTTGCTTGACCTCTGCCCCCGCCTATTTTAAAATCATGTACATAAAAAGGATCCAACATAGGAGGGACGGAAATGAACATTCATCGCAGCCAAAACAGGAGCGGAGGCTTTGCCCCAAGGAGGACACTGCAAAGGATACTATACACGCTCCTCATTTTTTCTCTTGTTTCCACTTCTTGTACGGTGACGTCACTGGGAGCCACAAGCAGGACCCGCACCGAAAGCTTCAAAACTGTGGGGTATTTCCCCTCCTGGAGACCAGGAGCGGCAGACAGCATCCAGTACGATGTGCTCACCCATGTCATTTACGCCTTTGCGATCCCCACCGCAAAGGGCGGGCTTCTTCCTCTGGAAAACCCCGAAACTGCAAAGAAGATCATCCGGGAGGCCCATGGGTCCGGCGTCAAGGTCCTCCTTGCCGTCGGGGGCTGGAGCTATCAGGACAGGCCCCTTGAAAGCGTTTTCATGTCCGCCACATCCACCGGCGCCAGGCGAAAGGCCCTGGCAGGCTCCATCATGAAAATGGTAAAAAAATACGGCTTTGACGGCGTCGACATCGATTGGGAGCACCCCAGAAGGGACGGGAGCTCCTGGAAACAGTACCAATCACTGATGCTGCTTTTGGGAAAAAAGCTGCACAGGCAGGGCAAGTTGCTGACAAGCGCCGTCATGAGCGGGGTCTCACCTGACGGCGTGGTCTATTACGATGCTGCCGCCCATACCGACAAGGTCCTGAAAGCCGTTGACTGGATCCATGTGATGGCATACGACGGCGGCGACGGAGAACGCCATTCCCCCTATCATATGGCAACCGATTCTGCAGATTACTGGAAAAATACAAGGAAGCTGGACAAAAGCAAGATTGTCCTGGGGGTACCCTTCTACTCCCGGCCCGGCTGGGCTCCGTACAGAGAACTGCTGGAGCATAACAAAAAAGCGAGCTCCAAAAATCGTATTACATACAACGGCATGGACGTATGGTACAACGGTGTTTCCATGATAAAGAAAAAGACAAAATATGCGGCAAAAAATCTGGGAGGCATTATGATATGGGAGGTCACCCAGGATGCCGCAGGCCCCAAAAGCCTCCAAACCGCTATCAAAAAAACATTGAACGCCTATCGGTCATGAGCCGGTGTAAAAGCCGATCTGGGCCGCTGCGCAAGCAGCACATCCTGGCAAAGGCTCCTGCGAAATATGCGAAAAAAGGCTGCGGCAGCTCCAATGACTTTCAACATTGGGCTGCGGCAGCCTTCCTTTATTCGTCTTTAGCTTAGGATCTCTTCCTCACAGATCTCCTCCAAAAACTGCTCAATGGGAATCCCCTTATACTTATCGGTATTGTCCATATTGGAACGGATGATCCTCTCCAGCTGCCTCATGGCGATCTGCACGCTCTCCGAAAGCCTTCCAGATTTCATGTAACGTCCTACCACGATGGACATGAAAATGTCTCCGGTTCCCGGAAAACGGACCGGGATTTCTTCATAGGGGATCAAAACACAGGGGGCTTCCGGGGAGTCTTTGACCACGGTAAACATTTCCCCGTCAATGTTCGAGCTTGTGATCACAACCGCTTTTGCACCAAGGGCATTCAGCCGGCCAGCGATCACCTCAAGCTCCTCCTCCGAATAACTTCTCTTGACGGTGTAATCAGCCAAAAAACAGGCCTCCGTGATGTTGGGAATGATCACGTCCGCAATGGAGCACAGCCGCTTCATGTACGTGACAGACTCATCCGTCAATCCATTGTACCGCTTTCCGTCATCACCCATAATGGGATCCACAAAAATCAGAGTTCCCGTTTCTCGCTGTTCCTTGCAGTACTCATACACAAGCGCCGACTGCTTTTCCGAAACAATAAATCCCGTACAGATGGCGTCGAAAGAAAACGAAAGCTTTTCCCATACCTGGATGGTATTCTGCATGTATTCTGTGGTGTCCAAAATGTCAAAACATCCATAGTCCAAGGTATTGGACACCAGTGCCGTGGGCAGGTTGAAGGTTTCAAACTTCAAGTGCGATAAAACCGGGATCATGACGGATAAAGCCACCTTGCCATATCCCGCCATGTCATTGACCAACAAAATCTGCGTATTCTTTTTATTTTCCATAACCATATCCTCTCCTCATTTCCCTCCTCCTCTTTTCTTATAATCTTCATCGATCTTCTTTTTCCAGTCAGCGTTTAGGGGCGCCCCGCAGGCTCTCACGCTGGTGATTGCCTCACTGATCACCTGGTAATTCAGGGCTGTCCCCTCCTGATCGCAGTGATAATCCGCCGCCATAGACGCATCGATCCCAAACCGCCCGGCTTCCGCCGCCGCATCCATATTGGCGCCCAGAAAGAGAAATTCCCAGCCGTAGCGTTCCTTTTGACGGCGGATCATGGAACGAACTCTTCCATAGGTGTAACGGCGGCTGGCATTCTCCAGGCCGTCGGTGGTGATGATAAACAAGGTTTTCTCCGGCACGTCCTCCTTTCGGGCGTACTTGTGGACATTGCCTATATGGTGGATCGCTCCTCCCACAGCGTCCAAAAGTGCCGTACAGCCACGGACAAAATATTCCTTTTGGGTAAGCCTGGGAACATCTCCAATGGCCATACGGTCGTGGATCACCTCGCTTACGTTGTCAAACAGCACCGTGGAAATCAGCGCCCTCCCCGGCGCCCTGCGCTGCTTCTCCAGCATGGAATTAAATCCTCCTATGGTGTCTCTTTCCAGCCCCGACATAGAGCCGCTGCGATCCAGGATAAATACCAATTCTGTAATGTTGTTCTTCATAAGAAATAACCTCCTGTTTTTCTTGATGGTATGATAATACCGAAAACAGCAGGTTATCTGGTCACTTTGAAAGCGACAAAAAGCTGCGCCTCACATCGACGCCCCTCCCAGCAGCGGCTGATCGTACTTGAACAGAACCTGATTGATGTCAAAAATGTCATATCTGCCATTTACAATGAAGTACTCCACGATCACATCAAATTTGCTGGCATGAGAAAGGGCATAGCCCGCCCGCTTCAGCAGATCATCCGTTTCCTCCAAAGTAAGCTCCAGGGCCACGGCAAGGGCCAGGATGGTAGGCTTTTTCGGCGTATAGCCCTTGACGGAACGGATCTTTGAGAACAGCTTCCGGTCGATGTTGGCCTTTTTGTAGACCTCCGCATCCTTTTTGCCCTTATGGTCGATCAGCCGGAACAGAGTGTCCGAAAAAGGCTCGTCCAGCTCCAGGATCAGATCGTCCAGAGGCGTTCCCTCCAGCATGGCGGTGTCCACGGCGGCAGTCTCCTGGCCGTCCGACTCCTCAGGGAATGCTCGCTCCACCTCCAAAAGCTTCCTGCGGCCTTCCTGGTGAAGACCCACGTAGTGCTCATCAATGTAGCTTTCCACCTCTCCCATCAGCCGCTGGCTGACGATAAACGCAGTTCTGTCAAAAACCGCAAGATAGACCTCCATATCATGATCCTCGAGAAAATCGGTGATGGCTGCCGTAGCCACCTCCAGGGCCTCGTCCTTCGGGTAGCCGTAGATACCGCTGGAAATCAGTGGAAAGGCGACACTGCCGCATTGATTCTTGGCCGCCAGCTCCAGGGACCGGGTGTAGGCAGACCGGAGCAGCATGGCGTTCTCCTCCCTGCTCCATTGGCGGTAAACCGGACCTGCGGCATGGATCACATATCTGGCTGGCAGGGCAAAGCCCGGCGTGATCGCCGCCTCCCCTGTTTTGATGGGCGCAAGCCCGTCACACGCCCTCTGCATCCTGCCCGGCCCCGCCGCCTTAAAAATCGCACCGCAAACACCCCCGCCCATCTGCAGCTCCGTGTTGGCGGCATTGACAATGGCGTCAACCTTCATTTTTGTAATGTCCTGACGGACGATGATAAATGGCATGACCCACCCCTCCTTTATTTCTCACATTTTTTACAGTCCGCGCAGCCATTGCAGGTCAAACGTCCCGCACACTCCCGGCAGGTCACCGGATGATAGTGAGGAACATACAGCCGCTCCTCCGGGATCTCACATCCCCAGCTGTCGTAAAGCCGAAACCGGATAGGCCTGCCCCGATGCTGCATACCGCTGCGGTACGCCTGCTGCGCCTGTACCTGTTTATTGGGAATGGAATAGGTTTTTCCGTCTTTTACGAATACCGAACCAGTTTCGATGAAGTTAAAGGTCACGTCATGGCTTTTGCACTGCTCATAAAGCAGCCTTACCCATTCATACCGGCACGGGCGGCTGCCGTCGTAATTTTCGCCGCCGCAAAGCACCTGCTGGATCTGTCCCTCATCCAGGTAGCGGCCAATGTCCACCGGCCCGATCAGCGGCGCACACATGATTCCCTTATGCTGAAACGGCAATGCGTGAAGAATGGAAATGCGCTCGTCCGCCCTGCGCTGGTTTTCGCAGGTCACGTTGAAAAACACGTTTTCCCAGCCGTCACCCCAATCAGGCGGAAGACAGGCCTCCACCCGCTGGGGCCGCTTGGTAAGGAGAAAAAATTTGACGTCCCGCCTCTCCCGGATCATGTCCCAGGCTTCTCCCCGCCACGGATCCGCCTGCTCCAGAAAGAAATCCGAGGTCATACACACCCGCAGCATCTCCCCGCTCTGCACCTTGTAGCCCCCGCCCCGCTTCTTCTGAAGCGGATATCGAAAGCCGTTTTTTGTTTTATAAATGTCCCTGCCGTTCCTGTCCCGTACACGGTCGAGATAGTACATATAGCAGTGCTGACAGCCTTCGCTGCACTTTACGCAGCCATGCCACGGATTCCAGATATCATGCACCTCCCACACCCCCTTCCAGGCAGCTCACCGCCATTTAACAGGCAGATATTCCCATTTTGCTCCCGCCTGCTCATAACAGGCACCCAGCCAGCCCATACGAAGGGACACGGGGGATGCTCTGCGAAAACCGCCTGGCGCTCTCCCCCTGCTCCCCTTTGAAATTGAGACAGGACGCTTCCCCGGCCCGGTTAAAAATGGATGGTCTCCGGCTCATGGGTGAATGCTGAGATCACGGCGGTCGCCTCCTTGAAATAATACACCACCGTGTTGCCGTCATTTTCATCATACATTTTGCGCAGGCTGGGATAGGCATCCAGCATGGACTTCCTTGCCTCGGCCCTGTCGTCCTCCACAAGGGTTCCCGCCACCCTGATCCACTCTCCGTCCACCATGGCACAGATCTCCACCTTGGGATTCACAGCCAGCTGCTTCGCAAGAGATTTCACCTTGCCAGACTGGATGTAAAGTCTGTCCTCAAAAATATGGATCGTTCCAAAAGGCCGCACTCTCGGCTGATCCCCCTCCACCGTTGCCAGATAATAGGTTCCTGCTTTTTTCAAAAAATCACATACTCTTTTCATCGCCTGATCCTCCTGTAGTATTCTCATCTTTCGCTTTCCACTTTCCCATCTGCTTACTTCCTTTACGCCCAAAGCAATCGCCGTGATCCTTATCTATCCGACTTTTGCCCCTCACATGCCATCCGCCTGCACTGGATCATCCTCATGCCCATAAAAGCCGTCCCAAAGGAAGACTCTGCGGACCGCAGGCATAAACGCCAAAGCAGACACATCCCTAAGCCTCATGGCGGCAGCACATTCTCATTGGCAGAAAAGCCCCCTGCCCCGGCTAAGCCGATGCCACGTGGCATCCGCCATCACCGACCGCCAGATTCCACTCTGATTTTACCACTTCATCCAGATATCTACAATCCATAATATAACCGTTTCACTGCCCCTAAGGAAAATCCGATGCAAGAATGGCCGTGACAAAAAGCCCCAGTCCTTCAGGCGCCCTGAATGACAGAAGAAATCACATTCCCCATTGCCGCACGCCAGCTTCACTGATTGCGCCTTCCGGCCTTTTCCATTCCCGGCACTTTTCCATGGAAAAAGCGGCAAAGCTTTGGAATATGTGCCCGCCGAGGCAAACGTAAATGTTGTAGTAGACACCAAGTAATCTATTCTGATATACTATTTAAAATTTCATATGATCCATCTGGATTTTTAAGATAAAAAATATCCATAAGGGGCGTACGATGTATGAATTGATTGAAACCAAGCCGCCATCATGATAGCCTCAAAATACAGTGACCGTGAAAACAATAGTCTTAGCTTTATGGAGGAATTTTATGGGATTAACAATGCTTGAGAATGGATTGGATTTTGTGATTGATGCGATTTTTCATTTAAAACAAGCAGAACAAGATGACTGTAGAAACAAGGAGCAGGAGATAAAATATAGTTTGCTGCATTTATCATCGGGAATAGAGCTTATTTTAAAAAGCAGATTATTTAGGGAGCATTGGACATATATTTTTTCTGATATGAATAAAGCAAATAAATCCAATTTAAAAAATGGTTCCTTTAGAAGCGTGGAAAGTGGTGTGCTCATTGAGAGATTAGAAAGATTATGTGATGTTCCGGTTGACAAAGAAAGCAAGAATGTTCTGGAAAATTTAAGACGTTTAAGAAATCAAATGGAGCATTTTACCATTAAAGATCATTTTCCTGCCATCGAGTCATGCATCAATCATTCATTAGGAGCAATAAATAAATTTATCACTGAAAATTATAATGATTTTACCTCGCCAATTTCGATAAGCCTCAAAGATGATGACGAGACCTTCGGTCTTACAAAACAAGAGGAAATGCTCATTGAGGAATTAATTAAACGTACCGCCGAGCTCAAGGAGCACTATGAAGACGCTTTGAAAATGGCTGCTGCAAAGGCACGTGATGAGACCTTGCTGGACGAATTAGTGGAATGTCCTTCGTGTAAGGAAAAATTTTTAAAGTGCAATTATGATAACAATAAATGTCACTGTTTTTTCTGCGCATATGAAGAAGAGGGTGAAAAAGCAGCAAACGAATATCTTAGCGTAATACAAGGATTAGATAGTTACGAAATCGTAAAAAGCGGCGGAGAATATCCCCTTTACAATTGTCCCGACTGTGGAAATGATTCCTTTGTTAATACCAATGGAAAATATCTATGCTTTTCTTGCGGGATTTGTTATGACGAAGATGAGATTGCATTTTGCAATGAATGTGGAGCTTTATACATAAAAGAAGAGGATGACTGGGAATTATGTCCTTCATGTATCGAAAATAAAATGGCAGAATAGCTTTTGATGACAGTGGGGTTTTCAAGGTGGCTTACCTGCATTTGCCTATACCAGATCTACCCGGATATAGGCAGGTAGGGCAGACTGTCAAGTTAATGCACATAGCCGAAAGGTTTTCACAGCAAAAGCCCCTCGACCTATGGAGATGTCAGGTTTTGTGTATAAGTTTTAAGAAAAAATTTATGGGGAGGAGAACCTCCCCTCATTCTTGCTGGGGTGTCAAACCCTTTTTTGATCTCAATTCAAGCCTCCGTATTGCGTATCGTCTGCCGACTCCAGCCACTTGTTGGTGCCGTCTTTCCAGGAGCCTGGATTGCCAGATGGCTAAGCCAGCCGTTCAGGGCTGCACCGTACCCTGCGCTTTGCCCAGACATCACCTGCAGATACCCCTTCGTTCCAGACTTCCTTCGCCATCCCGAACACAGCCCACGCCTTCGATCAGCCGCAATAAAAGGCCACATGGGTGACGCTTGCTGCAACCTCAGGTTTGGTGACACCGTTTTTCAGGTGCAATTGCTCCAATCTGATCTCTGACCGCCGTCAGCTTGATTGCCATTTTCACTTTCTCCTCTTTTTACTTTCTTATAAATGTTTCATCAACTGATGGCATACCTGCTTTATCCGGGATATAACGTTCTACCCTCATATGAAGATCGTATTTTTCCCTCAAAATCATAATTTGTCCCATCAGCGGCAATGTGTGGTGAACATCAAGCGCCGCCTGATCTTCCCATTCATCAATCAAAAGAACCGTTTCCGGATCATCCGCCGGAAAGAAATAATCGTAACGCATATTGCCGCTTTCAGCCCGTATTTTTTCAACGATACCGCTTTCCATCATCTCATCGGCAAACAGCCTTGCAGCGCCATTTTTTCCGGTATAGTAAATATGAATCATGATACTCATAACAGCTTTTTCCTCCTAAAATACCACACTTTTCCTTGCCCTTTGAAATGGACTTCATGAACAATTCGGCAGGATGAAATGATCCTGTGCCGCAGTAAGCTTTCACCTGTACGCCTCCAATATAGCCTTCAATCCCTTGATTTCTGAAAGGTTATGGTTGGAAACACCCAGCATAGGAGCATTTTCTTTTCCCTCAAAGCACTTCGTCCGTTCCTCCGTCCAATGAGGTGCGCCTACAGGATCGTAAATCCAGTAAATGTCCCTCCTGTCGCTCCCAAGATTCTTATATTCCATATCAAGCATATCTGCAATCGAAGCTGCAGAATTCCCAGCCACACACTGCGGTATCCCTCAGATTCAGACCGTTTTCCTTTGCTCCCCTGACAAATTGCTCCGCCAACAAATTTGAAGAGCCCTTCTTATGAGAACTGCCCTGCGATATGAGTCAAAACGACCTGCCTTGCTTCCTGCGGAATTAAGGGTTTGCGGTGTTTGCTGTCTTTCCACTCTTTTAAAAAGCTCATTGTTTTTCAATACATATTCAGGCTTCCTTCAAGGTGCTGATTATAGCATTGCATATATTCATGTAAATATCAATGAGTTTTTCTCGAATTTCCGCATTATATTATACGAATATTTTGCATGTTATTTCAGATTTCGACACGAGCACCGCCTGTGAGCTGCTACACGGCTTCCACAAAGGAACATTCCATGACCTTGACAAGATAATCAAGGGCGAAAACTCCACCGGAGCCCCTCGGCCACCAATACCATTTGTCGTTGGAAAACTTCAAGCTGTCGTGTTCTCTGGTATGGTAAACATTCCCTGCAATACGCCTTAGGCTGCTCAGCTCATAGTGCTTGAGGTAGGTCAGCAAGTCAGCTGCACATAAGGCCTGTTTCTTCTCATTTCAAGTATCAACTGTCACCTCCCCTTTCCTTTATTTAATTTAGCATGTGTATCACCCCTCTCCTTTACGAAAAACCATATATATCCCCCAGTGCAAAATAACAGCCGCTGCGGCGTATAATATTAGCAAGATTCCAACTGCCCCTACTATTTTTCCAAATATTTCATAAATGTAGAACTCACATATTGCAAAATTCATTTGCACAAGCTGGTATGGCATAAGACCGTCAACTTTTTCTGCAAGACGAGAGCTCCCAAGCTTTATGACTGCTGGTGCAAAAAGAACTACAAAAGGCACAATTACTGACACAACCGTCGATTTTGTCTTCGCAGATACAAGCATGGCAAGTGAATCCACAAATAAACATCCGATATATCCTCCCACTGCAATCAACAAATATTCTTGAAAAAAAGTAATATTATAAATGCTTTTCCACCCCTGACTGCTAATCTGAATCATACATTCAGAGCCGTCAGCGCCTAATTCAAGTAGAACCGCAATAGAAAATACAACAAAGGTCAACCAATATACTACTGTTATCAAAAGAAATCCTGCTTTTATTTTGGCTCTGCTCGCCTTTCCCCGTCCAAGGACAGAGGAAAAAAATATGGAGTTCGCCCCTGTCCGATATTCCTCAGAAAACATACCTGCCACTAAAAATCCTATTATAAGCACGAGAAACATCTGAAGGTTTGACACCGTATAAAACATCTGTGTCCATCCTTTGTTATATTCATAATCAAGCGGCGTCTTCATTTTTTCATATTGTGTTATCAGAAACTCTTTTTCTTGTTCTGTATACCAATTTCCCTGTTCTCTAAGCCACTCCTTAAGGCTGCTTACCCTCTTGCCATAAAAATCTGCCGCATCCACCACCGATAATGTATCTGCAATTGCAGAATCCGTACTATTAAGCCCTCCAAACGCCCTGGTGAGCAACGTCCGAATCCCTCTGTTCCCCTGAGTCCATCCCTGCGAAATTACATCCTCTATTTTTTCAACGGTCAGCGGGCCATACCATTCATTTTCTGCTTCACGAAGCTTTTTCGCCGCCGCCTTTCCTGTCAGTTCCGTATGATCCTGGTTTATCCATACCAAATAGTTTGCATTGCTAACGGAATAACCAACAAATATCAACAGCAATAGCAATGCAATTTTACTGCTCATCTTTACAAATATTTTTTTCAATTCAAAATGCACCATCTCCGGCATTCCCCCTTCCAAAATGATACAGGAAAACATCCTCTAACG
>JAUNJL010000071.1 GCA_030533315.1 Eubacteriales bacterium
TGGACCGCCGCAAAACATTCGACAGCCCAGGCACCTGGGCTGCCGCTAAAGCCTTTTCATAAAAATCTTAAACTTTTATAAACTCCTTGCATCTTTCTCTTGCTTATGGTAGTCTGACGGTGAGCACCGTCTACGGTGGATCTTCTTTCCTGCCATTCGGCAGATTTTCCCACATGATTACCATAAAGCAGCAGGTTTGGACGGCGCAGGCGTTCGGGGCTTTTTGTCCTGCGATCTGTGCTTTCCAGGAAAAGTAGGTACGATGCAAAAAAAGGATTTGGTTTTTAAACGGTTCATCAGGAATCCCGAACGGTTTGCCGACCTGGTAAACGGGATCTTCTTTTCAGGCGACCTGGTGATACGGCCAGAATTTTTAAAAAGGATGCCCGTCCAGCGGATCCTCCGGCTGGAAACGGTGCACACGGAAGGGAACTATGCTTCCCAAAAAAGAAGCACCGATGCCCCTCCATATACGATTCCCAACGGAGAACTGGAAAACAGGAACGATCCAGTCCCCCCACGGACTCCTTCCAATGAGGAGCCTGGAAATCCCTCCCGGGAAAGCTTCTATCTGGATGTGAAAAGAGACTGTCTGTGGCAGCACACCCACCCGGACATGCCCTGTCTCCTTGCGTGCGAAGGTCAGTCCCGGGCAGATTATACCATGCCTCTCAGAGAGTACATTTATGACGGTGCGGATTATGGATGCCTGCTGGAAGAAAGGCCCTTCCCAAAGCAAGCGCAAACGGGCGTCTCAAGGCCCCTTCTTCCCATTTTCAGCATGGTTTTGTACCTGGGAGAACATCAATGGCTAAGTAAGCACAGCCTTCAGGAAATGATGTACTTCACAGAAAAATCCAGAAGCTACCGCCACCTCCTCCCGGATTACAAGGTTCACCTGGCAGACATCCACGAGCAGGATCCCTCCCTCTTTCGCTCAGAGTGGAAGGGCATCTTCTCCCTCATGGCCCACAGCCGGAAAAAGGAGGATTTAAGAACCTACATCACCACCCACCGGGCAGAACTGGACTCCCTAAGTCCTCCCGCCCAGGAGTTTCTTCTGGTTTTATTAGATTACAACCATTACAATCAAACGCAGGACGAGAAAGGAGTGAGCAGCGTGTGTCAAGCATGGGATGACGCTATGAACGATTACAAAACAGAGGGCAGGATTGAGGGCATACTCGAGGGCAGGACTAAAGGCAAGATTGAGGGCATACTCGAGGTCAGGATCGAGGGCAGGATTGAAAACACCATCCAGATCTTGCTGGAATTTGGTCAAAATAGGGAAAGCATCATAGACCGGCTCACCAGTCAGTTTGAGCTTTCCCGTTCTGATGCGGAAGAGAAGTTTGCCTTGTACTCCGCATCCATTTCTTCCTAGGAGAAAATAACCCCACAAGTGCGTACGGCTCTTGTTGTGTTTTCCCTTCACCCTTTGGGATTACAACCATTACAGCCAAACGCAGGACGAGAAAGGAGTGAGCAGCGTGTGTCAAGCATGGGATGACGCTATGAACGATTACAAAACAGAGGGCAGGATCGAAAACACCATCCAGATCTTACTGGAATTTGATCAAAATAAGGAAAGCATTATAGACCGGCTCATCAGTCAGTTTGAGCTTTCCCGTTCTGATGCGGAAGAAAAATTCACCACTTATTCGGCATCCGTCTCATCTTAAAAAGGGTGCTCACCGTCAGGCTCTTCAGACAGTCTTCCCACAAGACTGGCTGCAAAATTGATTCCTTCAAGATTCCTATTCCTCCCACCGGTGCTTCTTCATGTCCACATTGCCGTTGTCGCGGAACGCTACTCCCTCCTCCTCCAACAAGAATCTCTGCTCCTTCCACCCGGGGACCAGCCTTCCCCATTGGTTCACCACTCGGTGACATGGATACTTCCCGTAAAATTCTGCCATAGAAAGCACTCGTCCCACCAGCCTGGCATTTTTCTCTCGACCAATAAGTCTGGCAATCTGCCCGTAGCTGGCCACTTTTCCCTGCGGAATTTCCTCCACCACGGACAAAATCTCATAAATCAGATTCTCATCCATTACCCGCTTTTCGCCTTCCCTTCTTGCTTTCACAATCTCATGCTCCGTCACACCATCTCATACTGCATCATTTCGTACGCCAGACGGCAGCCCTCTGCGATCTCTGGGGGGAGCAGGCCTCTGGCCACGCATTTTTCCTCCCCCTCCGGTTCCTCCGCCTTCACAAGGTAGGCATAGTCACCGTCAATCCGCACAACTGTGTAATCAATCCTCTCAAACATGATCCATTCCTCCTTTTTCACTTCTCTTCACGAACGGCCACCACTTTTTCACCGGAAAAAGGCAGCTCTTCGTCCTATCATTTCCTCTGGTTACCGTCTGAACAGATTACCTGTCTCTCCTGCCAGGGAATCATTGCCGATGAGAAGAGACGTCACCATAGCCGGCGTGGACGAAACCCTTTATGGGGAGTGCAGCAGCCCCTACACCGTCACCGAGGAATCCTATTCAGAAACCGGAACCACGCCCATTGACAGCGAGGAAAGCTGCGCAGTGACCCGTCCGGAAACCTTATAAGATCCGCCCTTAAAGCCTCTCCAGATCCAAAAGCATCTCGAAGGGAATGGTTCCCCCAAACATCTCCATGGCACTGCCCACGGTCACATCCAGACGCCCTTTTCCCCAGAGACGCAGCCTTCGGATATCCTCCAGGGAACCAACGCCTCCCGCATAGGTGACGGGGGCTCCCGAAAAATCTCCCAAAAGCTCTGCCAGGCCCTTTTCTATACCTCTTGCCTTTCCCTCCACATCCACCGCATGGAGGAGGAACTCATCACAATAGCCGCTCAGGGTCTCCATCAGCGCCAAAGTCACCGGCACCTGGGTAAATCTTTGCCATCGGTCCGTCACCACATAGTACGCATCTCCCCGCTTCCGACAGCTTAGATCCAGTACCAGGTGCTCCCTGCCTGCCGCCTCCCTCATCTTCTCCAGATTTTCCCAGGAAATCTCCCCGTCTCGGAACACATAGGAGGTAACGATCACGTGGCTCGCTCCGGCGTCCAGGTACTCCTGGGCGTTTTCCGGGCACACGCCCCCTCCCAGCTGCAGCCCCCCTGGATAAGACTTCAAGGCATCCAGGGCCTGAGCCTTCGTGGCAGAAAAATAGGGAGAAGCCTGGCTGTTTAAAAGGATCACATGGCCTCCCTTCAATCCCGCATCTCGATACAAGGACGCATAAAAAGCCGCATCCTGCTTTGACACGAAATTCTCCTCCGCCAGGTCCCCCAAATCCTTCAGGCTCCCCCCTACGATCTGTTTCACTTTTCCATTATGTATATCAATGCATGGCCGGAATTTCATCGTTTCTCCTTTCATGACGCAGCCGCTGCGCCAGCAATGGTAGATTTGGAAGCTTATCTCCAGGCTCTGCTCTCCTGTGCCGCCTGGACGCTTCTTTTTTCCCGTGGGCGCTTTTCCCACACATGCATTGATAATATCATTTATTTTTCTATTATGCAACGTATACAGTTACGGATTTCCTTCCACCACGTCTCCGACAGCGTCTCCCACGTCCTCAGCCGCTTCCCCGACACCGTCACCGATGGCTCTGGCCCCATCTCCCAGGTCTTCTCCTACCGTATCTCCATCACCTGTCTGGGTTTCATTCCCGTCTCCCGTGTTTTTGTCTCCCTCTGCGCCCTCCGTCATACCTCCAGCCTCGTCATCCGAGGGCTGAGGCTCTTCCGTGGTGCTGATCCCGGCGTCGTCCCCGGCCTCGTCCTTGGTCTTTTCATCCTCCGCGCCCTTTTCCGTATGATCTCCAGAGTCGTCTCCGGCCAGGTCATCCCCCTGTCCGGCTCCGTCCCGCTCCTCCACAGGTGTCTCATCGGCGGCGTTCCCATTGTTGTCGTCATTTCCGCAGGCCGTAAACATACATAAGCTTAAGGCAAGAAGCAAGCTCATGAAAATCCCTTTTGCTTTTCTCATTTTCCATCGTCTCCTTTTCCTTGGAATTTTTGCTGGTACCCTTAATATGTACATTTGCAAAAATCCTATTCTGGAATAAAATGGAAAATCCAGGGATTTCTTACTCCTCCTTTACGAAATTTGCCCCCAGCTTTGCCGGAACATTAAACTGCTTTCTGCACACCGTGAGCACGATGACCAGGATGTAGGGAAGGGCGCTGAACAGCTCGCTGGGAATGGCCGCATTTCCCAGAGCCCTCACGTAAGTACCCAGAGCATCGGAAATACCAAAGATAATGCCAAAGATCAAAGCTCCCACTGGATTCCAGTTTCCCAAAAAGCAGATGCCAAAGGCGATCCAGCCTCTTCCACCGATGATCTCCACCGTATACATTCCCACGTTGCAGAGAGAATAGTAGGCTCCAGCCACGCCTCCCATGCAGCCGGCAATAGCCACTGCCAGAAATCGCATCCGGGTAACGTTGATCCCCGCCGCATCCGCCGCCTCCGGATTTTCTCCACAGGAGCGAAGAGACAGCCCCAAGGCAGTCCGGTAGATCACAAAAAAGATCACCGGTACCAGCAACCAGGTAAGATAGGTGATGATGTTCTGAGAAAACAGGATCTGACCGATCACCGGGATCCTTGACAGCAAGGGGATTTTGATCACGGGCAGAGGGCTGACCTTTAAAGGAACCGTCTGCACGCCAAAGATCACCCGATAAAAAAAGGTACAAAAGCCCGTCACCAAAATGGCAATGGCCGTCCCCATCACGATCTGGTGCTGGTGCATGTAGATCGTGGTCACCCCGTACAAAAGGGCTACCATAAGACCGCAGACCACGGCCGCCAAAAATCCCACCAGCATACTGCCGGAGAGGTAAGCCCCGATAAAGCCGCCCCATGCACCTATGAGGAAAATACCCTCAACCGCCGTGACCATCATGCCGGTACGCTCTGCAAGGACCTCACCTAAGGCTCCCAGGATCAGAGGCGTACTCATAAAAAACGCTCTCGTTATCAGATTGACGAATATCTGCATACTATGCCTCTCCTTTCTGGATCTTCTGCTTCTTCATCCTGCGGACCTCCAGCTTGTGACGCACAAAGAAGGACATCAGGACAAAGAGCATGACGAATCCGAGAATCAGGTCTATGACACTGGCCGGTGCATTGGTGTTTCTCCCCAGGGCCGTGCCTCCCACCTGGAGGGTCCCGAAAAGGAGAGCCGCAAAAATCACACCGATGGGATTGGCATTTGCCAAGATGGCGATCCCGATCCCGTAGGATCCAATGTCCGATTCAAACCCGGTCAAAAGCATGTGCTGCATACCATTGATCTCGGTGAAGCCTGCAAGACCGGCGACTGCTCCGCTGATAAAGAAAGCAATCATGCACATACTCTTGGGCTGGATACCGGACATGGCCGCCGCATCCTGATTCAGCCCGGTCACTCGAATACGATATCCCAGCGCCGTATGGTACAGCAAAAACCAGATAAAAATGGCTGCCGCCGCTGCAATGACGATTCCCAGAGAAACAGAGGTCCCCGGCAGGATCTTAGGCAGCCACACAGAGGAATCAATATATTCGGTTTTCAGATATTCATGCTTCGGCTCCTGGAGAACGGTCCGCAGAAGAAGCTGGAGCACGTACTGAATCACATAGGTAGACATCATACTCACCAGAAATTCGTTGGCATTAAACTTTGCCTTCAAAAAACCGATGAGAAGACCGGTAAGGCCGCCTCCAAGAATGCTCCCCAAGAAAGCCAGGACAAGCACCAAAGGCCCGGGCAGGACTCCCTGAAGCCCTAAGCTGATGGAAGTGGCGCAGATACAGCCCACGTAAAACTGTCCCTGTGCCCCGATGTTGTACAGGTTTGCCTTATAGGTAAAGGCAAAGGCCAGACTGGTGAGGATCAGGGGCGTGGTCTTTACCAGGATATTCCCCATGGTAAAGGTGTCCGAAAAGGTCTCCCGAAGCATGATCACAAGAGATTCCCCGGGATCCACTCCCAAAAGGGGAAGGAGGGAAAAACTGACCCCCAGGCCCAAAAGGATGGCCAGGAAGGTCCAAAACAAAAAATATCCGATCTTACCTTTCTGTTTCATTCCTCTTCCTCCTTATCTGGACGGTAGCCTGCCATCAAAAGACCAATCTTCTCTGTGGTAAGCTGTCCATTGTTGTAGATACCCATAATCCTTCCCTTGTACATAACGGCAATCCGGTCTGAAAGGGCAAAAATCTCTGAAAGCTCCGTGGAAACCAGAAGCACGGATTTTCCCGCCTCCTTTTCCGCCAGGATGGTCTTATGTACGTAATTGATGGCCCCAAGGTCCAGGCCTCTGGTGGGCTGGTCAAAGATGATCACCTTTTTTCCCATATCCACCTCTCTCGCCACCACCACCTTCTGCTGGTTTCCCCCGGAAAGGCTGCCGGCCGTCACCCCGTGATCCGGAGCCTTGACTGCATACTGCTTGATCTGCTCCTCGGTATATCGGTGAAGCTTTTTCCACTGGATAACCCCTCTTTTTACCCATTTGTCCAGATAGCTGGACTTCAGGAGCATGTTCTCCGAAAGGGTCATATCCGCCACCATGCCATAACGGTAACGGTCCGAGGCAGTGTAGCCCATGCCCATGGCGATCCGATCCTTCACGGTGGTTCCGGTGATGTCTTCCCCGTCCAGGCTGATCGTTCCAGAAGTGACCGCCCTGGCCCCATAAAGGGCTTCGCACAGCTCCTGCTGCCCATTGTCCGACACCCCGGCGATCCCCAGAACCTCGCCCTCGTGGATGGAAAAACTCACCTGATCCAGAAGGGGCGCCTGATCCTTAGGACGGATGGTCACGTTCTCCACCTGGAGACGCACTCTTCTCTTTGAAAAATCCTCTTCCTGAGGCGCTTTCAGATTTTCCAGCTCATGCCCGATCATCATGTGCGCCAGATCTTTTTCATTGGTCTCTTCTTTCTTTACGGTCCCGCAAAGCTTACCGCCTCGCATGACCACAATGGTATCGGAAACCTGCATGACCTCCTTCATCTTGTGAGTGATAAACACTACAGAATTACCCTTTGCCACATAGCTTTTTACAAACTCCATCAGCGTGTCTGTCTCCTGAGGCGTCAGAACAGCTGTGGGCTCATCCATGATAAGGATCCTGGCGTTCAGGTACAGCGCCTTTAGGATTTCCACCTTCTGCTGCGTTCCCACGGACAGATCCCGGATATAGGCTCCCGCCGGAACATCAAAGCCATACTGCTTTGCCAGCTCCTGTATCTCCTGCTCCTTCGCCTTTTGGTCCAGTCTTCCGCGGCAGTTTCCCAAAATAATGTTTTCCGTCACCGTGTGGGCGGGCACCAGGGAGAAATGCTGCTGGATCATGGAAATCCCCAGATCCATGGCCTCCTTGGGAGAATTAATTTTCTGTTCCTTCCCGTCCACCAGGATCTGTCCGGATGTTGCATGGTAAAGGCCGTACAGGATCTTCATAATCGTGCTTTTTCCTGCACCATTCTCTCCCAGAAGGGCCACCACCTCTCCTTTGTGAATGGTGATGGAAACGTCGTCATTTGCCAGAACCTTGGCAAATCGTTTTGTGATGTGTTTTAATTCGACCACGGCTTCGCTCATTCTCTTAGTGATCCTTCCTTTCTGCAGTCTGCCCTTTGTAAAGTGAGACAAACCTGCCGAGGGCCCCTGCTTCCCTCACGGAAAAAAATTGGCAGTGCTGTGACACACTGCCAATCCCAAGCGCCCTTGCAGCCGTCTGTAGCCTTTACAGCTGCCTGCTTTTACTCTTCAGAAAAATACTGTGCAAAATCAACACTTCCGGCTGTGATGTCTTCTATCGCTTTCTCCACGGCTGCGACGCACTCCTCAGAGCAGGACTCTCCGTAAATGGGCTCAAACACGCCTTCTGCGACACCCACCTGCTGAGCTCCCACAAGCTCGCCCCTTGCGATGCCCTCGATGATCCACGGATATACGTTGACCCAGTTCATGTTAATGGAAGCAACCACGCTGTCGCTCTCCTCATTTTTATTGGCCGCAAACGCTACGAAATGAGCATCCTTTTCATCCGTGGACTGGATGGCGCCGGAGGTACCCTCATTGGAATAGCAGAACACGGTGTCCGCACCATTGTCGATCATCTGGTCTGCCATAGCCTTCGTGGCGGAAACGTCGGTCCAGGAATTGACGAAGGAACGCGCCGTGGAGAACTCAAGGCCTCTCTCCTCACACACTTCCTTTGCAGCTCCATCGTAGGTATCCATCAGCTTCACCATAGGTGCATTGGACTCGCCGCCCATCACCGCAAGGCTGCCGTTCTCTGTGGCGTAGCCTGCCACGATACCGGCAAGATAGGATCCCTCATACTCCTTGGGGAATACCGGAACCATGTTGTCTGTCTCACTCATCTGGCCATTGATCACCGTGTAAACGGAGTCCGGATACTGGGGAGCGACTGCCGCACAAGCCTCGTCAAACTGGCTTCCTGCGGACATGATCAGGTCGTAGCCCTTCTCTCCATACTCTGTGAAGGTAGATTCGAACTCCTCCACCGGAACAGACTCCACAACCTCAATGGAAGTACCCAGCTGCTCGTTGCAGGCCTCTGCACCTGCATTGTTGCTGGCGTTCCAGCTCTGGTCATCGATGCTTCCCGGAAGGATCAGCACGATCTTCATGGAACCGTAATCCGGCTCCTCAGCGAAAACCGGCAAAGCCGTCAGGGTCATAGCGCCGCATAATGCAGCCGCAGCAAAAAGTGTTTTTTTCATTTTACTTCCTCCTGTCCTCATGTCAGAACCAGAATACTTTTCAAGGTGAATCATCTGAACCTTCAAACAATTTCAACCAAAAAAAAGACGCAGGCCCCGCGGGCTGACATCTACGTCCTCGTAATCCGTCCTGCAGTTTTCTTAACTGTGAGTATAGCACAGCATACTCCGAAATTCAACACCATTCTATGAAAACTTGCTCTTCAAAACTGCGAATACCTACCCTCCACCCCATGAGCATTTTCCCTCTCCCAGGGTGTATCTGGATTTTCGGGTCTGTGGAGGCTTGCCCTCCGCAGGGCATTCCAGGAGCCTGGCCCGGCTGCCGCCTGCACATACTGCAGACGGCAGCTGCGGCTCGCGCCATTGGAACGGTAAAGTCCCCTCAGCTGCCGGCGATCACGTCCTGCATGTCGTATCTGCCCGCCGGCTTCCCTGCCAGGAATTTTGCGGCTTCCACGGCCCCCTTCCCAAAAACGGTCTTGGAATAGGCGGTATGGCGAAACTCGATCACCTCGTCCGGACCGGCAAAGATCACCTCATGCTCTCCCACGATGGTGCCTCCCCGGACGGCGGAGATCCCGATCTCCCTGGCATCTCTTTTTTCCCGCCTCTGGCTGCGGTCATACACATAATGATACCGGTGATCCATGGCCTCGTTCAGACTGTCCGCCAGAGCAAGGGCGGTACCGCTGGGAGCGTCCACCTTCAGCTTGTGATGCCGCTCCACGATCTCCATGTCAAAACCAGCGGTCCCAAGAACCTTGGCCGCATCCTGAATCAGCTTCAACAGCGTATTGATACCCAGGGACATATTGGCAGATTTCAGAACCGCCACCTTCCCGGAGGTCTCCTCCACCTTGGCAAGCTGCTGCTCACTCAGCCCCGTGGTACACAGGACAATGGGAAGTCCCCTCCCGGCACAATAGTCCAAAAGAGCATCCGTCGCCTTCGGGGATGAAAAATCGATGAGAACGTCCGCCTCCACCTGACAGGCAGACATATCCGTGAACACGGGATAGCCGTTCTTACCTTGATCGGAGATGTCGATCCCTGCCACGATCTCCGCATCGGGATCCTGCTCCACCAGCTGAGAGATCACCTGTCCCATATGGCCGTTGCAGCCATGCATAATAAGCTTTACCATCTGTATCTTCCTTTCGCGGCAGGGTCCCCTGCCAGTTTTCTTTATCTCCTACGCCAGCTTGATGCCAAAATCCACCATGGCCTTTTTCAGTCTCTCCACATTTTCCGGCTCCATCTCGCACAGAGGCATACGGGTAGGGCCAGCTCCCATCCCCATCAGATTCAGAGCCGTCTTCACTGGGATGGGATTCACCTCGCAGAACAGGGCATTGACAAGGGGAATGGCAGCCAGCTGGATCCTGGCAGCCCCTGCAATATCGCCCTCAAAAAATTTCATGACCATGTCGTGGGTCTCCCTCGGAGCCACGTTGGACAGCACGGAGATCACTCCCAAGCCGCCCAGGGAAAGCAGGGGAAGCACCTGTCCGTCCTCTCCAGAATACACCTCCAGGCACCCATCTGCCAGGGCCATCAAATTTGCCACCTGGGAGATGTCGCCGCTGGCTTCCTTGATCCCCACGATGTTCTTCACCGTCTTTGCCAGGGTCACCGCTGTGGCCGGCTGAATATTGCAGCCGGTACGGCTGGGCACATTGTACATGATGATCGGGGTGTCCGGCACGGCGTTGGCAATGGCCGTGTAGTGGCGGATCAATCCCTTCTGAGTCGCCTTGTTGTAGTAAGGTGTCACGACCAGCAGCGCATCGGCCCCGTAGGAGGCCGCTTCCTTTGACATCATCACCGCCGTCTCCGTGCAGTTGGAGCCGGTGCCGGCGATCACGGGAATGCGGCCCGCCACCTTGTCTATGGCATACTTGATCGTCTTTAAATGCTCTCCGTGAGTCATAGTGGAAGATTCACCGGTGGTGCCGCAGATAATGATCGCATCCGTGCCGTTTGCGATCTGGTATTCCAAAAGCTCTCCCAGTTTTTCATAATTCACCGATCCGTCTTCCCCCATGGGGGTTACGATCGCAACGCCAGCTCCTTTAAAAATAGCCATTTCGTTTCCTCCTCTTTCTTCTGTAACTGCCCCCTTCTCCGCACAGCCGGATCACCGCAGAGTCTCCCGACACATGCGCATCCTCCTGGGGACAATCCTTTATCCCTGTCCATACCGTATCCGGTCTCACCTCAGTCCAAAAGCTAGTATTCCGTAGTATTCAGGGTCGTTACGCTGTCCACATAACCCAAAAGCCCCTCCGACATCTGCCGCCCTGTCAGGACAATGTGCATGGACTCATCC
The DNA here is from genome assembly GCA_030533315.1 of Eubacteriales bacterium. Next base: position 11,083 of record JAUNJL010000071.1, read on the forward strand.
TTCTGTTTCAGGATCTCCCCGATCATCTCCGGCGTGGCGATCCCCTTGTCCAGCAGTCCAAGGATCTCATCCAGCACCAGAAAGTCACATTCCTGCGTGGCCACCACCTTCCGGGCAAAATTCAGCCCGTTCAGGATATTTCGTTTTTCCTCATCCTGCTCCTTGGGACTGAGGTCGTTGTAGCAAGCCTCCATCCTCTCAAACCGGAAGATCTTGATGTCCATCTGGTTCAACTCCTCCAGAAAATCCAGGTCCCGACGTTCATTTCCTTTCAGAAACTGAATGATGATGACGCTTTTTCCCTGGGCAGACGCCCGCAGGCTTTGTCCCATTGCCAGGGTTGTCTTGCCCCGGCCATTTCCACAATAAACTTCCGTCTGTTCTCTTTCCATAACAATTCCTCTTACTGTTCATGAAAGTGCGCAATGTCCTTGTGACATTTCCACGTCTTCACAGCTGCTCCATTGTAATGCCTATATTACCGCAGATTGGAAAGAAATGCAAGTCCTGTTGTCCTGCCGGGATCCCGCCTCCTAATCCATGTATTCCAGCTTGCTTACCGATACCTCGTAGGCGGTCCGCTTTTCCGTCTCGTTTTCATTGATGCGCTTCATATATTCTCTGCTCTGGATGCGTCCCCAAATGAGTACATGACCTCCCACCTCGAAGGCTGAGGCATATCTGGCGTTGCGTCCCCAGCAGATGCACGGTATGTAGTCAGATTTTCCATAGGGCCTGTTCACCGCCAAAAGAAGGTCGGAGATCTCCCGTCCCAGAGGCGTTTTCCGATAGACCGGCGGCTTGCAGATGTAACCGTCCAAAAAGATCTGGTTCACCGGAACGCTCTCATCTTCCTCCTCCACAAACCTCAGCTCCCTGGCAAATACGGACAGGACCAGGCGGTTACGTTTTTCCTCATGGCGGTTGTAGGAGCGAAATTGCCCGTGAATCTCAATGTATTCTCCCACATAATCCTGGGTGACATCCAGCAGCCGTTCAGAAACCATCACCGGGATCCGATCCTCCGACTCACTTAAGCGCTTCACCAAAAGTTCCATGGTGTAAAAGCCCTCTCCGTAAACCTGATGACTGAAGGTAAAGCCGGTAACGATCTTCCCCATGATCGATACCTGATTGTTTTC
>JAUNJL010000072.1 GCA_030533315.1 Eubacteriales bacterium
AATACCCTTTGCAGGGCGGTTCTCTTTATCGTTGCTCCGTTTCAAACGAGAATTTTTAGCTGCTTAAAGTTGGACGGCAGAGACATCAAGCTCACCGGACATCAACTTAGGAAGTAGCGAATCGCGAAGTTGTTCTAATCGTGTAATTTCAAAACAATTTGAAGCTATCATCGAATAGATTGGCGAAACAAGGACTTTAAATGCTTCGAGTATTGGCATAGTTGGTACAGCAACAGTAAGACTTTCTACATTTTGTTTGTTGATGTGCTGTTGCGCCCCTCCTGTTTGATGAGAAATAAGTTCCTTGATATTAGCTTTTATGAACGGATATATAAATTCATAAGGAAGAACTTCATTAGGGAGTATTCCAACTACTGATTGATTGGCGCAAGCATCTATCTCCAGGAGACTAATTTGCCCAAGAGTCGCACCAGTGATTGCAAGTACTGTGGTCTTTGCAGGAAGCATTTTTGTTGCAGAATGATTAAGACCATATTGGGTAATTAACTCACTCGGAGACGTGATTCGAAATCTATTTATCTCTCCTGAGTTAATCCAAGGAATATCACCATTCCAGTACTCTGCCTTTGCTCTACTTGGAGTTCCTCCAAGTATACAATTGCAAATCTCACCAAGAGTTGTCTCTTGAGATGCTTCATAATCATTTGAAATGAAGCGTTCATTAAAAATAAGCTGGGCTTGCTCCTCTAAATTCTCATTTATCTGATTGTTAAGCATGATTTTGTTGTCAATCATAGCTAATATTGATGCTATTTTCTTTTGAGTTTCTATTTCCGGATACCAAACAGGAACTTCACCCATAAATTTGGTATTAATAGATGGCATTGTTGCACCCGTTGCTATGCCTCTAACAAATTCCTTCGTTTCATTCAAGCAAAAGAAATAATATAGATATTCGCTATCAACTTCTAACAATGGTCTTATCCTCAAACACCGCCCAGAAAACATCCACCCATCATATTTTTTAGAAACATATGAACAACGATCTACTGAGCCCACACGGCTAAACACTATATCTCCATACTTTAAAATATACTTTGAAAGCCTTTGCTTATCTTCATCAGCGACACATGGTAAATTCTGTGTACTAAAGTCCTTTTGTCCCAAATGTTCAACCGTAACGATAGGAGTTCCAATTTTAACATAATCATTCTTATGAAGTTGACTTCCAAATGGACCTGTCTGTATTTCTGCAACCTCTACAAGTTTATTATACCTCATACCCAATCGCCCCCAGCTTTCTCCTGATCTCGTCCTCCAGCTCATGGGACTTGGCGAACATCTCGGACAGTTCCGAGGTCAGCCTTGCCATTTTCTTCTCGAACGGTTCGCCGTCATCCTCCTGCTCCTCAATACCCACATAGCGTCCGGGAGTAAGGATATAATCTTGTTTCGCAATATCCTCCAAATCAGCCACTGCACAGAAGCCTTTTACATCTTCGAGTTTGCCCTCCTGAAAGGCAGCGAAGGTATCAGCGAGTTTCTGGATATCCTCATCCGTGAAGTCACGGTGCTTGCGGTCAACCATATGTCCCATCTTGCGGGCATCGATGAAGAGCGTCTTGCCTTTCTGTTTCTTATTCTTCGTAATGAACCACAACGTCACAGGGATGGTCACGCTATAGAACAGCTGCGTAGGCATAGCGATAATACCCTCAATCAAATCATCCTCTATGATTTTCTTTCTGATTTCTCCCTCACCGCTGGACTGCGTAGAGAGCGCGCCGTTTGCCAGCACAAGTCCAATTTTGCCGTTTGGCGCAAGGTGATGGATCATGTGCTGAATCCATGCGTAGTTTGCATTTCCCGCAGGAGGCAATCCGTATTTCCAACGCACATCATCCGTCAGTTTCTCCTGATTCCAGGGATGATAGTTGAACGGAGGATTCGCCAAAATGAAGTCCGCCTTTAAAGTCGGATGCAAGTCGTTTGTGAATGTGTCTGCATGATAAGGCCCAAAATCCGCATCGATGCCGCGGATTGCCATATTCATCTTTGCCATCTTCCATGTATCGGCATTCGCTTCCTGACCGTATACGGAGATTGCGCCGCGCTTATGGCTATGTGCCTGAATAAACTTTGCACTCTGTACAAACATACCTCCGCTGCCGCAGCAGCAATCGTATACACGACAGTTGATATAAGGTTTCAACACAGCAACCAAGGTTTTAACAATGCTGGACGGTGTATAGAATTCACCGCCGCCGACGCCTTCTTTTTCAGCAAACTGCGCGATGCAGTATTCATAAGTGCGGCCAAGCAAGTCCTCGCTTGCCTCTGTGTCGCTCATATCTATGTTGTTCGTGAAAATGTCCACAACATCGCCCAGAATCCTTTTATCGAGATCAGGGCTGGCATAGTTCTTAGGAAGGACATTCTTCAGCACCTTGTTTTCTTCCTCAATGGCTCTCATTGCATCATCAATGACCGTACCGATTTCGGGAGTATGAGCAGCAGAAGCAATGGTCGCCCACCGTGCCTTCTCCGGCACAAAGAACACATTCTCCATCGTGTATGCGTCGCGGTCATCCTCGAAACCGTCACCCTCTTCCACAAGCTCATGATATCTCTTCTCAAATGCACTGGAAATGTAGCGCAGGAAAATAAGCCCGATAATAACCTTTCTGTATTCCGCTGCAGGGATATGTCCCCACAGCACACAAGCTGCATCCCACAACTGTTTTTCAAATCCAATGTTGGCGTTTGTCTTGTCAGCCATTATCTTTAACCTCCTGCTGTATCACGGATAGCTCCATATTCTGTTCCTTGCCGCCCTCTTAAGTCCAGCCTCAGATTGTTCGTAAACTTCGCAGGATTGCTGAAAATCTGCTTTTTATAGTTCTCTGAAACATAAGGCATTTTGCCTCCTGCCTCAAAGAGCATATCTATGAGTTTTGCCTGGCTCTTCCCCATGAGACAAGCACAAATGGACTTACTACTTATTGTACACAAAAATTTGCAAAAATCAACTTGTTATAGGTCTTTATCATTCATTCAAGTTCTCCAGCTTATCCAATGTGTAAATGGGATTAATGGCACATTCTGAATGATGCGGTCAAAGAAATCCTTTATGCGGATTTCCTCTATCTGCCCTTTTGCATATGGCAGAAAGAGGCACAAAAAATCAGCCGCCCTGCCGGATGCAAAACGACTGATAAAAATAAATATTTCATTTTTACATAGTGGGCGTAAATCCCGGATCCTCATCCTCAGATGCGATTTCTTCCAAGCCGCTTTCGAGGGTAATGCCAGGAAGCTGCTTTAAGAACTGCCCGGCATTCCGGTAGGCGATGCCATCCTCGGTGTCAAGATTCTCTCCGAGATAGAGGACATAACGACCGACAATGCTGCCATATCGCCATGCGGCATTCGCGCATACTTCTTTATTCATAAGATGCCTTGCCTGCTGTTTTACACACTGACTGCTGTGTTTAATTTCATACAAAGCGCAGGTATTGGTATCCTTGTCCCGAATTGCCAGATCAAATTCGCCGCGCTCAAATTCCAGTTTGAACACTTTATATCTTTTGACGGGGAGTGCTTTGGCCGTTTCCAAGCGGATAATGTCCTCCAACATACGCCCGCGCACTTCTTCCAGAATCCGTTTTGTAACCATTGTACGCTGTGGATCGCTTAATGCGCCAAAGGCTTCATCCTGCATCAGAGAATGGGCCAGTGCCTGCGCCTGACAGTACCGCATTCCCGGCTGTGTGAACATCACATATTCTTCAGACTGGTAACCCTTTTCTACAGATTCTGTCAGGCCGTACACGATAAGATCAAGGGATTTAAGATACTGGCGTATTTCTTCCATATGCTCATGCCTGATACCGATTTTTCGGTCTTCTTTATTTCGGATGTCCAGTATCTCCATCATACGCTTTGTTACGGCTTCACGGTCAATCTCATCCAGAATCAGGGTTCGCCTGGATTCATCCCGTTCTTTTCGGAGATTCTTTGACGCTATGCTAAGATCCGATGAAACAAAGTCTTTTGTCAGTACGCTCAGGAGGAAACGGTGGTTCATATCTTCCACAATCCGGTTGATCGCATTTGTCAGCTCGTTGGCCTCATACAAATCATGCAGATGCCGAAAATGTGTGCCGTTTTCATAGCAGGAAAGAGAATGCTGGATATTCTTCGCTATCGCCGTGTCCACATATCTGCGGGTAGACTCATCGTCACGGAAGGAAGCGTCCTCGTCATTCAGCTCATCATCGTCAAATTTAATCTCTCCAGCGCGGAGCGTCCCTCCATAACGGATATATTCGTCAATGCTGTCTATACCCAACAGCCTGCTGTATTCGCGGTAGGGAATAAAGGTCGTATGGATCATCCGCACCCGGTCGTACAGTTCGTTTCCTTCCGCAAACCAGAAACCGAGAGAATCTGTACCGGACAGGACAATATGCATCCCCATTGCAGTGAACACATCGGAAAACAGGGAAGCGCCGTCAATAAAGTCCTTTGCCAGCGTCACCTCGTCGATAAAGATATAGCGGTATCCTGCCTCTTTCAGTCTGTACATATCCCGGTTGAGCTGCGCCATATCGTTATCCGTCCTCATCTTGATATATACGGCCTTTTCTTTTACCTCATCGGTCATTTCCGCCATCGCCTGATACAGCATTGTGGTTTTTCCCGTCCGGCGCAGCCCATAAACGACAGTTACCCTCGTCATATCGTCTGCATACAGGCATTTGATGAGCCTTGCAAAGCAGTCTCTGCGGGGGAGCTTTGCTGCTATATCCAATCTGTCCATAATATCCCTGCACGGCATGGCATTGATTTCATAACTCATACTGCCATCCTCTTTTTTCGGAAGCATGGGCTTCAGGCGTTCCACTGTCGCTTCAAGCCTCTTTCTTTTTGAAATCTGCTGCTCTACGGTTTCAAGATCACTTTTGCGGATATATTTGCTTTTCATTTTTCCATTTTCGCGCCATTGCAGATAGTATTGGGGTTTTCCGTTTATATTCTTTTTGGATATATACCCGGCTGGGAGCTGTTCCAGTTCCTTTTTCAGTTTCTCATAGATCTGGGCTACATTTTCCACACCATTCCCTCCTGACATTTGCTCATTTCTATTATATCCTGCAATAACCTACAAGTCAAGAGGTTATAACAATCCTGCTCCATCGTTTGATCTGAACGTCCTGCGGCAATCCGCATAGCGGCTTTTTTATTCCATTTGCAATTGATTCAGCGCTTCTCCGATGTCCTCGCAGATACAGATCGAATCCTTTTGAAACTCTTTACGGCTTCCACCGCGATCTCCACCGCCCTCCGATTGAGAAAACAAAACACACCTTCGTTGTAATTTCAATAGTTACAATAAAAATCAAAAAATCTCCCGCACCCCTTCCTTTCGGGAATGCGGGAAATCCTTTGTTTTCTGATCATACGTTTATCCCCTGGGGTCTTATGCGTTCCATGCGCTCCAGCACCTGGGAAAGGGAGCGTACCCCCGTACAAGCCCCTACCGTCTCCACCGCCAGGGAGGCCGCCCCATTGGCAAAACGGCCGCAGTCCTCCAGGGACATATTTTCCGAAAGGGCGTACAAGAAACCAGCCGCGAAATTATCCCCGGCTCCTGTGGTGTCAATGCAGCTTGTACCGGGACAGGCCGGGATGACAAGCCGTGTTTCCCTTGTCTTGATCAGGCAGCCCTTCGCCCCTGTCTTGATCACGATACAGGAAACGCCGCAGGCAAGAAAGGCGTCCGCCGCCTCGTCCAGGTCCTCTTTGCCGGTCACTGCCCTGGCCTCCTCATAATTAGGAAAAAGATAATCCAGATATTGGATCGCTTCCTGAATATCCGGAAGCCTTTCCCCGTTTTTACAGCGGGTCATGTCCGCACACAGCGTACAGCCCTGCTCCTTTGCCCTCTTAAAAAGGGCCGCCATGGAAGGCGTATCAAAAAGGGGAGAGACAAAAATGCTGGCAAAGCAGACCAGCGGGCTTTTTCCCAAAGCGCCAGGGGGGATGTCCCCAAGGCCCAGCCGCCGCAGGCTCCCGTTTTTATTTGTAATAAAGGAGCGCTCCGCCCTTTCCTCCACCAGCACGATGTTGATCCCGGTGTCCAGGTTTTCCTCCTGGACAGAATCCTCCATGGAGATCCCAAGCTCCTGGAAATACTGAAGCAGTATCTTCCCGGTGAGATCGGCCCCAAGCTTTGTGATGAGATTGACCCGCTTTCCCAGGCGGGCCAGGGTAACAGCCTCATTGGCCGCGTCTCCCCCCACGGACATGGTAATACATTCCGCAGGGCTGGAACGCCCCAAAAGAGCTTCCTTTTCTACCGGGCGCGCCAGCACATCCAAAACTGCCGCCCCGATCACCGTAACGTCATACATCTTCTTCCTCCCAGCATCTCATCCCTTCAAAGCTTCCTCTTTTACAAATATCCAGGTATCTCCCTGGGAATGTTCTTTGCTGTAGGCAAATCCCAGACCCTTAAAATCCTTCATTCCCTCCGGCTCTTCCACCTGGTTTTCTGCCAGGAACCGGACCATCTCTCCCCTGGCCATTTTGGCCAAGGTCCCTTTTTGGCGCAGCCTGCCCTCTGACAGCACGCAAAACTCCACTGTCAGGAACCGGTCCCTTTCCCCGCAGTATTTTTCCACGCATCGGCTGTATTCCTTGGAGGCCAGATTGATGATCACCCCATCCCCCTTTGCCACACTATCATACAGACGGTTTCCCCAATACTCGTACAGATCCTTCCGTCCATCCACAGAAAGCCTGGCCTGCATTTCCAGCCGGTAAGGGGTCACCCCGTCAAAGGGACGCAGCACTCCATAAAACCCAGATAAAATGCGAAGATGCTCCTGCACGTACTCCAACGCCTGGACAGAAAGCACGCCCGGCGCAAGGTGCTGATACTGCAAGCCCTCATAAGCGATCAGAGCCGGTGTCAGACAGGCCTCCAGATCCATCCTCTGAAAGCGTCCGTAATTTAACTCCGTCAGCTTGTCGTTGCATTTCCAAAGAGCCTGGGCTTCATCCCGGGACAGCTCCCGCACCTGGCGAAGGATCGCCTTTGTATTCTCTAAATACTGGGGCATCCCCCGCACCTCATAAGTGTCGGTGTCCACCACCATTTTCTTTGCCGGTGAAATAATGATCTTCATCAGGAAAGCTCCGCCAGCATCTGGGCGGGGTTGTCCGCGGCCTTCACCTTGCCGAAGGCTTTCTGGATCATCCCTTCTTCGTCGATCAAATAGGTGGTCCGCACAACACCCATGCTGACCTTTCCATAATTTTTCTTCTCCTGCCACACATCATAGGCCTGGATGCAGGAAAGCTCCGGGTCCGACAGCAGCGTAAAGGGAAGCCCGTACTTTTCCTCAAACCGCTTATGGGAGGCGACGCTGTCCTTGCTGACCCCCAGCACCACCGCCCCTTTCTCCAAAAACTGGGGATACAGCTCCCCAAAGTTGCAGGCCTGCTTCGTGCAGCCCGGCGTATTGTCCTTCGGATAAAAATAAAGGATCACCTTTTTTCCTCTGTACTCCTCCAGGGTATGTACCTGTCCGTTCTGATCCGGCAGGGAAAACGCCGGAGCCTTCATTCCTGCTTCTAACATAATTCCTTCCTCCTGTTTTATTTAAAATAAATGCTCCATCACCTGTCCGTCCTCCTTCACATCCATGAAGCACTCTGTCAGGCGATCCTCGTCCAATAGCTGAAGCACCCGGGGCATTCCCAGCGCCAGCTCTTTCTTCTCATACTCCTCTCTGGAGATCCAGTACACCCTTCCCTCCTGGGAACTTCTCAATTCCCCCTCAAACTCATCTGCCCGGTAGATCAGGCCCACCTGATGCTCCCCCGCCCGGTACCAGTGGTAAATCCCCCTAAGGACCGGATGCCGGATTTTCAGCCCGGTTTCCTCATACACCTCCCGGATCACCGCCTCCGCAAAGGTCTCCCCGGCCTCCACATGGCCGCCGGGAAAGGTCGTCCCTGCATAATCCTTTCCCACCTTATCCAGGGCAAGGACCTGATCCCCATCACAGACCATGCACATATTCATAAAAACTGTTTTCTCCACCATAAACCTACGCTCCGTATTTTTCCCGTTCCCGGGTTTTATCCATAAGCCGCCGGTCTGCTTCTCATCCAACTTACAAGGTTTCTCAAATGCCTAAGCCTGAGAGAACCCTTACAGACATTCCATATTATAACACAAAAATATCCTTCCCAAAATAAAAATGACTGAATTTTAAAAAAAGGACGCGGCCCTTTCCCGTTGCTCCGAAACAGCCGCGAAAAAAAGCTCTCTTTACAAGCATTTGACAAAAGCATTACACAAATCGGATAGACAAGCCTCCGGGAAATTTGTAGCATGAGACTGGTTTAATATGTTGTTTCACAAATCCTGCCGTCTTTTACAAACCGCCAAGGAGTAACCGTTATGAAATCCTTTATCAAGCTGTCAAACAAAAAAATTCCCGCTCTTCTGCTGTTCCTGGCCCTCGCCCTGTGGATCACCGGCTGCAGCTCTGGTCCGGGGGATAAAAAAGAGGGGAACGCCGACGCCGTCCTGGGGGGCGGGCGGAGCGTGCTGCGCGTCGTCTCCGGGTCGGAGAACGCTTCCCTGGAGCATATCCTGGAAGAATTTTCCAAGAAAGAAAAGGTACAGATCGAAATGACCTATCAGGGTTCCCTGGACATCATGCGCCTCCTGGAGCAGGAGGAGATCCCCTATGACGCTGTCTGGCCGGCCAGCAGCCTGTGGCTCACGGTGGGGGACCAGCAGCACCGGGTGAAGCACGCTCAGTCCATTTCCGTCTCCCCGGTGGTCTTTGGCATCCGCCAGAGCCTGGCAAAGGAACTGGGATTTATGGACCGGGAGGTGTCCGTGGGCGATCTGCTGGAGGCCATCCAGGGAGGAAAGCTCCGCTTTTGTATGACCAGCGCCACCCAGTCTAATTCCGGGGCCAGCGCTTACATCGGATTTTTGTACGCCCTGCTGGGAAATCCGGAGATCATCACCGCAGAGGACCTGCACAGCGGGGAGCTGAAAAGCCAGATCAAGGATCTCTTCTCCGGCGTGGACCGTTCCTCCGGAAGCTCTGACTGGCTAAAGGAAATGTTCCTGGAGGGCAGCTATGACGCCATGGTCAACTACGAGTGTCTGATCATCCAGGCCAACCAGGAGCTGGAGTCCCGGGGCGAAGAGCCTCTCTACGTGGTCTACCCCTACGACGGACTTTCCCTGGCGGATTCCCCCCTGGGATACCTGGACAAGGGGGATGATAAAAAAGAAGCCCTCTTTTTAAAGCTGCAGGAATATCTGTTATCCGAGAAAGCCCAAAATGAAATCCAGCGCACCGGGCGCCGGGCAGGCTATACCGGTATTTCCCATGAGAACAAAGATGTGTTCCGCGCCGCCTGGGGCCTGCAGCCGGACCGGGTTCTCTCTCCCATCCGGATGCCATCCCCGGAGGTGCTGTTTGAATGTCTGAATCTCTATCAGACCGATTTCAAAAAGCCCTCCCTGAACGTCTACTGCCTGGATTACTCCGGCAGCATGTACGGCGAGGGCAATGAGCAGCTTGTACAGGCCATGGAACAGCTTCTGATCCAGGAAAACGCCAGGAAGAATTTCCTCCAGGCCTCCAATGAGGAGATTAACATCCTGATCCCCTTCAGCAGTGATGTGATCGCCTCCTACACCGCCCTGGGGGCCGGGCAGGAGCTGGAGGAGCTTTATACGCTGGTAAAAGACCAGGAGCCCACCGGCGGCACCGATATGTACGCGGCGGCCCTTCACGGCCTGGAAATGCTAAAGGAGTACGACCTCTCCATGTATACCCCCGCGATCATTCTCCTGACAGACGGACAGTCCGCAGGCTCCTTATCCCGGTTTGCATCCGCCTACGCCTCCTTTGGGGAGGAGGTTCCTATCTTCTCCATTATGTTTGGAGACGCGGATCAAACCCAGCTAAGGGAATTGGCCCAGCTTACAAATGCCCGTGTATTTGACGGGCGGAAAAACCTGACGGAAGCCTTCCGCAGTGTAAAGGGGTACAACTGATGAAAAACGATACGATACGAATGATATTCTCGGTCCTGGGGGCGACAGCCGCCTTCCTGCTGCTGTTTTTCCTGCTGCATTGGGAGCTGGCCGTCTGCGCCCTTCTGGGGATCGGGCTGTATTTTGGATTCTTTTTCCTCCTAAAGCCCAGCCGGAAGATCGGCGGCATCGATGTGAACTCCCTGCCGGACGGCAAAGAGCTTCAAAGGCTGCTGGACGAGGCCCAGGCGGACCTGGCAATGATCGAGAAAAGCAAAAACACCATTTCAAATATCCCCGTCCGGTCCAATGCGGAGAAGCTGCACGAAACAGGCCGAAGGATCCTTGATTATCTCAACGAAAACCCGGACAAGATCAAGCTGGCCCGAAAATTTCTTACCTACTATCTGGATACTGCTTCCAAGCTCTTAGAGCGCTACGTCCAATTCCAGGAGACCGGCCTTCGTTCCGCTGAAGTGCGGGAAATCCTCTCAAAGACAGAGGAGGCCCTGCCTGTGCTGAACCAGGCCTTCGAGCGGCAGTTTACCCACCTGATGGAGGGCGAGCTTCTGGATGTGGAGGTTGACATCGATCTCCTGAAAAATATACTGGAAATGGAGGGCGGAAAATGAAAACAAAATGGATCGGCTTCGGAATCTTAGTTTCTGTCATACTGGCCGCCGCCGCATACGCCTTTCTTCGGGACGCGGGAACGGTTACGGAAATCAATGGATATGTGGGAGGGGAAAAGATCGGCCTTCTGGAGGATGAGGAGATACAAAAGCTCCTGAAGAAAAAATATCACTTAAGCATCGATTATGCCAAGGCCGGCTCCATCGACATGATCAGCGCCGACATGACGGGCAAAAACTTTCTGTTCCCCTCCAACCAGACGGCCCTGGAGCTTTACGAGAAGGCAAAGGGCGCGCCGGTAAAAAGCGAGATCGTCCTAAACACCCCCATCGTCCTTTACACCCGCAAGCCAGTGGCCCAGGCCCTGATCGCACAGAATATCGCCAGCGTCACGGATGACATTTCCTACATCCACATGGAAAAGCTGGCCCAATGTATTGAGGCCGGAAAAACCTGGGCGGACCTTGGAATGCCTCAGCTCTACGGAAGCGTCACCGTGGGAACCACCGATCCCACCAAGTCCAACTCCGGAAATATGTTCGCCGGCCTTCTGGCCAACACCCTCTGCGGCGGCGTGGCGGATAAAAACAGCCTGCCCGAGCTGCTGCCGCGGCTGAAGGATATTTTCCAAAGGCTGGGATACATGGAAAGCTCCTCCTCCGACCTGTTTGACCAGTTTTTAAAAACCGGCATGGGCGCCAAGCCCCTGATCGCCGGATATGAAAGCCAGCTTCTGGAGTTTGCGGCAGAAAATCCCGACACCTGGAAGCAGATCCGGGAGGACATTGTGATCTTATATCCCACTCCCACCGTCTGGTCCTCCCATGTATTTATCGCCTTAGATCAATCCGGCGCAGCCGGTATCCCCGCCCTGCTGGACAAAGACATCCAGCGCCTGGCCTGGGAAAAACACGGCTTCCGCACCGGCGTATACGACGCCCCCACCGACGCCGACCATTTCGCCGTCCCCGGAATCGCAAAAGAGATCACCCAGGTAGCCCCCATGCCCGACGCCGCCGTCATGCAGCAGATCATCACCGCCCTAGGCGCATAAGCACATCATACCAAAAGCCGCTCAGACAGACGCCTGAGCGGCTTTTTTATCATTTTCTCTATCACCATCACAAGAAAAACCCTCCCCCCTGAACAAAAAGCGGGCCCAGAAGGGGGAGCGCGAGGGGGAAAGCGGGCTTCCCGGGCTTTGAGCGCCTTCCCCCTCGCACCCTCATAAGAAAAACCCTCCCCCCCTGAACAAAAAGCGGGCCCAGAAGGGGGAGCGCGAGGGGGAAAGCGGGCTTCCGCAACTTCGAGCGCCTTCCCCCTCGCACCCCTCGGCGGCAACCGGGTAGAAACCGGGTAGAAATAAAAGAATAAAAAAACCTCTTGCTTTTTTGAATAAACGTGTTATAGTATTCATATACTTTACACGTAGTTTTTATTACT
>JAUNJL010000073.1:0-2598 GCA_030533315.1 Eubacteriales bacterium
TGCGGCCTCCTGGTCCCAAACCAGGCGCTCTAGCCAAACTGAGCCACACCCCGATAAAGTATCGCTGTTATGAACTTTCTATAAATAAATGACGCTTGACGCAAAAGCTATTATATTATAGGCCTATTCAAATGTCAATACTTTTTTCATTCTTTTTCTCTTTTTTTCTCCAGGTCACCGCAGACATACAAATGCGGATCCGAAACAGACGGACTCTTGCCCGCAAAGACCCGGAAAAGCCTCTGGGCCAGCAAGGCTTTTCCGGCTCCGCTCCACAGGCCCGCAGCCCCCGGATCCCTCCTTTTCAGACTCCCAAGCCTCTTCGCTCCACGGCTTTGCCCAGATAACGGATCTCCGCCTTTGGCGCCTTCCCCCTTTCCAGAGTCAGTATCCCATAGCTGGGGCACCTGCCCTCCTGGCGAGGCAGCTCCAGGCTTCCCGGGTTCATGAGAAGAATCCCCCCTTCCAGCTTCAGCATAGGTCTGTGGGTATGGCCAAACAGGGCGATCTCACAGGCTCTCGCCCTGGCCCCGGTCAGGATCCCCTGCGGATCCGCAGACACACCATAAAAATGGCCATGGCTGACAAAGATCCTCATCCCGCAAAGTTCCAGGGACACCTCCCGCAAAAGGTCCGAATAATAATCATTGTTTCCCGCCACGATGGTGCAGGGGCACTCCGCCAGCACCTCCACAAACAATTCCCGTCCTTCCACGTCCCCGCAATGGATCAGATGATCAAAGGGCGCTTCCCGCTCCACGACGCGCTCCAGATTCCCATCCCGTCCGTGCGTATCGCTGACCACCAGGATCCTCATATCAGTTCCCTCTTGATCGCCTGCAAGGCCTTTCCCCTGTGGCTGATCTTGTTTTTTTCTTCCATAGAAAGCTCTGCAGAGGTGCAGCCATATTCTGGAAGGTAAAAAATGGGGTCATAGCCAAACCCGTTTTCCCCCCGTTCCTCGTAACCAATCCTGCCCTCCATGGCGGCCCGCACAGTTTTTACGCTGCCGTCAGGAAAAGCCGCTGCGACCACACAGACGAACCTGGCCGTCCTTTTCTCCTCCGGCACGCCCTCCAAACGCTGGATCAGGCTGTTGTTTTTCACATGGTAATCCGTGTCCTCCCCCATATAGCGGGCAGAATGGACTCCTGGCTCCTTGTTCAGATAGTCGATCTCCAGCCCAGAATCATCCGCCAAAACAATCTCACCTGTCAGACGGCAGACCTCCTTCGCCTTGATCACCGCATTCTCCTCAAAGGTGGTTCCATCCTCCACGATATCGGCCGCAACGCCGGCCTCCTTCATGGAGAGCACCTCCACCTGAAGATCCCCAAGGATCTCCCGGATCTCCTTCATCTTTCCTTCGTTTCCAGTGGCAAAAATTATCCTTCTCATCCTCACACTTCTTTCTCTTTGTTCACCCTCGGCCCCTTAGGAGGCTTCGGCCCCAGGAACTGGTAAAAGTAGGTTTTCAGCATACCATTGTAAATTTTTCGGTTTTTATCCGCTTTCCTTCCGATGTCCTTTTCTGCCCGGTCGTAGGAAGTGATCAGGTACATAGACCACTTGTCCAGCCTGGCAAAGCTCTCTCCGATCTCCCCGTACAGCTGGGGCAAAGCCGCCTTTTCCTCCAGACGCTCCCCGTAGGGCGGGTTTGCAATGAGGAAGCCATAGGGCTTTGGATGGCGAAGATCTTTGACCTCACGCCTTTGAAAATGGATCATCCCCTCCACCCCGGCCATCCTTGCATTGGACCTTGCGGCCTTTAGGGCTTCCCCATCTATGTCATAGCCCTGGATATCTGTCTCAATGCTCCGGTTGACCCGATCCTCCGCCATTTCCACGGCATTATACCAGAATCTCCTGGGAACCAGATGTTTCCAATCCTCTGCCAGAAAGGATCTCTTCATTCCCGGCGCCATGTCCGCCGCGATCATGGCGGCCTCTATGGGAAAGGTGCCGCTGCCGCAGAAGGGGTCCACAAGAATCCGGTCTTTGTTCCAGGGGGTAAGCATGATCAGTGCCGCCGCCAAGGTCTCCGTAATAGGTGCCTTCACCGTCATCTGGCGGTAGCCTCGTTTGTGCAGGGAAACCCCTGATGTGTCGATCCCGATGGTGGCCACATCCTTCATGAACGCCACCCGTATGGGGAAGCTGGGCCCGTCCTCGGGAAACCAGGAGATCCCGTACACCCCCTTCAGGCGCTCCACGATGGCTTTTTTCATGATGGACTGGATGTCCGAGGGACTGAACAGCTTGCTCTTGACGGAGTTGGCTTTTGCCACCCAAAATCTCCCGTCCCGGGGAATGTATTCTTCCCAGGGAAGAGCCTTTGTTTTCTCAAACAGCTCGTCAAAGGTCTCCGCCCTCACCTCCCCCACCTTCAGCAGGATGCGCTCCGTGGTTCGCAGAAAGACATTCGCATCAGCAATCCCCTGCCCGTCGGCAAGAAAGGTCACCTTCCCGTCCTCCACCTTGGTAATGTCGTATCCCAGATCCAAAATCTCCCGTTTCAGCACCGCCTCCAGCCCAAAATGGCAAGGTGCAATCAATTCCCATCGCTCCATATATTTCCTCTTTCCTGCCCTATATACT
>JAUNJL010000073.1:2698-11890 GCA_030533315.1 Eubacteriales bacterium
GGGTTTCCTCTTTCCTGCCCACTGTTTTTTTCTTTTCTTTTAAAGCTCCAGACTTTTTATCACGTTGCCTTCCAGATCCTTGATCTCGAACCGCCTCCCTGCTTTGGCTCCCTCCTCCCAGGTAAAAAGACCATAGGTAGGCGGATTTCCCTCCTTGGGTATGGAAACGGATCCCGGATTCAGCCAATAAAGGCTCCCCAGCCTTTCCGCCTTCCACACATGAGTATGACCATGGATCAAAACGTCCCCCTCCCTCATGGGCGGCAGGTTGTCCTTGTGGAAAATATGGCCGTGTGTGGCGTAAAAGCACGTCCCTCCCAAAACCAGGACCGCATAGTCCGCCATCACCGGAAACTCCAGGACCATCTGGTCCACCTCCGCCTCACAATTCCCCCGCACGGCATAGATCTGATCCTTCAGGTCATTCAGCATGGAAATGACCTTCTTGGGAGCGTACTCCCTGGGAAGGTCATTCCTGGGACCATGATAGAGCAGATCGCCCAGCAGTACCAGGCGCTCCGCCCCTTCCTTTTGATATGCCTCCGCCATTTTTCCGCAAAAATAAGCGGAGCCGTGGATATCCGATGCAAACATGTACTTCATAAAGACTCTCCCTCCAGGCATCCCGGTATCCCTTCTCTGCCCGCCGTCCTCTTTGACATTCTCTTTTTTTCATTCCCTACCTTATCATGGTTGGCCGGAAATTACAAGGTTTCTTCCACGATATGCGGTAAAACCTCCGATCACCGACCGGGTTCCGTACCCCATCCGGGCAAGATACTTGGCCGCCTTTATGCTGGCGCCGCCTCTGTCACAGTAAAGGACCAAAAGCTTTCCCTGGGGAAATCCATGATCCCTTTCCAATTCCCCGTAAGGAATATTGACTGCTCCCTTCACATGACTGACCTGGTATTCTTCCCTGTTTCTCAGATCTATGATCATGGCGTCGCCCCGGCCCACATAATAATCCAGCATCTTTGGGGAAATGGTCTCCACCTGAAACATAAGAACTCCTTTTTTTCCTCTTTCTATATCATATGAAAAGCGCAGGAGAGAAACCCCTGCGCCTTTTTTATCTGTCCTCCGTGCAGTGGAGGCCAACCGCCTCTTACCTTTGGCTCCTTAATATTTGGAGGAGCTGTTTTCCTCCGACTCATAGGAGCTTGTTGTTTTGTTCTTATTATAGGTGTTTTTTGAAGAAGTGGAATTGCTTCCGCAGTTCTGAGAATCTGAGGCATTTTTGCCGCTGTTCTTTCCGTAGCTGTTGCTGGATGTGGAATTTTTGTAGTTCTTGCTTTCAGATTCGTAGTTTTTTGCCATTTGAAAATCCCTCCTAATGCGATATCATTTCGTTACTTTGTTCAGTATCTCCAAAAGTAGGAGGAATATTCATCAAAAGATATTGCTTTTTTTTCCAATTTATATTATAATCATTCCTGTAAAAAGAATTTACCCTTCAAAAATTTTTTTTACATAACCCCTTATTTAATTATTTATACTCCCCTCGAGAGGCCCGGTAGCTCCCCTACCGGGCCTTTCACTGTCCAAAAGCGCCCTTCACAAGGCGCCGGCTCCAAGGTCATTCTCCGCTGCGCCCTGCGGCCCTCCCGCCATTTTCATTTATGGAAAACAGGCAGGCCGGCAGAGGTCTTCACCCCCGATTTCGGCCGCGTTTCCCATTGTTTATGAACCAGATCCCCTTCTGTTCGCAGGTACCCGCCAATAGAAACAATAGAAACAAATCAAGCTTGCGGTTTGACAATCAAACAATTATATAATAAAATTCAGATTATAAAGAGGCGCCTCTTTACCGGGCGTATTGCCAATCAACCAACAGCTTTAAGAAAACCGGAGCATTCCGGTGCAGGAGGAATTTTATGAAAAAAGGCAAGGTAACCGCACTACTTCTCACCGCCATCATGGGACTGTCTGCCCCCGTTGGCGCACAGGCCGCTCCCTCCTATCAGGAAGCGGAAAAGGCTGCCCTGGCAAAAACGCTGGAAGCCTTTATCTCCAACTATTCCCAGCAGTATTCCAACTACCCCACCACTGCCATGACCGAGATGTCCCTGGAGCTCCACGACGCCGGCAGATCTTTCCTGGGCTTTATGACCCCACACGATGTTTCCTGGCTGAACGATCTCTCTATTTCCGCTGACGTGGGCTTTGACGACAGCCAGCTGGCGGAAACCATGGACTTCCTCTTAAACGGCTCAAAAATCTGCACCATGGAGATCTATCTGGATTCTGAGACCCTGGATACCTACGTGCGGATCCCCCAGCTGGCAGACGGCTATCTAAAAAGTACCATGGAGCAGACCATGGGCCAGATAGAAGAAACGGAGTCCGCCATGGATTCCCATGAGGATGTCTCAGAGGATGAGATGCTCTTCGCCCTTCAGACGCAGGCCTTCCTGTCCGATTATATGAAAGCCCTCCCCCGTCTGAACGAATTTCTGCCTAAGCCGGAGGCGTTGAACACCATACTGGACCGCTACGCCTCCATCCTCATCGACCATACTCAGGAGACGGAAAGCGGGACGGACAGCCTGACCGTGGAACACATCAGCCAGGAATGCACGACCCTGGACGCCACCCTCACCCAGGAGGAGGCCTCTGCCGCATCCGATGAAATCCTCTCCGCCGCCTCAAAGGACGAGGAGCTGAAAGCCTTCATCCAGGGTCTGGAAGCCTTAAGTCCCCAGTCCGGCATCAGCTACGATGGTTTTTTGGAGCAGATCGATTCGCTGAGAGCCTCACTGGCAGAAAACAACACAGAGGACGGCCCCTATATCGCCTCCAAAATATGGCTGGATGCCCAGGAGCAGATCGTTGGACGCCAGTTTTCGATGAATGACGGCGAAGGGGAGGTTCCCCTCATCACCTGGAAGGCCCCCTCTGCTGGAGATGCCAGCGGCTGCTATCTCCAGCTCAACACCGACGATCAGATCTTCGAGATTTCTGGAACCGGCGTGACCGCCGGCCAAAAATTAAAGGGAACCTATGAGTTCTCCTACAACGGGCAGGCTGTGGCATCCGTGGACGTGGCGGATTATGACGCCCAGGCCATGGAGGAGGGCGCTTTCAGCGGCACCTACGAGTTCCGCCTCCTTCCAGGCATCGGAGAAGAAGCCTACGCCTCCCTCGGCTCCTTTGGATTCAGCGCTGTACTCTCCGGTGATCAGACCGATGCTTTTTGTGCGCTCACCCTAACCAGCTCCCAGGCCCCCATGGCCACCCTGTCCATCAGCTCCACCTCCGGCTCTGGATCCGTGGAATTTGTGGATTTTGACACCCTCGACAAGGTTTATGACACCAGCACCGAGGAAGGTCTCGCCGCTTTCCAGGAGGACATGCACCCGGACACCATCATGGAAAACCTGACGGCAGCTGGAATGCCCCAATCCTTCCTGGAGGACCTGATGTCCGGCGGGGCAGAGCCTGCCTACTATGAGGAAGCCTACACAGAGGAGGCACCGATCTCATAAGGCTCCCCGCCTCTGATCAAAAAAAGCTCTTTTCCACCGAATCCCGTGGAAAAGAGCTTTTTGTTTTCTTCTTGCCGCACTTTTACAGCAGTGCGATCCTTACCAGATCTTTGCTTCTACCGCAGCCTTCTCGATGGAAAGACCCTTCAGGTATCTCTCCATAAACCGGTTGAAGCCCTGGACCCCTGCCGGATCGGGCTCCAGGGTACTTCCCTCGTTTCCGGCAAATACCTTTTCATCCAGGAAGTGATCCAGAGCCTCATCCTCATCCTTGTTGATCAGGTAGGAGGCGAGAACGGCGATCCCCCACGCACCGCCCTCACCGGCCGTCTCCATCACGGAGACAGGTGCGTTCACAGAATCCGCAAGAATCTGCTGCCCCACGCCCTTCGTCTTAAAGAGCCCGCCATGGCCCAAAAGACGGTCCACCTTCACCCCTTCCTTCTTGAAGAGGATGTCAAGGCCCACCCGCATGGCGCCAAGACAGGTATAAAGGTTTGTCCTCATAAAGTTTGCCAGATTAAACCGGCTCTCCGGAGAGCGGACGAACAAGGGACGCCCTTCCTCAAAGCCAGTCATATGCTCGCCGGAAAAATAGCAGTAGGACAACAGCCCGCCGCCGTCCACGT
Organism: Eubacteriales bacterium; assembly: GCA_030533315.1. The sequence continues at coordinate 6,816 of JAUNJL010000073.1, forward strand.
CTCCCTCCATGGCCTTGCGGTAAAGGGTTCCAAACAGCTTGTTCATGTCCGCCTCGATCCCCATGGCCTCCGTAAATTCACGGAAAATGCCAACCCAGGCATTTAAATCGGAGGTACAGTTGTTGGAATGGGCCATGGCGACCGGATGTCCGGAGGGAGTCGCCACCATGTCGATCTCGCTGTAGGGAGCGGACAGACCCTTCTCCAAAACGATGGAAGCAAACACGGAGGTTCCCGCGGACACATTTCCCGTGCGCTGGGCCACGCTGTTGGTGGCCACCATGCCCGTCCCCGCATCCCCCTCCGGCGGACACATGGGAATGCCAGCCTGCAGCTTCCCGGTGGGATCCAGCAGCTTCGCCCCCTCCTGGGTCAAAGTGCCTGCGGCCTCCCCTGCAAGGAGAGACTTGGGAAGGATATCCCGCAGCTTCCAGGAAAATCCATAGGGAGCAGCCAGCTCATCAAACTGATCCAGCATCCTCTCATCATAATCCTTCGTCTCGCTGTCCAGCGGGAACATACCGGCGGCGTCTCCCACTCCCAGCACCCTTTCCCCGGTCAGCTTCCAGTGAACGTAGGCCTCCAGCGTAGCGATATAGTCGATATCCTTTACGTGCTCCTCCCCGTTCAGGATGGCCTGGTACAGATGTGCAATGCTCCATCTCTGAGGAATGTTGTACTGAAACAGGGCGGATAGCTTCTCACTGGCCTCGCCGGTGATGTTGTTTCTCCAGGTACGGAAGGGAACCAGAAGCTCTCCCTCCTTGTTAAAAGGCATGTAGCCGTGCATCATGGCGCTGATCCCCATCGCACCTGTGGTGGTAAACTCCACATCGTATTTCTTTTTTACGTCCGCCGCCATATCCCGGTAGCAGTCCTGGATGCCGGTCCAGATATCCTCTAGACTGTAGGTCCACACACCGTTTTCATAACGGTTCTCCCATTCATGGCTTCCAGATGCGATCGGCTCGTTGTTCTCATTCACGAGAACGGCCTTGATCCTGGTGGATCCAAACTCAATGCCCAGTGCGGTTTTCCCGCTTAATATGGCTTCCTTTGCTGATACGCCCATGTAAAATCCTCCTAATCTCTAAACACCGGATCCGTGCCCAACCGCCCGTTGGGACTTTATCCTGTCATCGTTTCCGCTATTCCAAACGGCCTTCCGCCGGGACAGCCTGTCAAAAGAAGTCCCCAGCGAAAAATGCCCGATGGTCCCGGCAAAGATCCGGGACGGCCCTCCCTATTTCCGGAAGGCGATCTCATTCCATCTCAGCTCGTTCTTGAAGCTGCGGATGGTGGTATCCTTGTCAATGAACACAGCCTCGATCCCCATGGCAGCTGCCCAGTCTCCCATCTGCTCTGCGGTCAGATCATAAGAAAAGGCCGTGTGATGTGCGCCGCCTGCCAGGATCCATGCCTCCGCCCCTGTCACCAGATCCGGCTGGGGAGTCCAGAAAGCGCTTCCCACGGGAAGCATGGGCATGGGCTTCTCCACCTTCTTGCAGTCCACATCGTTGATGATCAGACGGAAACGGTCTCCCAGGTCAATGAGGGAGGTTGCCACCCCGGGGCCGGACTTGGCGGTAAATACCAGTCTCGCCGGATCCTCCCGGTCTCCCATGGACAGCGGGCACACCCGGATCGCCGGTTTTCCATCGGCAACCGACGGGCAAACCTCCATCATGTGGGACTGAAGGATCCCATTCTTCCCGGGAACCAGGTTGTAGGTGTAATCCTCCATCATGGAGGTACCCTTTGCGTCCTTGATGCCAGAGGACATGATCTTCATCAGGCGGACCATGGCGGCCGTCTTCCAGTCACCCTCCGCACCGAAGCCATATCCCTTCTCCATCAGTCTCTGAATGGCAAGGCCGGGAAGCTGCTGAAGGGCCCCCAGATCACCGAAATGAGTCACGATGGCCTGATAATCCTTCTCCTCCAGGAATTTCTCAAAACCGATCTCGATACCTGCCTGGACCGCAACGTGGCGCCTGAACTCCTCCGGATCCCTGCCGTCCAGGATCAGATCGTACTTGCTGTAGTATTCCTCAACCAGCGCACTGATCTCGCCCGCCTTCACGTCCTGCACATACTCTGCGATCTCATTGACCGGATAAGCGTCAACCTCCCAGCCAAACTTGATCTGAGCCTCCACCTTATCACCCTCGGTAACGGCCACGTTTCTCATATTGTCAGCAACGCGGCAAACCCGGATGTGGCTGCTCTCCATGATACCGATGGCGGTGCGCATCCAGGAAGCCAGTCTCTCCTGCACCCTCTTGTCGGCCCAGTGACCTACGATCACCTTGCGCTCGATTCCCATACGGGAAACGATGTGGCCATACTCCCGCCCGCCGTGGGCAGACTGATTCTCATTCATAAAATCCATGTCGATGGTGTCATAAGGAATCTCTTCATTGAACTGTGTATGTAAATGGCAAAGAGGCTTGCGGTACTCCTTCAGACCCAAAATCCAGGATTTTGCCGGAGAGAAGGTATGCATCCAGGTGATCACGCCTGCGCAGTCCTCATCGGCATTCGCCTCGTTAAAGGTCTTACGGATCACCTCATTGGTGATCAGGGTCGGCTTCCAAACCACCTCAAAGGGAAGCATACCGGATCTGTTCAGCTCCTCCACAATGATCCGGGAATGCTCTGCAACCTTGCGGAGGCACTCGTCGCCGTAAAGATCCTGAGAGCCCGTGCAAAACCAGAATTTGTAATTTCTGCCTGTCTTCATTTGAAAATCCTCCTTACATAATTTATGGTAAAGTGTTTTGTAACCTGTGGTAAATCTATAAAAAAATATTTTTGGCCCTTTTATCTCTGGCGGCAGGAGCCCCGGATGATCAGCTCCGGCTGGATCTCTCTCTTGATCCGGCTGTCCTCCTCCCGGATCCCACCGATCTTTTCCAGAATCAGCTCTGCCGCCATCTCTCCCATCCGCTCCTGAGGATGGAGTATGGTGGTGATCCCGCTGCCCCTGCGGGCATACAGGGAATCGTCGTAACCTGTCACAGAAACATCCTCCGGCACTCTCAGTCCCAGCTCCTCCAGGGCGTCGATCACCTGGACGGCAATCTGGTCATTGTAGCACACGATCCCCTGAGGAAGCCTGTGCCGTCCTGCCATATCCTGGACGGTCATCATGGGCTTCGACTTCCGGTCCTCCGTGTGGAACCAAAACACCTGATCCGGATCATAGGCCATCCCCCACTCCTGAAGAGCCTGCACATACCCCTTGTGCCTGCGAATCCCCTGAATGTCGTCCGCCTTGAAAAAGCCCGCGATCCTCTTATGACCCAGCTCCAGAAGATATCTGGTCACCAGATATCCCCCCTTCACATCGTCCATCAGAATGTGGGGCCGATCCTGCATCTCCGTATAGATCCCCTGGATAAAAACATAAGGAATCCGAAGCTTGTCCAGACTTTGGTACAGGCCTCTGTGGCGGCAGGAAAGCTGGCTCTTACTGGGCTCTATGATCAGACCGTCAATGTCCTTCTGGAGAAGATCCTCCAAATATCTGGCCTCCTTCTGCCGGCTGTTCCCCGTATTTTTCAGAATGATGCTGTAGCCCTTCTCCGAAAGGACATTGTCCATCCCCTGGATCAGCCGCGGAAAAATATAGTCCGTAATGTAGGTGGTGACAACTGCAATATTCCCGGACCTTCGGATGCTCCGGACGCTCTCGGAGCAGAAGGTTCCCTTTCCATGGAAGGCCTCCACATAGCCCTCCTGCTCCAGCATGGCCAAGGCCTTGCGCACCGTATGGCGGCTCAAGGCATACCGGGCCGTCAGCTGATTCTCCGACGGAAGCCGCTCTCCCGGGCGAATCTTCCCCGAAAGGATGTCTCCTCTGATCTCTTCCATCAAGGTGTAGTATTTGGGTTTTCCTGCTTCCATTCTGGTAATCTCCCTCACTCTGCCATCTTCCGTCTACGTATAGGTTACAACTTGTATGCACATACATACAAGTTGTTTCTCCCTTTATTATTCACAAAATCATAACCATTTTTTTGTGAAAACTAGCCAAAACAAACAAAATCTCCAGGGATTCTTCCGCTGGAGATTCGTATTTATTGTGATATTTTTCTATTTTGGGGTCATTTCTTCAGGGCCTGCGCTTCTTGATGTAGGATATCAGGAACAAGATCGCAAACAAGATCAGAAAAAACGGAAGCACTGCGCCGATCACCGTGACCATAAGAAGGATCAGCACCGCCGCCGCCACGATCACCATCAGCTTTCCATACCAGGTGGTGAGATCCAGCCTGTGGGTACGCTTCACCCCAGACTCCTGGTACTGGCCGCCGTCATAGCCGCCCCCAGAGCTGTACTCCTCATAATTGCCTCCCAGGCTGTCCCCCTCCCGGTCGATCAGGGTCTTCGCGATCAGCCTGGGATCTCCCAGCCCCTGAAGCACGTCCTCCTCCCGGATCCCCTTCTGCACCTGAGACTGAATGTAATCCTCATAATAACGGAGATGCGCCGCCATCTTCCCCTCGTGCATCTGTCCGGACAGCTGTTCTCTTAAAATTTCTAAAAATTCTGCTCGATTCATACCTTACTGACCTTTCCGTGGGTGTTCTCGTTAAACATATTTTATCACACTTCCACCATATGGCAACGGTTCTAATTATAAAATTTTTATAACCCTTCCCAAAAACCAAAATACAGTCCCCCAGCAAAGGGATCCCTACGCCCAGATCACACCCGGCCGCAGCATTTTTTCACCACCATTTCCGGTGAGATTTCAACCGGTTTTTTTTAAATCTCCATGATTTTTCTTGATAAAATATTGACAATCTTCTCTTCCTGTGCTAAAGTGTGCTCATCAACAAAAGCGCTTTTGTCTCGCTGACGGAGCAGTGGAGTTCACCACGTGCGGGACAAAAGGTCGTATTTGGCCGACCGTCTGGGCAGTGTTTGATCTTATCAGATGCTGCCCTTTTATTTTTTTATCGGACAGGGCCGTTTCAGGAGAAGAAAGGAGATTGTTATGGGATTCAAAAGCGACATCGAAATTGCACAGGAATGCGAAATGCTTCCAATCACCCAGATCGCCGAGA